>JAEZJZ010000113.1 GCA_023436245.1 Bacillota bacterium | reverse complement strand
TCATCGCCGGCGTGGCCAACTGGGTAGTGAAGGTCTCTACTGACCCCTCTCCCCAGCCTCTGCTGTTGGCAGCACTGGCGTAGAACTCATAGGTGGTATTGGGCTTCAGATCCGGCAAAGCGACGCTGAACGACTCGCCATCGCCCAAAGAAACGGCCCCAGGTCCAATCCCCTGCCATGAGCCAACACCTGCTTCACGATATTGAAATCTCACGGTGGTGCAGGGAGCGCCGCCGGAGCTGGTAATGCTGCCGTGCAAGGTGGCTTCAGTGAAGCCAACGGCCGAGGCCGCGCCGGTGCTGACGGTAGGCAGCGACACCGGCGGAGCAACCACCACGGGCGGCGTGTCATCCGGCTCCACAATGCAGGTCACCAGCCAAGCCTGCTGCGTGATACCATCCTCGGCCGTCACCAGATAGGTTACCGGGTGGCGGAAATCTTGCGCCTCTCCAGAAGCCGGGGCCAGCGTCGCTCCGGGCGAGACAGTGATCGCAGGCTGTAAGGCTGTAGCGTTGACGTAATATGGAACGCGGAAAGTGATGCGTTGGTTGCTTGGGTCATAGACCGTGCTCCCGGATTGCTGCGGCACAGCGAACGATACAATGTCAGCAGCGTTGCTCTGAGCCACTGTGCAGGTGATCGTCCAGTCTTGCGTGCTGCCATCTTCAGCCGTGACGACATAAATAACCGGTAGGCTAAAGTCCTGCGCTGTGTCAGCTGCTGGGGCAATGCTGGCACGATCAGAGACGATCATGGTTGGCGATAGGGCAGTCACATCGGCTCCGGCAGGCATGCGGAAAGTGACCGTGTGCTGAGCAGCATCGATCAAAGCGGAGTCGGGTATCTGACCGAAAACGGCGAAAGCGACTATCGCTTTGGCGCTGTTCCTGTCCACGGTACAGGTCACTGTCCAGTCCTGAACGGAACCGTCGTAGGCAGTGACTGAATACACTACCGGGCCGCCAAAGTCCTGCGCTACACCCGACTGAGGATCGATGGCCGCCCCGGCCGAAACCGTGACCGCCGGCTGCAAGGCGTTGACGCTGCTACCGTACGGCATGCGGAAGGCAACTGTGTGGGCAGTGGCGTCGATGACGGAGACGCCCACCTGACCGGAAACAGTAAAGGACTTGATGTCATTCTCCCACTGGTGGATGACCGTGCCCCCGTCACCCCCGTCGACCAGCACTTCGGGATTGAGGTAAATAGCCGGGCGGGCGAAGCCATAACCGATACTGCTTCCGTAATAAACCTCGCCCGTATCACCATCAACACTATAGTGCCAGTAATAGTTCCAGGGAGTTCGCATCATCCAGCTCATATCCAGAATCTCGCCTGGGTGCTCATCGTTGAGCCGGGTGATGATGTTTAGGCCGTCAGGCCCGTATTGCCCGTACTCGCTGAAGCTGATCAGGCCGATCTTGCAGTGGGCAATGGAGGCGGCTTCATCCAGCTCGTCGCCGATCATGCCGCCAGTTGTCCAATCATTGCTCTCGATCAGTGCCCGATCTGTGGCCGACAGGCCCCGATAGAATCCGCCTTCGGCCCCGGGATCGTTCAGATAATGGGCAATGCTGTTAGGGTCGGCCGGGTCGAACTTCCCCTCGGTGTCATCCTGAGCATAGAACTGCATGTAATCGCCGTAGGCGGTCCTTTTCAGCAGATAGCCGGTGGCCGGGTTAAGCACGATCCAGTGATGCCCGGCAAACTGTACCGTGTTGCCGCCTTGGAGCGAGCGCAGCTTCACCGGCTCAGGATCCTCTGCCGCGGTCCACTTGGCGTGTAGGGTAATATTAGCCGTGATGGGCGTGGAGAAGTTGAAAAGGACAGTCAACAGTTCGTCAGCATGCCAGCCGGCAAAGGCAAAACCCTCTCTGGTCGGTGCGGCCGGCTCGGCAGCGGTGTGGCCGCTGGGCACGACCTGATCAGGAACGGCGTCGCCGCCGTTTGGATTGAAGATGACAGTGTAATTGACCAGCCACTTGGCATGCAGGGTGATGTCCTCTGTCACCTGGAGATCAAAGTCATAGGGGGTGTTGAGATCGGCATCGGCATACCAGCCGGCAAAGGTATGACCGGGTTTGATCGGTACAGTCGGCTCAGTGGCTGGGCTGCCGTAATCCACGATTTGGGGAGACACGACACTGCCTTCGTTGCTATTGAAGCTGACTTCGCAAGTATGCGGCACCCACTTGGCAAAGAGCGTGAGCGCAGATGTTACCGTGTCGCTGGCAAAGTCCCATTGGCTAGTGAGCTCCTCATCCCTGTACCAGCCAGCAAAGTCATGGTGGGGCCTGGTTGGCTCGGCTGGCTCCGTTGCCAAGTCGTCATGGGCGACCGCTTGGCTGTCTACCGGGGTGCCACCGTTGCTGTGGAAGCTGACCGTGTGGGTTCCGTCCACGATGGTATAGGTGGCTGTAACCAAGTCACTCCAGTTGCCATCCTGCTCGCGCGCGGCAGTGAGCGTGGCCGTTTCAGAGATGAGTATGTTCTGGCTGAAGTACTGCCTGGTCGGGTTGTCGGTGTTTCTGGGATCCGAACCGTCCAGGGTATACCAAACACCCGGACCCAGTGATACCGATTGAGCCTCGGTATAGGTACCCGCAGGCGGGGCAGGAACAGGCGGGGGAATAACGTCCTCACCCATGGTTTGAAATGCGATTCCCTGCTCTGCCATTACTTTGCGCAGAGCTTCCTCCAGCTGATCTGTGTCTCGGTAGCTGGGGTTTGCGGCGAAGACCGCGCAGGTATTGCCTAGCATGCAGGTAATCAACAGAACGACAACCAGAGTGCGCCAAATACTCGCTTTCATAAATGCCCCCACTTCCCTTTCCATAATGCCAGCGGCCAAGGTATGCCAGTTTTAAGTATATTGGAATGGAGAAAGGGCAGGAATTCAACTATTGCTCAAATTACGTCGCTTCTTGCGGAAATGATCGGGGCTCTGGGAGTCAGCCGGTAGAATCGGAACAACAAAAGGCCCCCAGAACACCGAGTCTGGGAGACCATGTAGACTGAGTATTCTATTCCCGGGCCATCATCCGGCGATATTGCGAAGCGGTCATACCCACCTCTCGCCGAAACACCCTGGCGAAATGTCCGGCGTGGTCCTCTCCACATTCCGCAAAGGCCTGGGCAATAGAGAGGTTCATGTCACTCAGTTTCTCCTTAGTCTTCTCGATTTTGATCTGCTGGTAGTATCTATGAGGTGTCATCCCGGTGTACTTCTTGAACAGACGAGTATAGTGGTAACGGCTCATGTGCACGAAGCCAGCCAGTCTATCCAGGTCAAACTCCTCTTTCCAGTGGGTTTCGATGTACTCCCTGCCCCTCATGATCTCCTCCTTATCTAGATACTTCCTGGAAGTGGTGAAGACAGTCACTATGTAGCAGAGCTCATCGTTCTCATCGCATATGGGAAATGCTGTCATATTTTGGAACGTACTGCCAATAACTAGTTGTTTGCTGTCGGCCAGTTGGTCAACTATCTCCTGATGCGGCACTCTCACATCATACGCGTGCACAACTTCCCCCTGATAAGCACGGAGCACGAACTCCCCCACCCCCCACCGCTCTAGCGCCGGGTTGAGGATGATGTTGTGCTGCTGATAAAGTCGCTCCGGGTTGGATATGCTGGCAAATTCCAGGAAAGCTTCATTGGCCAAGAGCAGGGTGCCATCCGGTGCACAGATGTGCATCGGATAGGGAAAGTGCTTCACGATTGACACGAATAAATCCTTGTTCTCGTAGAGCGATGGGAAAGGCCAAGCCCCCTGGTGCTTGCGCTGTTCATGCAAATCCATCAGACCCTTGCAGACCTCTGAGACCTCTGGCGCGGATGCAGATGGCTGTGCCCGCTCTTGATCTTCCGGTCTGCTGGCATCGCGGGGAATCAGCCACATGTCATCTCGCTTCGCGACGCCACCTATCCTACCCTCGGCGCAGTAGCGCATTACAGTTCTGACTTCCAGCCCCCACTTCTCACCGGCCTCCCGCACCGTCATGTAGTCCATTATGACTCACCGCCTGAAAGCGTATTCGGGCCAACCGAAACGGCAGCCGCCGTTTCGTGACCGCTGCCTGGTCGCTCTTGCTCGCATACTTCGAGATCAGCCGACGCGTTACCTGCCTGCTTCGAAGTTGCTTCGTCTAGGGCGATGAAGTGCGCTTCCTGTGTCTGCGCAAGGTTAACGATCTAGACATCGATTGCCGGCGAGGCTTACGTGCGGGCGAAAGGCTTGGAGACAACGGTGGTTGAACTGGCGGAGAGTGGGTTCTATCGCTGGTGAAGTGGCGGCGGTGCGGCAAGAGAGATGTCGCACTAACGCCAAACCGGAAGCACAGAAGACGCCAGAGTGCCGTCTTCTGTTACTCGGGGACAAGGATTGTTGGCGGACGGAAACGGGACAGGGGACGGACCTCTGTCTCGGCCGAACACGAGACAGGAGATCCGTCCCGCTAGTCCCTCTACCCCTCGCGCCGAGGCGCCGTGTCGATGGGCATGCATATCCTAGGCACCAGCAGGGTCGCATGCATACGACCCTGCTGGTGCCATATCGCAATCTATGAATAGCGTTTGTCTACCGCTTGTGGATGATCAGAAAGAGGATGGATTCGTCTACCTCCCGCAGCTCATACCTGCAGCCCGACAAATTGCCAACCCTACTCAGGTCCTCTGGGCTATGGGTGACTGCTCGGAAACCATCCTTACAGACAATCACGCCATCGCGGGTCTGCTCCATATCCAACTCGCCCAGCAAGCCCTTTTCGGCCTGCTCTTGAAACCACATCAGCCTGTGCTCCCAGAACTTCTCGCTGTAGGTGCTGAAGTAGATTCTCCCCCCGCTCTCGGTCACATCCAGAATCCGCTCCAGAGTATCCTTGGACGTCACCTGCATGGCTGAGAGGCCGTTCTGCAGGCAAAGGACTACATCGAACTTCTGGTCTAGGGCAAGGCTGTGTACGTCCATCTCAATCACCCGGGCATTGACCTGATCCCGCAGATACTCCTGCGCCAACAAGACACTCTCGGGAGCAATGTCTATGCCCACGATTGACTGGCAGCTACCTGCCAGTTGCTTGATGATGCGCCCGTAGCCTGCCCCAAGCTCCAGCATCCGCTCTGTCCCGCTCAGACTGTCTCTGACAAACGCTATCTCAGCGGCCAGGTATGCGCGCACTCTGGCAATGTTCGTGTCATACGCCTGAAACAGCCTCTGTGAGTTTAGCTGTTGTTTGTAGTAGTTGTTGTCTGCCACTGATATCCCTCCTTGGTGCTATCTGAACGACGTGGGAGCGCTAGAGCCATCCGCCTAGCCGGGAGGGGAATTCTACCGTTTCTTGGATATACCGATCAGTTCGGCAGAGGAACTGGAACTCCTCCGTCTGGAAACTGCCCAGGCAAGAATTCACATCCCACCGGGAAAAACCTACCATTGCGGCACCGGGAAAGGTAGAATTGGGTGATGTCGAATAGCCGTCGTCGGCGGCACGAAGGTGGTCGGAAGAATGAGCACGTTTCTGCGGACCGATATCAACTGGGTGGCGACAATCCTGCTGGGCATAACTTACTTGGGCGCCAAGCAGCGCCTGGATCGGCAGGATAAGCTGAATCAAACCTACCTGACAGTCTCGTTGATAATCATGTTTGAGCTGCTGCTGGAGACTGCCACCTGCTACCTAAACCGGGCGCCGGGCTGGCGGACGATGTCGCAGTTGCTGCACGTCGGTCTGTTTACCACCGCGCCAATACTGGCCTATTTCTGGTTGCAGTTGGTGCGGTTCTGGGTACTGCCAAAGGCCGAGTTGTCCCGCCCGTCTTGGCTGTTCATGGTGGCGCCGGCAGTGGGTGGCGTGGCGCTGGCGCTGCTCTCCCCATTCTATGGGTTCGCCTTCTCGATATCCGCGGCCAACGTCTATCAGCGAGGGCCGCTTTTCCCGTTGGCGGCAGCAGTAGTCTATCTATATATGGGGTGCGGCATGTGGTTGATTTTCCGACAACGCCGCAACGCCGTGCGGGAAGATGTGTTACCCCTGTTTGTGTTCGGCAGCTTCTCACTGCTCGGCGGCGTAGTGCAGTCGCTGTTCTATGGCGCGCTGTTGATGTGGAGCAGCGCCGCCTTCTCCCTGGTGATCGTCTACAGCTTCTTGCAGCAGCGCATGGTGCATCTCGACCAGATGACCGGCACTTGGACCAGGGCCTCTGGCGAACGGTATCTCAGCGAACGCATCGCACACCGCGGAGCTGAGCGGTTTGCCGTAATCCTGTTTGACATGGATGACCTGAAGCAGATCAACGACCATTTCGGTCATCTGGAAGGTGACCACGCCCTACGCCAGGCAGTTGAACTAATTCGGCGGGTGTTGCGGAAGTCGGATGTAATCGCCCGCTGTGGGGGAGACGAGTTTCTTATCGTGGCGGACTGCGACAGCCCCGCGGAGTTGGATGCCCTGATGGATGACATCCGCAGCAGCTTCAGCGAGTTCAACAGCCAAGCCAAGCTGCCCTACCAACTGGATTGCAGCGTCGGCGGAGCCATCTACGATAGCAGTTACACCAGCATCGAGCAGTTTCTGAACCACGTTGACAACCTGATGTATGGACAGAAGCGGCAGAAGAAGTCGCTGCAAGAGGCGGCTGCGGCCTCCGCGCCATGAAGAAGCGGGCTGACTCGAGCATTCGGGTCAGCCCGCTTGATTTCCGCACCGGGGAGGTGCGGCTGGGGTTGCCACAGCGCTGAGCTGGGGCCACGCTGAACACAAAAGGGGCTGATCAGGGTGATTGCCTGGCAATCAAGATTCGTAGTAGATGCAAAGAACCAGGGCGGCTTTGACAACCACCCTGGTTCTTGTAGTAATCTAGCCACTTACGATACAGGTTAGTCTACCGTATACTCTCTGGTATACACTTCTGTCTCACGGTCTCCAAATTGCACGATATACCGGTTGCCAAGCCAATCGTATCCCCAGCGAGCTAAGACGAACTGCCATTGAGTGCCGACTTCACGTTCCTGTCCGTCAACTCCTGACGGACTCTGGACGCGGAACTCCAGATTCACGTAGTGCCCAGGTTCGTCCATGGATAGGCTTTGATTCGGGGTCAGAACAAACCCCTTACAGGAGTCTGATAGTATCCAGTCGTAGTCATTGCCCAAGTATATGGTATCGGCAAAATCCACGGAGCTGACTAAATCGTAAATTATCGTCCATATCTCATATTGCCCCTGGGTCAGATAGTTGAACAGATCGGCGTTGAACGAAACTCCAGTAGGCTGATTCAACTCGGCTTGCGTCTCGGCGTGCATGATATACTGCTCTTGTTCAACTGCAAAGAGAAATGAGCTGTCGCGAATGTCAAGGCTAGATCCATCATAGCCGTTTCCGTTTGCGGTCCACGTGTAGGTATCCTCGAAGTTAAACTCAAGGTTTATGAACGCCACCCCGCTTGACATTTCGGTCGGAGCGTAAGTGACTATCTCCAAATCTGCATATTCAATGACGGTATCTCCGGCCAGAGTATACATTAGGTAAAAGGTCTCCGTCACAGAGACAGGATCAACGCCCGAAATGCTAACCTCAGGACTGGTTTTCGGCTCAGATTTGCAGATATCCCCTGTTATGAACATACCCCACCATATCAAATCGACGTCCGTTACCGTGTCGACAATAACTGGAAGCAACTGGGACAGGCAGCCATCAAGGACTGTCTCAATGACAACAACGTTGTCTGTCAATTTGTCTCGCATTACCATCTGGAGAAACAGTTGACCTTCGCCTACGCTAGCCTCTTGAGCCATTTGTATTTTCCTGTGAGGATCGTGATCAAGCATGAAGAACAGGACGTCAAAGTTCCCGCTGCGGTCTTTAGGCCGGGAGATAACTAACTCATCCTCAGCATGTTTGCTCAGATTGCCTTCCAGACAGAACGGAATGTCGTTAATCGAGCCTTTGGCTATGAGGCTCTGTCCTCGCAGCGTGATTGACTTCATCTGAGCTTGCCACGAAAGCGCCGGTGTTCCTTTCTGGATTTCGGTCGAATCGGTAAAAACCATAGCTTCCATTCCGTCTCCAGATAACCGCAGTTCCGGTGCAGCTGCCCCTACGGAAGAAGTCGCTGGCAACAGTAGTAGCACGGCGGACAGGATGATGGCCAATAGTCTTTTCACTTTCTATACCTCCTTATAGTACCTGAGCCCATGAGCATAAAACAACAACTCACCTCCTACTGCCCTGAGCTCGGTTGCCTGTGCTCTCCGCACCACAACCCAAGTGTGGCTTGACTGCAGAATCAACGGCGAACTGGTCCCAGCGTTTTCTCAACAAAACGCCAATAGTCTTGGAAAAGTTGGTGCAGTTTGTCAATTTGAACGGACTTAATGCGTTCTGTCTTCCGCAAAAGCGTTACCAACTCGTCATTCATAGTCTCTCGGTAGGTAAGCAACTCTTTAAGAAGATCGACAAAGGTAGCATTGTCCGTGTTTCCATACGCAGCTCTGATTGCTTGATACTCAATACCCCCATTGTCACCCAGCTCCCGACTGAAATCTGACGCCAGACGGCGCTGAAGAAAACCGTAGTGGGCGTGAAGAAGCATCGTCAAATACCGATCTTGATTGCCAGAAGCATTGAGCAGGTCATGGTCCCAAGCACTTATCGGGTCTGGGGAACTAATCATGCTCCCTACGAGCCTGTTAAAATCAGCGAAGGAATACCTCAGTGCATTCGCAGCGGTCCATTTTATGTCGTCCATGCCACGCATGAGAACAGTAACCCAGCAAGCCAACACGATGACTGTCACTATTAGCGCTATTGTTGGCAACATTCTCGGGAACCTGATCATTCGGGATGGCCACCTCTCCCATTCTTTCCTAGCATTGTTGGCAAACCAATCTTCCGCAAGAGCTCAGCACATCTCTCTTTCCTGTGCAGAGCCGGTGCGCATCAGCGGCCATGAGCGTGGTGCCACGAAATGGGTAGACACTTCGCCTGTCACATGGCAACGAAAGATCAGTTTTTGCGGTCCACACGACGGACTTGGTTCGATAACCCCGGACAGCGGCAGCAACAGGACTGCCAACAATAGAACACCGACAGCAACTCTCTTGCCCAACTTGAATCCCTCCTTTCCTCAGTGTTTGGTTCAGATGACTGCTATCTATTTCAGCAGTGCATAGGCGCGCGCCATGAGACCAAGCGCAGGAACAACACTGCCTCGCTTTTCCAATAGCTTCGCCCCAAAACTAAGCACTTCTGACTCATCATGCTTGCGCCCCAGACTCGCAAATGACCTGGCGAAGGCTTCGACAGTACAGGCTATTTCGTCGGCACTCTCCGAATGCAGCAACCTGGCCTTTTCTAGAGCCCAACTATCCTTCACGCTGTCCCAAGAGCGCTGGTCGCTCTTGCTTATCTCAGATCTCAGTAAGTCGGCGACCACAGCAACAGGCTCCGTCAGCTCCAAATCGGCTACCGCCAAAAGGTACTCCCGGTAAACCTTGCGTTTAAGGGCACGATAGGAATCATCATAAGTCCTGACTCGAGTAATGGTGGACATTGACCTATTCAGATCGCCGAGATACACCAAACTGACGGCGCTCTGTGCAGCACACTCAAGTTCCAACTCCCCGCACTCCCTTTCGGTTGCCAGGGCAGAAGCTTGCTGAGCAAGTTGCAGGGCATTATCCCAATCTCCCTGGACTGTCGCACAACTGGAGCGACCGAGCAAAGCAAGAACGGCCATCTTCCATCCACCGGAGTGGCGAAACTGGTCAGTTAGTCGAAAGTAGCGCTCCGCCGCTTCAAAACGCCCGCAGGCAAAACTGGCTGAACCGAGCAGATAACAGCTCCTCTTGGCCAGGTCATGCAACTCTTCCCTTTCCTGCACTACATCCAAGGATTTGTGCGCAACTTCCACGGCAAAGTCATACATTCCAGAGGAATACAGGGCATGGGCGACGTAATAAATGCACCGCCAAGCATCATCGTATCGAGCTAGTGATTGATAAAGCCTGGAAGCAACCAACGCATGGTTTGAGCCTTCGATTAGGTTGCCGCGTGTTAGTTCAATCTTTCCTAATGAACTATGGTACTGAGCAGTGAGCGCAGAGTCATCAAGACTCAATACATCAGCTTGCACCTGAGCTGCCAGCTCACTCGCTCGCTGATTATCCTCAAGCTGCAATAACGCTTCTATAGTGTGAAGCAGTGTGGCAACTTTCTTTGCGTCGGGTGCGTTTTCGTCCTGAAGAAAGAACTCCAGCGGCCGATTCAGTCGCTTGGCTAGGATGCACAGGTTCTCCGCTGAGGGCTTGGAGCGACCGGTCTCAAGGGAAGCCACAAAGGACCGAGAGAAATCATCCGCGGCTAGCTGTTCTTGTGTTAGTCCTGACGCCAAGCGCGCTTCGCGAATCCGCTTACCCATCTCGCTCACCATATCACCTCGCAATCAAGCATGATTTTTCGTCCTGAGACACTCTGTGTGTTAGAAGCAGCCATAGCGTTCACGCCTAGTCGGTGATGCCATGCGGATCGGCAGCAACGGGCCACCGCCCTTTGGGGACTCCTATACTCGCCCACCTCAATCAGCGGCAGGATCTTGGATCTCTCTTAACCAGACACTCTATGGACGATTCTGCAACGCTTTTTCTTGCATATTGCGCGATTCTTCTGGAAAGGCCGCAAAAATGGGCGCCTCTTACCAAAAAGAGGCGCCCACAAAATCAGTACAGTTAGCCACAGGCCCAGGTTCGTTGCTTACTGCCCCTTGTGCCTGGTCAATGAGACCAATGGAGCAACCGAGATAACCTGAGTGCCTCCGTGCAGTGGGATGGCTCCGACGGTCGGGTGACCATCAAGGTGGATGAGAGGTGCATGGAACTCACCCCGGGCTCCTGCGAGCTATGCCCGCACAATTGGCGGCGAAGACCGGCTGCCAAAGGGGCAATGGTCGCACGTGAGCGAGTGACAGATCGCACATTTACTTGTGCGATAAACAGTCATTAGATATACTAAACTTGGAGGTGAATCGCATGCCTGATACACGCTTTGGGGATGCGTTGGTCGTTTCGGCCACGGAGCTCAAGCAGAACTTCGGGAAATACATGGACTATGTCGAGCAGCAGGACGATGACGTGGTGATCACCAAGAATGGCAGCAAGGTGGCCAGACTGACGCCTTATGTGACGGATATTGAGCGGTACTTCACGGTGAGGGAGAACGCACTGGATTACCAGTACGGCGGCAAGAAGGTCTCGTATGAGGAGTTCATGGTCATCTACGAGCAGAGTACGTTGCGCATGGAGTTCATCAACGGGGAGATTCATCTGCTGGACTCGCCGCTGGTTACCCACCAGGACATCCTGACCAGACTGTACCTCTACTTTCATACATGCTTCGCAGGCAAGGCGTGCCGGGTATTCTTCGCCCCCTTCGACGTGCACTTCTTTAAGAAGGATCTCGAGGAGCCGGATGTGATGCAGCCGGATTTGCTGGTGACCTGTGACCTGGAGGGCAACATATCCGCCAAGGGCAAGTACATGGGCACCCCGAGCTTGGTGCTGGAAATCCTGTCAGCCGGCACACGCAAGAAGGACATGATCGACAAGCTGAACACCTACACGCTATCAGGGGTTAAGGAATACTGGATTGTCGACCCCAAGACCGAAAAGATTATCCTGTACACATTCGTCGATTGCGAAATCGACAACGTGTATGCCTTTGACCGCACCGATACGGCAAGTTCGGTGGTGTTTCCGGGCCTGACGGTAGACTGCGGGCAGCTGTTCCACAACCTGCTCTAGACGCTCGGTTTGGCGCGCAAGTACAAGGGGGCTGTCGCAATAGCCCGCCGATGAGCGGGCGCCATGCATGGCGCCCCTACGAAGGCGTACGCATATCCCGATCACACGTAGGGGTCGCATGCATGCGACCCGTGCTGGTGCCATATCGCAGCCTATGAGTAGCATTTGCGCAGGCAACTGCGAGGACCGAACAAGTAAGCAACCAAGTAACCGAACAAGTCCAAGGTTTAGCGGCTGCTCTTTCCCTGGAGCCTGCCGCTGGACCAGGGCGCTTTGCATCTGGCAGACGAATCAGAGACCTGAAGAAACGACCTGCGAGGCTACGGCTGCGCAGGTCGTTTCGATAGTAGCACCAGTCGTCAACCCAAAGCAGAACAATGCATCACGCTTGGCGGCCCTGGGTCGCGCCTGATTCTCTGCTGTTAAGCTCTGGGCTTCATCTCCTAACAACAGTAACATTTGACAGAATACTGAAGCAGGTGCCGCCATGGCCGCGAGCGAAGTATTGTTGCAGGAAAACGACGAGGGGAGCACCAGCATGACATCTAGACGCAGCATCGCCATCATCGTGCTCTTCACCTGCCTACTCACCTTGACTCCGATGAGGACACTGACTGCAGCTGCTGAGGTTTTTACCGGCTATGTTCCGGTCATGAAGCTCAGAGGACAGGCAGCCATGCGAGAGAGCACCTTGTATGCCG
Source organism: Bacillota bacterium (assembly GCA_023436245.1). Taxonomy (GTDB): domain Bacteria; phylum Bacillota; class UBA994; order UBA5500; family UBA5500; genus JAEZJZ01. The sequence continues at coordinate 53,833 of JAEZJZ010000113.1, read as the reverse complement.
GGGACTACAAGAGCCTGCTTACCTATGACCTGGCCACTCTCGAGGTACTGGACAGGCGTAGCTTCTCCAGCGCACCCGCCATGGTGCAGGTGCTGGAGGACAGGCTGTACGTTATGTCCAGAGCTGGCGACCTGCTCGCCTATGACGTCAGCCAGCGCATTCCAAAACTGCAGCGTTCCCTGCGCATCAGCGGCTTTACGCTCGAGTACAACGCCAAGATCGGTCCGCTGAAGCGCGTTGATGCCAGCCGTCTGCTGTTGTTAGCCGGCGATACGCTCTATCTGGTGAATGAAGCTAGTGGAGCCACCGAGTGGAGTTGGGTAATCCAGTCCGAGCAGGAAGTGACGGACTTTCAGCTGCTCGGCAACCTGGTGTTCTATGAAGGAGACTCCCGGGAAATCTTCGGTGTCGAGATCGGGAAAGGGCAGGTGTTCTCCGCAGAAGGCGAGCGGCTTTGCCGGGTGACGCCAGGCACTGCTCCCTCCGCCCTTTATTTCACCTCCATGCCCAATGACTACATCAACCGGCTGACAGTCAGCCAAAGCGGCACGGTGAGTACAACTGTCTGGCTGTCCGAGAGCGCATATAGTATCACCCTTCATAACAACAAGCTCTTCTATAACAGCGGCAAATCGGGATCCTTTATGGGGTACGACTTTCTGACCGGTGACACTGCCGTTTACGCCGACAGTCACGTGGCCGCCCCCCAGTGGTTTGGCGAGGACGACTCTGCTTTCCGCGCGGGCTCTTCCATGGTCAAGGAATACCGCAACGGGAAGACGGTCTGGGCTAGCAGTTGGAACGGGTCTGGCTATGGAGATGAGATGACCGCACAGACAGCCGACGCTCTTATCGCGCAGAATCCTGAGAAGGGCTCCTGGCTCTTTCAAAGAGCGCCAGGAATGCTCGAGCAGAGGCATCTCTATTATGGGCAATCGCACATGTGGACTTTTCTGCACGGCGAGCAAGGCCCGTTGACATTGAACATCTCGGCTCTCAGCCAGAACCCGCATCTGGTGGCCAATGTGCAGGTATACGTCATGCATGCAGACGGCACTGACTGGAAGTTGCTGCAGGAAACCGGTTCCAGCTTGCTTCCGGCGCGGCCGTAATCAGGAGCATCACCTGCGTAGGGTTGTAGTCGATTCTGACGAGCCACCGTTGCTCAGTCGCTCGCCGGCTTTCAAGGTGCAAGTGCCGGATGCTTCGCTGGTTGACCTGAGCAACTCCGAACTGCTGGTCAACGGCATGAAGGTGCCTCTGCGCGCCGACCTGCAGCAAAACATCGTCTACGGCGTGCCCGCGGATTCCCTCTACACCGGTCCGGTTACCCTGGACCTGGTGCTGGTCGGAAACCAGCTAGACGCCAATCAGCAACTGATCGTACTTGATTCTCTGTCCTGGCAACAAGAGATCGTGGGCAAACGGGTTGCGGAGCTCTGGCCGGGCAAGACTGCTGCCACCATCAACGGGAAGACAGAACAGTTGGAGGCCGCCCCCTACATTCACGCCGCCAGTTCCTCCACCATGCTGCCTTTTCGCTTCATAGCCGATACGATGGGTGCCCAAGTGGGGTGGAACAGCACCACCCGCCAGGTGACCTTCAAGCTGGACGACCGAACGGTGGTTCTCACCATTGGGAGCCGCGTAGCCAAAGTCAACGGCAAATCGGTGACCATGGCCACTGCCCCGGTAATCCAAAATGGCCGCACGATGGTGCCTCTGCGCTTCGTCTCCGAGAACCTGGGGGCCTCCGTGCAGTGGGATGGCGCTTCCCGCCGGGTGACCATCAAGGTGGATGAACAGGTCTTCGACGACCTGCCGCCGACGGGCAACTAAGCAGGGCATAGTTCGGACTGCGACTGGGGTTTCGCCGGGTTGTGCCGAATGCAAAAGGGGGCTGACCAAACGGTCTGCCCCCTTCAGCTATGCCCTACTTTGAAGCTGCTTCGTCCCAAGCGATGAAGTGCTCTTCCAGCGCTTGGGGCAAGTTGGTGGATTGCAGCAGTTCCGGCGGGAAATCGTAGGCGCCAAGCGATTCGCTGGGCTTCCCTTCGTCGGTCAGGAGCTGCAGCACGACCGTATACTGCTCTACCGGCAAGTTGTGCTGTCGCATGACCGAATCAAGCTCGGTGGCTACTTTAGCCACCTGCTCCCAGGACAGGCTGTCGCTCGCAACATAGAGAGTGACATATGTCGGCAGCGGGTTCTGATACACATCGAACTCCATGTCCAGCGGCAAATCCGCCAGCGAAGATTCTTCGGGCATGCTCAGGTCTGCAATCAGAATCTGGATATCATGTGGCAGGCCGGCCTCAATCAGCGGCCCGACAAAGTCCCGGTACTCCTCGCTGATGCGATTGAAGGTGTTCCATCCTCCCAAGACCGCCTCGTCATAGTTGTCACCTCTCACCCGTCCATTCGGCCGACAGCTGATGGCAAAATGGGTGTCAACGCTGTCCCTCGACTGAACAACCACCGAATAAGAACTCGTCTTCAAATTATAGGTTGCCGGCTTGGCCTCAAGATTCAGATCAGCGTAGTTGGCCTTAATGTACTTGTTGGCTGCGCTGTTGGCGAGCGCGCGAGAAATGGGGTTACCGAATAGTCCGCTGAGCACGTAACATACTCCCCCGACTACCAACAATGCCACCGCCGCTGCAACCAGCTTCCATGGTTTCATGACACATCCCCTCCCATGTGCGACTGCTAAACTGCCTAGTGGTGAAACCTTCCATAAGAATAGCAGAACTGGTGGGATCCGTCCATGCGCAGCCGACAGTCCGAGAGAGTGCAAGGCACTACGCTTTGCTCCATAGGCTGGATCAAGTGCAAGTTGATTCTGTCTCCAGGCAAGCACTGTGCTTGCATCTCATAGATGCTGATCCATATACTCCTTCATCGCTCCGACATTGGCAAAACCAAGCTGAGTGGCAATGGCATGAGCAGTGCCAGTTGCGACCGGTGTGCCATCGCTATGATAGTGGAAGTAGCAACGGCGCAGTTGCCCGTCCTTGCCGACTCCGAAATAAGTTCGGCTTCCCTTGCCTGCGGGCGACAAGTTGAAGTGACGCAACAACCTGGCTATATCGCCTTGAGAGAACCTGACTGGCATACTACAGGCCCAACGCCTTTTTGATCGCCTGCCGATCACTCCCGCATCGCATCAGCTTCAGCATATACCCGCGGGTCTCAGGCGTGTCGACGTGGCTGAACAGTTCAATGTTTTGAGCATAGACAGAGCTATAGTCCAGTACTGCGTCTACCAGCGACTCAGTTGCCTCAGCAACACTATGCCCCTCTCCGTAGACCGGAATCTCCTTGACTGAGATAGTGAGTATACCCAGTTCGTGGTCTTCTGTTTGCGCTATCGTGAACTTCATAGCGTCCAGCGCCACCGTCAGAATATCTGTCCCTACCAGAGACACCAGCTGCCCGCTGCCATGCTTATTCGTGGTGATGACCTCGAAGCCTAGACTTACCTTACGTACAAGCTCTGAGAGCCTTGCCTTTGCCTCCGAAACCGGAAGTGCCTGAATCGCCATATCCTCTTCACCTCCACGTTTGCCCACCAGATCCACCTCCAGTATAGTCAACTTGGTCAAGTTGGTCAACATAGTTATTGTAGTCTACGCTTGAGCGGGAGGAAGTATGCGCCAAGGATGCATGCGCCCATGATCAAAGGGACAGCGCATTAAGGGCAAGAGCTGACACGAGTCTGCAACAAAGCCCCTAACACAAACGTAAAAGGCTGCATGGTATAATTGTGTTAGCACTGTTTTCCAGTGTAGAGAGGGATCAAGGAGGAAGATACGTGCGGAAGAGGACCATACTGCTTCTGCTGCTGGGCGCGCTCGTCCTGCTGCTCGTCGGCTCACTCAACATCTATGGGGCCAATTGGGAACACAATGGTGTTTCGGCATACAATCATCCGGAGGGCGGGCCTAACTGGCAGCGGGTCTGGCTGCTGCCGCTGGATACGGGGCACAGGGAAGCAAACGAGCTGCTGACGGCGGAGCTGCAGCGCCAGTTGGCAGGGCTCGGTCTGCAGGCGGAGGTGGCCCCTGCCGAGTATGAAATGGTGGACGGAGCGGAACAACCGGTGGTGCTGGAGTATGCAGTCGGCGACTGGTCGAACCGTCTGGCTGTGCTCGGTCGCACGGCTATCGCACGGGTGGCCTTTCGCACCGGGCTCTATGGTGAGCTGGACACGAGCAACACTCTGCGCTTGCAAGGCTCGTTCAGCGGTGTGGGTCGCTATCGCGGCCTGGTGCACAGTGGGCGGGTGAATGCGGAGATGGCTACGAAGGTGGTCAGCAGCTTTGTGGAGCAGGTGGCCAAGAGCATGGACCGACCAGGGGTAGCCCGGGAAACTCCTGCGGGCGAGCGCAACGGCTTTCACTGGTCATTCTCGCTCAAGTGGCCCGATTGGTGGAAACGCCTGGGCCAGCAGCGGTCGCCGGTCAACCATGCGCTGGTGCTGAGCGATGTTGACTATAGCTGGCGGTTTCTGAACGGAGAGCAAGAGCAGCAGGTCTACCTCTATCGCACCAAGCAGAGCGGGGCTGAGTTGGAGGCGGAACTGCTCAGCCGCTTGCCGTCTGACTATGCCGGAGAAAGGGAGTTCACGGACATCGACTATAACGGCCAGTATCGCCGCACGCTACCGGATGGCCTGGTGGCGCACTGGCATGCAGAGAGCGAAGCCCTGTTTGGCACGTCGGACCCTTTGAGCGGCGGCGGACTGACCGACCGGCGGACGCCTTATGTCGATCTACAGGACCAGGTGCTGGAACGCTATGTGCTGGTGGTTGACCCGCCACTCCATCCCGAGCTAATTGGACGATAGAATCTCCACTAGCGAGACATGAGGCGCAGCCGGCTCAGGCTGCGCCTTTCGCAATCCACGACCATCACCCCTGATGGACTGACCCGGAACGCCCAATGTCTCCTGATTATCCGGCCCGCATTTCGTAGATCTTCTGAAGTATGGATATCTGGTCTTCTTTCATATCGGGCGATTGGGAGAACATGTACTCGCGCAATATGCGGTAGCCAAACTTGATCAGGCTCATCTCGCGGATATGCAAGTCCTCAACCAGCGGGAGATCTATATGTTCGGACAGTCCTGCGCGATATGCCGGAATCAGCGTGCGGTAGTAATTCTCTATGCACGAGACATCTGTTTCGTCGATGATCAGGCTGGCGATATCTTCTCCAATGTAACCCCATCCCGCCGTGTCCCAGTCAATCAGCCGGACTTTCCCATTCTGTACGAGTATGTTCTCTATCCAGAAGTCCCGATGACACAGCACTATGGGCAGATGCTTGATCTTGTCAAACACTTCTGCTTGGCGCTGATCAATGTCAATTAGCATCTGCTTTAGTTGCTCCGGAATGGCGCATCCTGTGGAGCGCAGATAGCTATACTCAAACGATTTACCATCCACCAACTGAATGTCACCCTGTTTCAGCATCTGCTTTAGGGACTCTGGCATGCGGCAGTGCTCGGATATGAGAAAGTCGTACGCAAATCTCTGCACGTGCCATTGCTTGAACTCTCTTTCCATGAAACCTGAGTCCCCAAGACAGCCGATCTTCCTCAAGCTATCGGAAGCTGCAAAATGCCTGCCCTGAAAGCGGCCAAGCTCCAAAGCGGCCTGCTCCAACATCTCAGCAGTGAGGCCATTGCCCGACACGCCGTCGATGTACTCCATCCATATTTGGATTTCGGTTTCCCTCTCATCCAGCTCGAGGTAATAGCACTCGGGCCAGCGCAGTGAGTCTGTAAACACCTTGCCCAGATTCGACCTATAAAGGTCATACTCCCTGCGCCACGAAGCAGGGTCACCGGGGCGCTCCCATTTCCTCTGTGTCTTCCACACCACTCGGTACGGAAGCTCGGCTCCATCGGCGGTCTCAGCCATGCCGGTAACAAGTCGCACGTCGCCCAACGTCCCGCCATGCAATCGCTCGACTTGCGCATCGGCACGGACAATGCCTGTGCTGAGCATTCTGCCTAGAACACGCACCAATGTCTTCTGATTGACAGAAGTCTGTTGGCTATCGCTCATTACTGAATCCTCCGTTCTTCTTTTGCCGTTTGCTCCACATTGCGAATGGAGCCGGAATGCATGTTAATTATATTGCATATCCGCGGTTCAGGCTGGCAATCACCTCGAGTTGTCTACGTGCAGAGAGGTTGCACAAGTGCAAACGGGAAGTCAACTCCCGCGAGGAGCTGGCTTCCCGTCAAAAGAGATCGCGTGATAAAACCATGTTCTGTGCAGAAAAGACCATGTTTCATGCAGCGGACGGTTTTGCAGAGAGAATCCTGATAGATTGAACATGGAACAATAGACGTTATTTCGCTCAATAAGGAGGAACAAGATTATGACAAAGCGATGTATGGGCATCCTGCTCACCCTATGCATGATGCTGACCTTGTTGCCGACAACTGTGCTGGCGGCGGAAGATGTGACCATACTGTCTTACCCTGCAAAGACCGAATATGCGGTTGGCGAGGGATTTGACCGAACCGGGATTAAGGCGACGGCGATGGTAGGCGGCGAAATTAGGGACATCTCCGGCGAAATCAGTTTCAGAAATTTCGGGAACGTGACGCTGGAACAAGGTACAGTATTTGCGACCAAAGCAGGAAAACAAGAGATCACCCTGCGCTGGACTGCTCCGGGGGGAAAGACAAGTCAAATAGTAGGAAGGTATACCGTCACCGTTTCTGGGGAGTATATTCCCCCTGCTCAGACCGCACCCACGCCGGATGCGCTTACTTATCAATTATATGACGCAATGGACAACGGCTGGTACAGCATCCGTCTTGGCTACCTAACCCGGCATGACACTTTTATAGATATCGACGCCGCAGGGGACGCGGTGCTGCGCGAGGGCGGCAGAGACACGAAGTTCTACATTGAGAAGAAGCGTGTTGTAGACCGTGACTGGGCCGAAATAACCATAAGAATGGCGGATGGGCGCTTTCTGGGAGTTGCGGGCGAAATCGATGACAGAGCGATGTATAAGGTTGGTACGAACCCGGTGTACCGATCAGAGCCGAATGGCGACATTGTCGGGGAGCTTCCGGCCGGCACCATTCTGGAAGTGACCGAGATCAAGGGCGACTGGGCAAAGGTAAGGTTTGAAGGCCAGGCGTATTATATGTGGGCTGCCAGACTGACAAGAGTGAATGCAGGCAGCACACGGGTGGCGGCTGTGGACCATCCTTATTTATGGCACATAGAGTACTCCTATGACATGAGTCAGGTTGCGATGCGCCCCGCCGAGAACCCCAAAGTGATGGTCATGCCTGCGGAAAAGAGCTATCCGGACGGGGCAAAGGTGATCCTGTCTGAATACATCCCCTACCTTAAGAATATCAACTTTGAGGACTGGGGAAGAACCATTAACAATATGGAAATGGCAGAACTGCTCGACGGCGTATTCTTCACTTTAGGGCTCTATGGCCCCTACTCTGAAGAGAATTCGCTGAAATGGACCAGCGATATACCCAATGACAATCTCAATGGCACGCTAATTGCTAGAATAGACCGGCTATACGGTTGGCGGGTCTTTACCAATCCAAACATAGCTTGGCGTGGGATCCCCACATATGGGGAGTTTACCGCTTACTTAATTAAGCTCATGGACTATAACAAAAGCCAGAGCAGCACCAGGTATTCCGCTTTCACCAACGACACCATCAAAAGCTTTGCCATCGGCGGTGACACCAACCCAAACGCGAAAATTACGTGGGAGCAGGCGTCAACCCTCCAACATAAAACAATCCACTGGGCGGAAGCAGAATGGGTGAGAATCGGCGAAAAGAGCGGCCTGGGAGACATGGTGGAGTCGCACCTGTTGGTCGCGCCGTGGAACCTGACATCCTCCGGGTATATTCCGCTCAGCATGTCATCCACACCCTCACCTGCGCCTGCGCAAAACCCAACCCCTACAGGTATCGCAACACCCACCAACACCAAGTTTATGCTAGACGGCGCGCAGGTCGCGCTGCCCGCATACAGTATCGGCGGCAACAACTTCGTCAAGCTGCGTGATGTTGGCGCACTCCTGCAAACGCGCTTCGATGTGCGCTGGGAGGGCGGCAAGGCGAAGCTGTATAACCATGCGGCGTACACCAGGACAAGCGGCGAGCTTGCCGCAATCGGCAAGGACAGTAAAAGCGCGACACTCAGCACCACAGACTTCGTATGGGGCGACACCGGCGCGGCGGTGACGGGGCTGACTGCCTACAACATCGGCGGCAACAACTATATTAAGCTGCGCGACATTGCAAAGCTGTTCGACTTCGATGTGGACTGGCGCGACGGCAAAGCGTGGATTGAGCCTGACGTGTCACCATACACAGTGGACTAATCCCGCCGCCCCTACGGGGCCAAAGGCTGTACCCTGTTGGTGGCAATCTCCTCCGCTTCTTGCTTGTCTTTTATGCACATCTCTCCTTTGCAGGTGCTCGGGAATGTCGCATCCTCTGGAACGCAGGTAGTTATACGCAAACGATTGGCCAAATGGGACAGAGCGCGGGAGTCCATGTTCATTGTATTGCATGCCAGCAGGTTCAGGCTGACAAAATGGCCTCGACTTGTCTGAGTGCGACGCAGTTGCGCAAATGCAAACGGGAAGTCAACTCCGCGAGGAGCTGGCTTCCCGTCTTCTGTCCGTGAACTAGATCAGCCCGGCCCGGCGCAGCAGGCGCTGCACGATGGCGGCTGCTTCCGCCCGAGTGAGGTTGTCTTTGGGAGCGATCAGCTTACCGGGTCTGCCGCCGATCAGGCCGGACTGCAGGCAGTCCGCCACCACATTGCGCGCCCAGAAGCTGACCTGAGCGGCGTCGGCGTAACCGACCAGCAACGCCTCGACTTCTTCAGGTTGCAGCTGGTTCTGCACACCCGATACTCGCATGGCAGCCACCACGATGGACATGGCCTCTTCGCGAGTAATCGATTGATTCGGCCCGAAGATGCCACCGGGCAGACCGCCCATCAACCCGTACTGCACGGCAGTCAATGCGTATCCGGATAACTCGCCGTCTGCGGCCACATCCGCGAACAGGCTCTCGCCATTCATCGGCTGCAAACCGAGCGCCTTGACGATGGTGATGGCAAACTCACCGCGAGTAATGTCGCGCCTGGCGCCGAACACCTCTGCGCTGTCACCGGTCATCACCAGACGGGAGCCCATGTCCTCCACCGCTCCCTTGGCCCAATGGCCGACCATGTCCTGGTAGGTGAGCGGATTCCAGATCACGGTGTAGGTGCTGTTGGTCAGGCTGTTCACCTGGGCGTAATACTTGCCGTCCACCACGATCACTTTGGTGGGAACGTGGCGCAGTGTGCCATCCGCTTCCACCACCACCGCGGTGGTCACTCGGCTTGGCTCCACCCCTGATGGAATGGCGATTTGGCGTTCAACGTAGGCGTTGAAGCGGCTCACCTCAACTGTCTGGTCGCCATAGGTGCAGGTGATGGAGAATTCCACCGGCGGCACAACCAGCAGGTAGTTGCCGCGGTTCATCTGGTCCTCCACCACCCGCACGGTCTCTGGGCTGGGCTCGGCGATCTGCACCTGCACCTTCACGTCCCGTAGACTGACGGCCTCACCCAGTTGATCAGCCACCGCGTCGATGTTAATCTGCTCAGCTGGCAGGGTGTAGACAGCCCGCTCGGTGGCCACCTGCACGGTTGCCACTGCCTGTTCCATCTCCTTGACCATCTGCCCGGTCAGCTCGCCCACCACCCGTTCCGCCCCGGTGTTCACTGGGATGGTGACGACGGCACGCTCACCCTCAGCTTCCAATCTGGCGCTCAGCTTGCCCGGGTCAACCACTACCGTGGTCACTGTTCTGCCCTCTTCGATGGTGGTGCTGGCGGTGGCCGCATCATGCCGCTCACCGTTGACGATGATCTCCACTCCGCTCACAGGTGGCTTCTGCTCGTCCTCTTCTTCCACAATGCTGGCTGTGGTTGTGTATGTAGCTAGAACGTAGTTGCCGGCATCGTCTCCAGTCAGAGCCAATCCGGTGACGGACACCACCTTGCCAATACCCAGCCGTGCGTCATCGAAGGTGCCGACGGCAGCGGTTGCGTCCAAGGTGACGTCGTCTTCCGGCAAAACTCCCTCCAGCGTAGCCCGATTGGTGACCAGGGTGGCCTTGCTGGTGCCATCGTAATACTTGGAAGCTGCCGCAATATCAACCGCAGTGATTGTTTTCGGCGTAACCTGCAGCTTGCCGGCGACGTGGGTCACCGAGTAGTTGGCAGCTTCGCCGCCACTGATCGCGATCTCGTGTTCCCCCACATCCACTCTTGCGCCAGTCGGTGCGTTCATGGTCACGCCGCTGATCACGTCATACTCGTCTCCGTGATAGAGAGCGCCGCTCGGGGTGTAAGTCGGTACAGGGTCTTCCGCACCGTACACTTTCGACTTGTCGTCTGCGGTCACAGTCAGCGGAGCCTTGGTAATGGCAAAGTTGGCACCGGTGAAGTTGATGCTGTAGTTGTCGCCGGCCGAGAGTGTCGCCTGCTCTATGGCGTAGCTGCCGACATTCTCGCCAGCCACTCGCGTGAGCGCTCCCGTGAGAATGGACTCGTCTTGACCATTAGTGAAGCCGGATGCGAGGTATGTGAGTGCAGGATCGGGTTGACCGTAGACTTTGCTCTGGTACGGGCTGACCGTGATGTTCAGTGTCTGCTTGCCCACGCTCAACTCACCCGCAACATAGCTAACCTGATAGTTGTCTAGGCCCGTACCAATCGCGGCACTGGGCATCACCTCGTAGTTCCCGACAGCTGCGGCACTGCCCGCGCCAGCGCTGGTCAGGGTGACGCCGGTGATGGTGTCACTCCCCACCAAAGCGCCGGCGGCGGTGCTGAACTCGCTGGTGCCTAGCGCCAATTCTTCACCATAGGTCTTGCTTCGACTATCTGCAGTCACCGTGATCGACTTCTTGCCCACGGTGAGCACGCCCTTGACGTAGCTGATGCTGTAATTTTCCAGGCTGGTGCCGACTGCTGCGCTGGGGGTGATGTTGTGCTCACCCGCCGCCGCGGTTGCGGCTGCTCCGGCGCTGGTCAGGGTGACAGAGACGACATCGTCCTCATTCGCCAACCCACTGGTTGCGAACTCGCTACCATTGAAGACGATTACGTCGCCGTAGGTCTTGCTTGCGCTATTGGCTGTGATAGTCAGGTCCTTGGCGCCCACATTCAGCGTGCCCTTGGTGTAGCTAATGCTGTAGTTATCTAGCCTTGGGCCAACGGCCGCGCTCGGCAGGATATCATGGCTGCCGGCTGGCGCTGTTGCGGCTGCTCCGGCGCTGGTCAGGGTAACCGAGGTGACTTGGTCGCCATTCACCAACCCGCTCGCTGTGAACTCGCTGCCAGTGAAGGTAAGCGCATCGCCGTAAGTCTTGCTGGCGCTATGCGCAGTGATGGTCAGGGCCTTGGGGCTCACATTCAGTGTGCCCTTGGCGTAGCTGATGGTGTAGTTGCTGAGGCCGGTGCCGACGGCTGTGCTGGGTATGATGTCATAGCTGCCGGCATTCGCCGTTCCGCCTGCCCCGTCGCTGATCAGAGTAACGCCGGTAATCGAGTCGCTTCCCACGAGCGCGCCGGTAGCAGTGCTGAACTGGGCGACGCCGAGTGCCAGTGTCTCACCGTAAGTCTTGCTGCGGTTATTGGCGGTCACGGTGATCGCCTTCTGGCCCACCGTCAGTGCACCCTTGACGTAGGTGATGGTGTAGTTGCCCAGACCTGTGCCGACGGCACTGTTGATGTTGATGTCGTAACTGCCCACGGTTGCGCCACTCGGTGCTCCCGTGCTGCCGATGTTGGCGGACGTGACGCGATCGCCATTCACCAAGCCGACAGAGGTCAACTCCGTGCCGGCAAAGGCATGGCCGGAGCCATAGGTCTTGCCGAGATCGTCTGCCGTGATGGTCAGGGCTTTGGGCTGGATGCTCAAGAGCCCGGTGTCGGCAGTGTTGAACGTATAGTTGGTCGCAGCCCCGCCGCTGAGGGTGATGACGGCTGTGCCAACTCCAGTAGCGGCAGTGGCGGTGGTACCTGCTGTAGGAGCAGTGTACCCGGCAGCGGTTGCGGCTGTTTCTCCGTTGACGAAACCGCTCACTGACACTGTGAACGCTGGGTTGAGCTCTCCGTAAACCCGGCTGTAGTTGCCTACGGTGGCCGTCAATTGCACTTTGCTGATCACCAGGGTGGCGTTCAGGGTTCTGCTGTTGTAGTTGACTCCGCCATCGATGGTCACGCTGGCAGAATAGGTCCCAGCGCTAGTAGCGCTGTTGTTGGTATACGCCGCACTGGTTCCAACAGGCGGAGCGCCGGTCAGCAACAGCGTTTTTGCTGTACCGTCATAGGGCACGGTCAGACTGCTGAAGCTCACCCCGGCGATGTTCGCCTTATCGATGGTTAAAGTGGCATTCAGCGTCAAGTCGTTGTAGTTGGCTCCACCGCTGATGGTGGCGGTGGCATTGTACTCCCCGGCATTCACTCCAGTATTGCTGCTGTAGCTGACAGTAGCCCCATCCGGCAGGGTGCCGCCGATGGTGATCCCATGGGGGTTGCCATCGTACGTTACGCGCAGGTCGCTGAAGCTGATGCCGGCGATGTTGGCCTTGCCGATGGTCACGGTCAGCGACAGCGGCGTGGCAGCCTTGTGATCATCCGTCTCCTCGGCCATCAGCACCACTGTGCCGACGCCGGTGGCGCTCACGGTGACATTTGCTCCGTTTTGGGTAATCGACGCTCCTGGGGCGGTTGTGCCGGTCGGACTGATCGACCAGGTGACTGCCTCGGCGTAGGTGTGCCCGGCAGCGTTACAGTACCCGCTCCGGTTGAAGAAGTAATAGAAGGTCTGCGAGTAGGGATATGTGCCGCTGGCCGTGTTGATGGCTTCGGCCTTAGTCGCCGACGGCGTGCTGCCGATATAGGGATCATTGCTGATAGTACAGGTGTCATCCTGACTGACAACTGAGACGGTGGCAGTGACGCTGTCGCTGGCTTCGGCGCCTTGCGCGGCGACAACTGCCGGCAGTTGCGGTACCGAGACAGTGATGGTGACGCTGCCATCGGCTACGTAGGTCAGGGTGCCGTCCGCCGCAACCGCGACCACGGCCGGGTCGCTCGATGCATAAGTCACTGCTTCCAACTCGGTCAGCGGTGACGAAACCGAGGGCACTATCTGCTGCGGCGTGCCGTCCACCACCTTCGCGCTGCTCATGTTCAGGGTCAGGGTGCGTGGAATCAGGATACCGAGATTGAGGTCACTTAGTCCGGTAACCCCCCCGGAAATGTTCAAAGTGCTCGTGCCATCATCGGCAAAGCTGTCGTCGGTGCCCAAAGGGAAGTACTGGTTGGCCGCGCTCTTGGTCACCCTGATCCGGTAGTCTCCCGGGTGCAGCACGCTAAACGAGTAAGTTCCGGTGCTGGCGTTACTGTAGGTGGATGTGACCAGTGTCTCCGCACCGTCGGGCGCAAGCTTGTACAGCTTCACCGGATAGGAGGTGCCGTTGCCATTCTCGACAGAGTCTTTTGTCAGGTTGCCGTTCAGATCCTGATAGACTGCGCCAGAAATGGCGACGTTGGCAGGCTGCATCACCACCGGCGGAATGCTGATCGCATTGATCAAACTGCCCGAGGAGGTCAGCTTGTACTGCATGGTGTTGCCGAAGTACGCCTTAGAACTGAGATTAATATCGTCCTCAAAACCTGCCCGGAAAGGCAGGGTTACAATCACGTTCTCGCCGTCCGCCAGGGATTGCCCCGGTGCACTGACGATGCGCACATTGGTCACCGCGTTCCAGTCGGCGGGGTCGTCAGTGCTGTAAGTGGCACCGCCATCCATGCTGTAGCTGGCTGTCGCTCCGGTTAGGAAGCCGCTGCTGTCGGCGAAGATGGGTGCCCCGGTCAGGACGGCATTCCAGGAAGAGGTACAAGTGGTGCTGTCATGGGTGACACTGCCGTTGTCCCTGGGCACGGAAATGTCGATGCTGACATCGGAGGCATTGTTGCCACTGGCCAGACCGTTATACAGAATGAACTTGTACGAGCCAGTGGAATTGTATTGGTAGCTTTGGGTAGCCGCTTCTGTACCCGGTGTATAGCTGGTTGCCAGGTAGCTCTTGGCGGAGAGCGCGCTGGCCGCATTGATGGTCACTTTGGGCCTCTGAGTGGAGGTGGTCAACGACTCAGTGTTATCCTCATCTCCATCCAGGTCCCAGATGTCCTGCATTCGGTAGTTACTGGCGGTTGAGTAGCGGAACATGTCGTTGGACTGGCTCAAGGCCACTGCTGCCGGCAAGTAGACGTCGGTGCGAGCAGTAGCAGTATCCACTAGGGGCCCTACTTCAAAGTAGAACCGGTGGGCAGTGGTGCTGGACTTGAAGGTTCCAGGAAAGGTGAAGGTGTGCACAGTGTAGTCGCCTGCTGGGACTTGAGCCGTGGCGGCATCCGGTGACACCGTCAGCGGGCGGGTGCTATGCACCGGAGTCCCCCCAGAATAACCGCTGGCCAACGCTAAACGCGAGTAGACAAACTCCGACGGCATCAGGATGTAGATATTGAGATCGGTCAGTTGCTGCGGAAGCGCATACGTCGGATAAACCTGGACTGAAAACGATTCGCCTTTGTTCAGGGTGGCCCTATCTAAAGAGAGGTAGGGATAAGCGCTCTCGAAATAGGTCCGAGTAAGGAGTCTCTGGTCTTGCCGCGTCTGCGCCCCTATGGTGCCGGTGCCCACGAGCTCAGTCGGGCAGGTGGCCGAAATAACCTGCGCCCGACCATCGTAGGTACCTGTGTCTAGACCCTCCCGGTTTACCACATACACCTGCAGCAAGGTCATGACGCCGGTGGAATGCCCAAGCTTGTCATAAACAACCTGCAGGTGCGTGAACGCATCCGTCAGGTCACTGAGCTGGAGCACGTTGTCCTCTGGAGACATGGATGCAGAGTACTCTACCTCGCCTCCGTGCTTGGTTTTGTAAACCACGCTCGCAGCGGATGGCAAGCTGCTGTCCGCTGACGAAGAGAGGCTGAAGACCAGCTTGTGTGCGTACAGTGGTTGATCAAAAGAATACTCTGTGGCGATATTTTCGACGGCGTAGCCCGTCGTGTTGTAGAAACGGTTCTGTATGTACTGGTTCTCTTCCAGCGGCAGCAAGTAGCTGCCGGAGCCGTATTGGTCGTAACCAACTCTAAGCTGCTGATAGAAGAAGTTAGAGATGTTGTACTCCTGGTACACGTAGTATAGTGAGTACCCGTTGGCGTGATCCAGCAACATGATGTAGTCACTGCTCTCGTCAGTCTTGGCGCTTACCTGCGCGGTATAGGTTGACTGATAGGACTTATTGCCGTCGGTAGTGGTGGTCGACTCCGGAAACTGCAAATACAGGCCACCCAGTCCGTTGAACGACAAAGAACTGGCTGTGCCCTGGGTAAGTGGATGATTGTTGTTCAATGCGCAAAGCAACACCTTCGGAATGGTGATGTCGTTCCCGTTGGCGTCGGTGGACGCATAGCTCTCCAGGTATGTCACCGCCCCGGCGACAACGCTATTGACGACGATCTCACGTGACTCGCCAGCGAGCAGTGGCGTGAACGTCTCCGCATTGTAATAGCCAGGGGTGGCAGCAACCGGCAGCGGAAGCACAACCTGCATGGAGTGATGGGCATGGCGGCCATGATGGTAGTCGTAAACGTAACCACCCAACGCCACCGGCTGGATCGGATCATTCAGAACAAATGTAAGCTGCGAGTAACCGCCATTGCTCCAAAAAGCGCCAAGATGAACGGCAGGGTTAAAGACCCGGACCGATGAGGAAGCGGTCGCCTGGGCGGCCTCGTCCCCATTGCCATACAGTTCAGCCGTGACGTTGTATATCTCGCCGTCGATCAGCTTCAAGGTAGGGCGGAGCGTGACTGTGAAACCCACCGCGGTGGTGTTGTCTTTGAACCAGTAGGTCAATTTGCGCTTCCCGTCACCATCAACCGTGTTGGTGACCCCCTTGGCGGCCATGTACGGCGCAATGGTTGCGTTGTTGGCCGGCGTGTAGAAAACCAACTCGTAGTGGGCTGGAATGGTGATCGCCAGACGCGGCTCTGTCAGGGACGCGGCGGTCATGTTCACGGTGAGCGTGTATGCCTGCCCCGCCACAAACCCGTTGGCAAGAACTTGGCCACCACCGTCAGTGACATCGTAATCTGCGCGCTTCGTCCCGTCTGTGAAGAGCGGAACCAAGCTCACCGTATCGCCGTCTGCGGCAGACACTACCTGACCGCCCGTAAATGAAAACGCCGTTACCAGACAGACGATCAGAATCAGCCACCCTATCCTCTGCTTCATTTCTCTACTCCCCCTACTTCGCTCGTCTTGCTGCTACCCGTGGGGCTCGCGAACCCAGACACAGCTTGAGGCCGCTCGGCTTCCATCTTGTTACATTTGGACTTGGCACTAATCGCCATTTCTAGACTCATAATTGCATCATTCTACACCAATCAACACATTCCTCCCTGTGGATAGCGCAATTCCTATTAATCCAAACATATCAAACCCGAAGCAATGAGCCGTAATGGAACAAGAGCAGACCGCATCTTTGCTCTTGGGGCGAGTTCCAGGCCATAGTGCGCCGCCGGGCATTTCTCCTATAGGCATAAGCGACAAGGCGATTAACTTCTCCAGTTCCCTGTGGGTCTGGCCGCGTGATGGCCCGTTGAACATCCCGGCAGGCGCCCATTGAACGTTCAGCCCGAACGTTCAATGGACGCCTGCCGGGCAATTTTTCCTGCGGGCTATCAGTGTTCTATCTCATCTTCCTCGCGAAGGCTCCGACTGCAAAATCAACTGAGGGCACCGGTGGTTGCCGACAGATGCGATTGAGACCTGCACACCTGTCACCTCAACTCAGCTGAGCAAAAGGCCTACTGATGAACCAGTGAGCCGACCGGAGAAGAGAGCAGGTTCGTTCGGAGATGCACCGGGCCTGGCAAATTGCATCCATTGCTGTATTGACAGTGCCAGGCTGTCAGGTGAAGTGCGATTGACAGTGAGGGGGTGGCAAGGGCAATTAAACAGCTGTGAACTGTCCTGCCCGTTTTCTCGGTAGACTGAACTTCTTGACAATCTGCTGTCCCTCGGTAATACTGGTTATACAAGTCATACTTTGGATACTATTCTTACAGAGGAGGTAGCATATGAAGCATCCGAAAGGCAAACACGCTTGGACGGCAAAGGTTGGCGAAAAGGGCCAAATCGTTATTCCCAAGGAGGCGCGGGAGATCTTCGGCATCCAGCCGGGAGACACGGTCCTGTTGCTGGGAGATGAGGCGCGGGGAATGGCCATTGTGAAGAGTGATGTGTTTGCGGATCTGACGGCAGCCGTACTGAAGTCCCAGGGCATCGAGGAAGAGGGCGAGTAGAATTGGCGAGAATGACCAGTGAGAGGACAGCGAGGAAGGGGATCTGGCGGATCATGCTGATTGCTTTGGGCGTGGTGCTGTTTGCGCTGTTGGTCGTCGGTGGACGCTATGTTTACAATAACCTGCACTACTACCAGGCACCACTGCGCCGCACGATGTCTGCTGGTTTTCGAGAACAACAGGTAACACTGCCGGATGGCACTGTGCTGAACTATGCTGAAGGCCCAGCTGGTGGTCCTCCCCTGCTTCTGATTCACGGGCAGGGCACCGCTTGGGAGAACTACGCCAAGGTTTTGCCAGAGCTATCGGAACACTACCATATATATGCGGTGGATTGCCATGGGCATGGCAGCTCGAGCCACGACCCGGCCAAGTACAGTGCCCGGGCAATGGGCGAAGACTTCGCCTGGTTCATTGAGCAGGTGATTGGCGAACCGGCAGTCGTCTCCGGACATTCTTCCGGTGGGCTGCTCACAGCTTGGCTTGCGGCCAACTCGCCCAAGAACGTGCGGGGAGTTGTGCTGGAGGATCCCCCCTTCTTCACCACGCTGTCAGACCGAGCGGAGCAGACTTTTGCTTGGGTGGACAGCTTCCGACCGGCGCATGCGTTCCTGCAGCAGACTGAACAGACCGACTACACGCTGCACTATCTGGAGAACAGCCTCTGGGTAAGCTACTTTGGTGGTGGTCGGGAACCTTTGCTTAAGTACGCCGCTTCCTATCGGGCAAAGCACCCTGGGCAGCCGCTGCAGTTCTTCTTCCTGCCGCCATCAATCAACACGCTGCTGCTGCACATGGACGAATATGATCCAAGGTTCGGCGACACATTCTACGACTGCTCGTGGAATGCCGGCTTTGACCACGCCGCAGCGCTGGCCAGCATCAAACTGCCGTCGGTGCTGATCCATACCAACTGGAGCTATGACAAGAACGGCATCCTGTTGGCGGCGATGAGCGGCGATGACGCTGCGCGGGCCCACGCCCTGATCGAGGGTAACGAACTGATCAAGGTCGACTCCGGCCACGGCTTCCATGACGAAAAGCCGCAGCAGTTCATTCAGATCATGGTCGATTTCCTGGAGAAGGTACGGTAACAGCGTTCCCAGTCTGTCGTTCTGAGGGCCTTGGCCCGAGGAATTTTGGCGAAGCCACGTGGACAGATTCTTCGCTGCGCTCAGAATGACACCCATTGGGGCGACGGCGCTAGCACGGGCTTGTGGATCAGGCCTAGACGCCCCCGGCCCAGCCATTCTGAGGGCCTCTCCTCCTCCATGTCATTCTGAGGGCTTCGCCCGAAGAATCTAACCACAACGAAAGGGCGTGCCGCGCTGCGTTCACGAGAAACGTAGCATGGCACGCCCTGCTTTCATCCTTACCTTCTGCCGACCGGTCACTAGACGAACTTCACGGCTGTGCCGTAGGCCATCACTTCGGCAGCTCCGGACATAATCGAAGCTGAGGCGTAGCGGATGTTGACTATGGCGTCGGCGCCCAGCGCCTCCGCTTCCGCCACCATGCGTTTGGTAGCAATGGCTCGGGCGTCGTTCATCATCTCGTTGTAAGCCTTCAGCTCGCCTCCGACCAGCGTCTTCAGCCCTTGGGTGATATCCCGCCCGATGTTCCGGGTCTGAATAGTGCTGCCCTTGACCAGCCCCAGCATCTCCAGCGTCTTGCCGGAAACGTAATCAGTATTTACTAAGATCATCTTCTTCACCACTCCTTACTTCCCCTATTCTTTCCACCAGAACGAACACACTAGCCCCAATTAGCGCCACCAACAGCAGCGATGCCGCCAGCTTGGCCATAGGAGGTCCGGGAATGCTGACCACACCGAGCAAACTGGCGCCGAAGTAGGCAACCAGGAGCAAAGTAATCAGCACTGGCGCGATCAATCTCCGACATCGGCTCTTTCCCTTTTTCATCAGCTTAACCACCCTTCGCTAACCAGGACGACAACTGGCGTTGCTGCAATGCACAGCGTTGTCCATGCCCAGACGAACACCCATACACAACCTCTTCCCTCTATTGATTATTCCCCTCCGGGTCAGGAGTAGAAGGGCAAAGGCAGACTATTTGGGCCATTCCGCTTCGCTGCCTGAGATCATGCAAGAAAGATGTCTGTTGATCGTTGATACGTTAGGAAGAGTGTATAGTTTCGCAGGGATGACGAGTCCATGAATCTGCAGACACCGCAATGACGACAGCCGGGCTCGCTCTCCAAACTGGCAGGATTTAGCTAAGTGCTAAGCGAATAGGGATAGGCAAATAGCACTATCTGACATTGCGCACGAAGGGAGGCATGACCATGGCAGAAGTAACGGTGCCGGCAAGCAACCCGCTGCTCACATCCCGCAACTTCCGGCTCTACTGGCTGGCGCAGGTGATCAACCTGCTCGGCGACTCATTCACCGGCATGGCCCGCATGTGGATCCTGCTGGAGATGACCAACTCATCCCTCTCCCAGGGGGTAAATCTGGCCATCGCCACGCTGCCCACAGTGGTGCTGGCGCCGCTGGTCGCCAGTTGGGTCGATCGCCTGCGCCGCAAGCCGGTGCTGATCTACTCTGACCTGGCCCGATTTGTGCTGGATCTGGGGCTAGTCTGGATAGTATCCGGCACCACTGTGAGCGTCTGGCACCTCCACCTGTTCACTCTGCTGCAGTCGCTGGTGCGCGTGCTCTATGCCCCCAGCCAGACGGCCTTCATCCCACTCCTGGTGAGACGCGATCAGTTGATGAAGGCTAACGGGCTGCAGCAACTGGGCATGTACGTGGCCATGGTAGTCGGTCCGCTCTTGGCAGGCAAGGCGCTGGCCAGGTACGGCGCCGTCACCGTGATCATAGTCGACGCAGCCTCCTTCCTGCTCTCGGCCGCGCTGACGCAGGCGATTCGCCTACAAGAACACATCAGTTCATCGCAGCAGAGCAACCGGAAGCAGCAGTTGGCTGAGGGTTGGCGTTACGTAGTCCGCAACCGCTGGATCATCTACCTGACCGGCTCATTCCTGCTGGTGAACATGTCCGGGGCTGTGTCCAGCGTCATCCTGCCGCTGTTGGTAAAGAACCAGTTCGGGCAGAACGCGGACGGCGTCGGCCTGATGAGCTCTTTTCGCTCAGCCGGGTCGGTACTGGGGGCACTCTTGGTATCCACGCTGGCCCTGCGTGGCCGCCGTCAGCGCATGTTGACCGCCGCCATGGCGGCCGCCGCACTCTTTGGTCTGCTGTTAGCGTTCGCCCCTGTCTTCTGGGCGTTCCTGGCGGTCTGCCTGCTCTGCGGTGTGTCAGGACCGATCATGGGCACGATCTCCAACTCAACCTACCATGAGACTATTCCCCCAGAATACCAGGGGCGCGTGTCGCTCTTTCGGCACATGGTGGCCACCTGCATGCAGCCAGTGACCTTCCTGCTGGTTGGCCGGCTTGGCGATACAGTCAGCTACCGGACCAGTTTGCTGGCCGCCGCATCCCTGACGGCCGTCGGCACCGTGATTGTGGCCACCCTGGTCAGATTTCCCGCTCTGAGGCAGACCGAACAGGCTGCCGATTGACAAAAGATACAGGAGGTGCAGAGATGCAATCCCGGTTCCTGATTGTTGACGTTGGCAGCACTACCACCAAGGCGCTCTTGATCGAGCAGGGCGCAGACGGCTGGCGACTCCGGCTGCGTGGGGAAGCGGCCACGACGGTAGAGGCTCCCTACGAAGATGTGATGATCGGAGTGCAGCGGGCGGTGGGCGCCGTGGAACGCCAACTGAACCAACCGCTGCTTGCCGCGAAAGATCAGCAGTCAGTCATGTTCCTGGCCACCAGCAGCGCCGGCGGAGGCCTGCAGGTGCTGGTCTGCGGGCTCTCCAAGTTTGTCACCGCCGAGAGCGCCGAGAAGGCAGCCCTAGGCGCCGGAGCGATTCTGATGGACGTGATCGCCAAGGATGATGGCCGCAGTCTGCTGGCTCACCTGGAGGCGCTGCGCCAGGCTCGCCCGGACATGGTGCTCTTGGCCGGCGGCGTGGATGCCGCCGAGAATGCGGACTTTATGGCCGAATACTGTGACCTGCTCAACTCAGCTGAACCGCGGCCACGCTTCGGCGCCGACTTCGCCCTGCCGGTGATTTACGCCGGCTGCCCCAAGGGCAAGCTGCTGGCGGAGGACACCCTTTCCGAGCAGTTCGCCCTGCATGCCGTGGACAACATCCGCCCGGCCCTGGACACAGAGAACCTGGGGCCAGCCCGCGAGATGATCCACGAGCTGTTCCTCTCGCATGTGATGGCGCAGGCGCCCGGCTACGCCAAGCTGAAGCAGATAGTGGATGGGCCGATTCTGCCCACCCCCGTTGCTGTAGGCAAGATCATGACCCGGCTGGCGCAGCGCGATGGCATTGACATTCTGGGCGCAGATATCGGGGGAGCCACCACCGACATCTTTTCGGTGATCGACGGCGAGTTCAACCGCACCGTCAGCGCCAACCTGGGGATGAGCTACAGCGCCGGCAACGTGCTGGTCAACGCCGGCGTGGACAATATTCGCCGCTGGCTGCCACAGGACATGGACCCGGAAGAACTGGCTGATGAGATTCTGGATAAGCTGGTCTACCCCACCACCGTGCCAGCCACGCTGCGCGACCTGCTGATCGAGCAGGCACTGGCGCGCGAAGCGCTGCGTCTGGCGGCGATTCACCATGCCGGGCTGATCCGCTCGTTGCCCAAGGAGAGCACACCCCTGCTCAAGGCCCTGCGCGCGCAAGGCAGCAACCTGAGTGCCCGCGACCAGCGCACGCAGTTGCTGGATATGCTGAAGGTGCAGCTCTTGGTTGGCAGTGGCGGGGTGCTCTCGCACGCCCCGCGGCGGGCACAAGCGGCGGCGATGCTGCTGGATGCCTTCCAGCCGCGCGGCTACACCTTCCTGGCGGTGGACAGCATCTTCATGATGCCGCACCTGGGGGTGCTGGCCGAACAGGAGCCGGAGATCGCCCTCAGTGTGCTGGAGCGAGATTGCTTCGTGCCCCTCGGCGCCAGCATTTCGCTCTATGGCAACAAGCGGCCAGAGCAACTGGGGCAACCGGCATTGCAATATGAGGCGGTGGCACCTGGTTTCAAGCGGGCCGGCGGTCTAAGCCTGGGCGAACTACTGGTGTTGCCCGTCGGAACCGGGCAACGTTGCCGGCTGCGGTTGCTGCCGGCGGCAGGCTTCGACGTGGGGGTTGGGCCAGGGCAAACGCTCGAGCGCGAGGTACAGGGCGGTGTCGTCGGCGTGATGCTGGATACGCGCGGCCGGGACTGGTCGGACTTGCCGCTTGCGACCTGGCAGGAGCAAAGCAAACAAGCGCTCCTGGCGCTCGGTGCATTCACACCCCAGGAACTGCAACAACTCTCGCTAGCCGGAGGTGATTCGCTTGCCGCCTCAACTGATTGAGCGCACCCGACTGCTCCCCTACCACGGACAAGTGGATGTGCAAGTAGGCGACTGGGTGACGGAAACCCAATCGGTAGCCCACCTGGACTACATTCCAGCCAGCATGCGGCGGCTCAGCATCGCCTCAGACCTAGCCATTGATCCGCTGGATTTGGCAAAGGTGATGCAGAAGCGGGAAGGCGACTTTGTGCAGGCCGGTGAGACACTGGCCACCTCCTATCTCTTTGGCGAGCGCATCGCCTCCGTCTCAAACATTGATGGTTATGTCGGGTTGATCTCGCGCCGCTTGGGCAACGCCTATCTGCGCCAGCCAATTCCGCTAGGCAATAGCCAGCGGGCGGAACTAGACATCGGGCAATCACTGGGCGTCGACAGCTCCAGCTACACACTCAGGGTGGAAGTTGGCAACCGGGTGCTGCCCGGTCAGCCGCTGGCCGCCACCCGTGGGCTGAAACAGCGGATACTGACCTCGCCCATCTATGGTCGGGTAGCGTCGGTGACGGAAGGCCGCGTGGTGATTGAGCCACTGCAGGTACAGCCTGAACTGAGGGCCTATCTGCAGGGGCGGGTAACACGCGTGCTGTCGGAGCAGGGCATTGCGGTGCAGGCCTGGGCCACTGTGGTCAATGGCCAATATGGCATTGGCGGCGAGCAAGGCGGCACGCTACTGATAGTGGCTGAGCCGGGAGAGACGTTGACTGCTGCCCACGTCGATTCCGGCTGGCACGGCAAGGTAGTTGTCGCCGGCAAGACTGCGGATGCGGAACTGTTGAGCGCGGCGGCAGCCGCGGGTGCGGCGGGCGTGGTGGTCGGCCACCTCTCGTTTGCAGCCCTCATGGGCTTCCTGGGCAAGCCGGGTAGTCCCGGACTGACGGGCAACGAGGAGACTGACATGACGGTAATCAGCACCGAGCGCTTCCGGCCAACAGAGATGCGCCGGTCAACCTGGCTGGCGCTGCAAAGCCTAGCCGGGCGCTATGCCTCAATCAACGGCACAACCCATATCCGGGCCGGCGTTGCCCGCCCGGAGATCATCGTCTGTGAGCAGAACTGGCCAGCGGAACTGCCAGTGGCGCAGCAACAAAGCAGTGAGCTCAAGGTGGGTGACCGGGTGCGCATTCTGCGCCAGCCCTGGCGGGATCAGGTCGGCCCCATTCTGGAACTGCCGACGAATCGGCAAAGGCTCGTCACAGGTTCCGAGGTGCAGGTGGCCGTGGTAGGGCTGGCCGGGCAAACGGTACTGGTGCCGTTGGCCAACCTGGGACGACTGGGTGAGGAGGTATCTCCATGCGAGTAAGCATGAGCAGTTCGGCCATGGATCAGATGGAGCGGACGGTGGAGGTGAACCACGTCTCCCACCGGGCTGTGCGCGGCGGGCAGCAACTGGTGGTCATCGGGCGCAACCACCGGGCGCTGCTGGAGCGCTGGCCGGTTTGGCCAGAGACTATGCTCTCACCGGGTGATTGGCAGTCTTTGCTGCAGGGTGACATCGGCGACGAAACGGAAAGGGTTGAGCGCCTGCGCCAGGCTGGGCTGCTGCATGTAGTGGATGATCGTCTTGTGCCCAGTCTGCCCATCTATGAGCAAGCGCGCAACGAAGCATACCAGTCACAAATCAACGCCTGGGCAAGACAGCACGGCACCCACCTCGCCCCCTTCGCCGAGCGACTGAGGCACGACTGGCAGGCGATGGCGGGAGCCCCGGCCTGGGAGGTAGTTGGGCATAACCTACTGCTCGGCTTTTGGCTGGCCAACTGCGGCGGTCAACTCTGTCTAGCCTGCAGCCAGGCGTCGACGGCGGCCCTGCTGATTGGCCGCCCGGGCGCGATGTTGGGCGTTTGGCTGAACAGCCTGCGCCTCACACCGGAACTGGCAGTGGTGGATTTGGTCGGCCGGGCCTACCCGGGCGCCGAGCAACTGGGACAACTGCTGCGCCTGCCGGATGTAATGCGCAGTCTGGCCAGTGCAGATTCCCAGGGCAAACTGATCATCCACGGGGACATGACCATGCGCATGCTGCAAGCCGTCTCAGCTTACCGACAGACCAGCCCCGGCCCCTGGCAACCGCATGACTATTGGCTGAACTGGCCGATAGTTGACCATCAACTGCTTAACTCACTGCGGCCAGCACTCGAGCTGGCCAGCCGCGCGCTACGACTTTGTCTGTTGGATCTAGTCGCATGGGTCGAGCGATTGCCGAATCCCCATCAGTGGAGGCGCGAGGACATGGGCTTGCTGGCGCTGGTCGACCTGATTGGGGTACTGGAAGCAGAATGGGTGCAGAGCGGGCTATTGCTGCCTGTGGAACAACCCTGGCTGGACAGCCGCCAATGGGGTGGCTCAGGAGCTCTATTGCAGGAGCAAATGCTGAGGGGGTTGGGGAAGTAACGATGGGTGTACGCAAGTTCTTTGATCAGTTGTTGCGCACCAACCGTGGGTCAGGACCTAAACCGAGCGGCATCTGCCTTTGGCAAAGTGTGAAACAGCTGGAACAGTTGACGCAGGACCTGGCTGCTGAGGCCATGCAGCAGGAAAATGACGACTGGGAGACGCTGCAGCGGGAGCTTCAACGGAAAAGCACCGACGCGCGGACATAAGGACAACGGGCGTGCAGCATTACGTTCTGGTGAACGCATTGCTGCACGCCCTTCACGTGTGGCTTCGCCAAGATTCTTCGGGCTGAAGCCCTCAGAATGGCAGGACTGGGGAATGCCAGAGCTACTTGCTTACCACGTTCTTGGCGAGCGAATGCACCTGCTGAATCCAGACGCTCCCCGGAGCGTAGCTGAAAGCAGTACCGTCGTCCAGCTTGTACTGAAAGTGCGATTCAGGGCTATCCTTGCGCCAGGTGCCCGTGGCCATCTGGCCGTTCCGCAAGAACAGGGCCTTACCTTCGCCAAGCACATTGATCTGGCTTTGCACGCCGTTGATCGGCACCTCCACCGTCTTCACCGGCGCCTCGAGGATGATGATGTTCCCGGCAACAATGTCAGACTCCTCCGCCGTGGGGTGCGGCTTGCCGTTGACCAAGCGGGCGTAGTTCTCCGACTCCGGCTGGTAGACCCAAGTCACCTGGTAAGTGGAGGTATACTTGATCTGTACCTCACTCACTGCCCCCGTGCCGGCGAAGTCACCCAGGGATAGGTCCGGCAGACCATGCGTGGCGTAACCCCGCTTGGCAGCAACACCCAACAGGCTTTCGCTGGTGATGTAGGTGCTATGCGGGCGGGAGCGTTCGCGGTCGACATAGAAGGCCCCCGAGGCATTGGTGATGTCGCAGATGCTCTTAATGCCCAAGGTGCCGCGCATCTCCAGCGCATTCATGCTGCCGCCCACGTGGGCCAGCGGCAAATCGTAGGCTCTGGCCATCTGCAGGTAATAGTAGCGAATGCTGCGCACTGGACCAACGTAGCCTGGGTCCTTGCTATAGAAGGCGGCCAAGAAACGGGTGATACCGGCCTCGCAGATGAACTCATGCACCACGTCCGCCTGGGACAGACCGTGCTGCGGACGGGCCCGCGAGTGGTTGTCGATCATCACCATGAAGGCGGATGACAGCTCGGGAGCCTGCGGGATGGGCTCCTCCGGCTCTTCCGGGATATCCACGATTTCCCCGCCAGGCGGTTTGGCACATGCGGCTAGGGACAGGGCGACCGCCAGTACGGCGATTACAGCCAGCAGACGGAACAAGTGGTGTCGGCGCACTGGAGCGTTGAAATCGGTCAGCTTCAGAGGGCGTCACACCTTTCCTTAGGAGATATCCCAATTAACGTTCGCTGCGGCGCTGCGTGTTCCCTGCCAGACTCATCGTCTGCCCGACCTGACCAGCCGAAGGCCGACGAAGAGCAGAAGCAGCAGACCACCCCCAAGGGGCAGTAACCCGGTGACATCAATAGGGGTGCCTTCGAGCAAAGCTACCACCAAAACGATCACCATTAGCGCCAAGCAGAGCCCAGGCCCAATGATCAGGTACCAACCGTACATCTTCGGCAGGCTTCTGCGGTTATAGAGAGGATGCCTCCTGACGCCTCCCACGTAATGACCAGGGTCATATTGATGTCGTTGCCATTCTTCCCATTCAGCGAGCCGGCTTTCAGCGGAATCAGTGTCACGCTTTTTCGTCACAGGCATTCCCTCCTTCGCTGCTTCCAGCTTAACGCAAGCGCTGGGAAAATTCCATGATTTATGCGAACCCAAGCTGCGAGTCCCCCCCGACCAGAATCGAATGAACGGAAGTTTCCCTGTGCGGACCTCGTGTACTGCGCTAGGATCAGTTGTGAAGCTCAACGAGGGGGTGGTAGATATAATTGGCCATGCTCAACTAATATCACTGGTAGTCGCTCGCGCGGACGAACTGGGCTTGCCCAACACCAAACCGGTCGTGCTCAATCAGGGCGCGAACCTAATCCTGCACTTGACGCCTCACCCGGTTGTCGCTCGATTGGCGACGGTGATGTCAGAAGTCGATGAACAGGCTGCTTTTCTGAGCGCCAGCCGGGAACTGCATATAGCCGAACACCTGAGGGACCGAGGGGTTGCTGCCCTGCAGCCGACAGCGTTGGCTGACGCTGGCCCGCACTGCGTAGGCGGAGTCTGGATGACCCTATGGGAGTATGTGCCGCTGACGGAGTTGCCCGAGCCAACGCCAAGTGAGGCCCTGGCCAGGGTGACCGCCCTTTCCAAGGCGCTGGCCGACTACCCGGGCGACTTGCCAGCGCTGGGCGTATGGGAGCGGATCCGGCTGGCGGCGATGCGACTGCAGAGTAACCCCGATTGCCGAGTGCAAGCATTGCTAAGGGAGTTCGTCCAAACGGATCGGAGGTTGAGACAAGAGCAACCGTTGCTGCCCTGCCACGGCGACGGCCACCGCAGAAACCTGATGGCCAGCCCCAGGGGTTGGCTATGGACGGACTTTGAGGACACATGTCTGATGCCTGCCGGCTGGGACATGGCCTCGTACATAGCTAACTCGGCACTGTTCCAGGGCTTCGCCCACCCTACCGTCGGATATTTTCTGGCGCAAGCAACTACTACCCTGGCGCCGAATGCGGTCAGGTTGGTCCTGACCGCGCGCCTGCTGATGTCCGTCTTGGGAAACCTGGACTCTGCTCTGGCGGGCAACGGCGATCTGGAGTTTGCCACGCGCCAACTAGCCCTAGCGGAGAGCTACCTAGAGCAGGTTGCCCAGCTGTGACCACGAGAGGAGTTGCATGAACATCGAGGAAGCCCTGAGAAGCAAGGAGTTGTCGCCGCGAGGCTGCCGGGCGCTGGAGCCGAACTGCGCCGACGCTGGGAAGACGCCTTCGCCAGCCACCTCGGACCCGAAGAAAAGGCAGAGATCCATCTGTATGATGCCGACGGCGCCCGCGGTTTTCTCTGGCACCTGTTCAGCTACGAGCGGCGGGACTGCCTGCAAGGTTCTGCGGCAAACTGCGCCTTCGCTAGCCAACCCAAAGACGCATGTTACCTATTCTATCAGCATGCAGACGACGCGCTGCTGCTGGAGCAAGCCACGAATCTGTCCGTCACTGATCTGGGGCATGAGGCGGACATCTACGCCGTAGATAGTCAGTTCACCTGGACCTATGTCATCACGCACGAAACCGGTCAGCTCGGACCCTATTTTTGCCGCCGGGATTAGGAAAGACCCGAAAGGGGGAGAGCCCAAGCAGCTCTCCCCCTTCGCTTCACGGTCTATCTCAAGTTAACGCGAGAAGCCAACTTCATGCCAAAGGCGAAGCGCGAGAAGCCACGCTGCTCGTAGAACGGTACCATCTGTTCCTCGCAGAAGAACTGAATGTGCAGGCCGTGCTGCCGGCAACGCCGCACCAGCCGCTCGCTGATCTCTGTGCCAATCCCGCGCTTGCGGTACTCCGGCTCAACTCCCAGGCCACAAAGATAGGCATTGATCACGCCATCTGAGATCACACGGCCGGTGCCAACCAGCCTGTCCTGATCATAGGCGTAGACTACATACCAGCTCTGTTCCATGGCCTGCGCCAACTGCTCGGCGTCAAGTTGCAGGAAATCTGTCCAGCCAAGCCGCTGGTAGAGTTGACCGATGTCTGTTCGAGACTTCGGCTTCTCCAGATACTGCATGAGTTCCCCTTATGCAACTTTCCTAGCCGAGACCTCGTAGGGAGCTACTTCTTCCCTAGTGCAGCCAGATAGATGACGAACTGTTCCACCCCGTCAAGGCCGAGCAACTCGTTGATTTCGTCGTCATCATAGGAGGCAATCGCGCAGCACCCGGAGTCTACCGCTTCAGCCGCCAGATAGAGGTTCTGACATACATGGCCCGCGTCCAGGAACAAGTCGCGGTAGCCGCGCTCCTGATAGCGCCAGACGGTGCGATAAGCCACCGCCACCCAGATGAATGTGACCGCACTGTTCTGGACAAACACCTGCTTTCCGGCAGCATGCGTAATCCGCTCGGACACGCCCTCACTCAGGTCTATGGGTACGAGCTGATGCCCGACCGAGACAAAGCGATAGAGACCTGGCGCCAGTCCTTCCACCCGGTTGATCAGCAGGTAGGTCTCAAACGGGTGCCGCGAGCCGCCGGACGGAACAGTTCGCAGTGTAGCGGGGCGAATGGTCACCTCTTTCACGCCTTGCGTGCACCAAAGCAGGTAGGACAACTCCGAAAGCGTGAGCGCCTGCTCGGAATACTTGCGCCAGCTCTTCCGCTGGTTGATGGCCTGAGTTAGGTCAATTGCCGGCGCTTGCATACTCTTCGGATCAGGCAAATCAATGATGGGCAGACCTTCGGCCCCCTGGGTTAGCGGCGGCTGCGGCAGCCCCTTGTTCTGATCCGACTCCCCGAGATACTTCTGCTTGGTCTTCTCCATGAACTCCTGTCCTGCGCCTCTGATCATCGTGATGACCCCCTTCTCGTGCGTGCTTCCCATTCCTGGGAAAGCTGCTCTGTAGTCTGCTCATATTTCGCCACGGCGGGATCGGTTACCTTTAGCATCCCCAGAAGAGACACACACCGCACAGCGAAGCTGTGCGGTGTGTGCGTACCTTGCTTGTATCTACTCCGGCAGCACTTGCTCACAGATCCAGGTGTAGAAGCCCTGGTCAATCGCCTGAGTAAGGCGATAAGCGATCTGGCTGCCGTCCTGCTTGATCATACCGAGGTAAACGTCACGGCCATCGGGGCTAATGTAGTAGACCGGAATCCTGTCCCCGATCTGCCCCAGGCCCCAGAACAGGTTCATCTTCATTTGCTGCAGCGACCGGCTGATCTGCGGCTTGCCCTCATATGGAGCGATCTCGCCCTTTAGCAATAGTCCATCCGCCTCAAGCTCGCTGTAGAAGTGATAGCCGCTGTCGGTCAACTGCAGCGCCGCCGTGAGCGGCGCGTAGATCTCAACCAGCTTGGCGTGCTGCTCTGCTTTGAGTCTGGCCAACTCGGCCTGTTCCACCAGATAAGCTTGCTCCACCGACGCCAGGTTAGGCCAGCGCAGTTCGGCCTCGTTCTGTGGTGTTCCTGGCTCTCCACGGACAGATACCATCTGGTTCTGCCCCAGCCAGATGTCCGGCAGGTCGAAGGCCGGCTTGCCGGTCAAGCTGACCAACCGCCAGTTGCCGAGGTAGAGGTCGGAACCCTGGTTCATCAACATGATGCCTTCGTCTGCAGGCGACAGCGAGTTGATCAAGAGTTGCACCGTCGGCCTTACTTCCGGCGGCGAACCGGAGAACATGTTCCAGTCAAACAGCTGATGGTTGTCCGGCTCTGTGTCCAGCTCGCCGGAGACCTGTACCTGCTCGCCTGGCTGCAGCACGAACTCCGCCGGGAAGCGGAAGTCAATCATCGGACCGACCTCCAGTGTGGGATCATTGCAGACCAGAGACCAGCCACCGAAGTTCTGGGGACGATCGGTGTCGTTCTGGATGATCAGGTTCTGGGCGTTGGCGAAGATAAACTGCAATCTCCCCTGTTCTTGCCGTGTGCGCTCGCGGCTGATCAGGGCGACCGTGCCATCGCGCCGGGTGAGTATGGTTGCCCCACAGGCGCGGGCCAGGGCCGACAGTGAACCAAAGACCTGCCCGTTCGGCTGCCGCGTGACGAGCAGCGGTTCTGCAGCTCCCCCGTTCACCTGCAGGGTCTGGTTGGCCAGCGAAAGGGTGAAGCTGGCATCACCCAGGTTCGCCCGAATGGACTGACTCGCGGCATCCCAAGCGACGCGTGCGCCGAGCGCGGCCAGCAGCGGGCGCACCGGCACCAGCACCTGATTGTCTTGGATCAGGGGTGCTGGCTCCAGCACCAACGGCTGCCCATCCAGCAGGTAGCCGAGCGGCAGTTTCACCTCGGCCCGTTTGAGATCGCCGATCTGCAGACTGATGGCCTCGATGTTTCCATGCTGCTTACCGAAGGCAACCGTCACCGCCTGGGGAGTGTTCTCCCCAAACAGGAAGACCGCCTTGCGCTCTCCACGGGCCGGATAAGTCGTCAGGTAAAGCTTACCCTCCACCCCTTTGTCCGTCTGGCAGAGGAACTCACCGCTGTGCAGTGGTCCGCTCTCATAGAGGCCAAAGCTGCCCGTGCCGTTAAGCTGCACACTGTGCTCGCCAGCGATAATGGTGGCGGCCACGCTGAACGATCCGTCATCCTGCGACTCTAGACTGACCTGCAGCTTGGCATCGGCAGTCAGCTCGGCTCGGTCAACGCCGATGAAGCCCGGCAGGTAATCCGGCCCGGGATAGCTAGAGTTAGGGCTGTAGTTATACGGGATGTCCCGACTGAGTTGCTCTTCTGCCCGCACCAGCCCTAGCGGCAGACCGGACAAGACGAGCAAGCAGACCAAAAGTGACAACAATACTCGAGAGTGACGACGCATTTTGACTCCCTCCTAATCACATATCCTAACCAGACAATTCCATTGCCGGCACGGCAATACCTCTTCCGGCAGCCCCCCCCTCGCCCTTCAACCTGACCTCATCCTGAATAGACAACTGAGGAGGGATTGTGCAACAAACGATCCTGCCTTCCTGCCAGTTCAAATAGGGCCTCACCCGACCGGGCGAGGCCCTGCGCTTCAGAGGATCCAAAGCAACCGTCACGGTCAGCTACGACACCACGTCAATGAGAAGACATCTCGTGTTGCTTCAGGTGCACTCCACCAAGTATTGGAGCAAAGTGCCTCATACGCAAGTGAAGAAGCCGACTCCCTTCCCCATTCAATGCGGTGCTCTCGGCAGTGCGAGCGAGCCGGTGACGCAACTCCCGGAGCAACTGCTGTAGCAGTCACTGGCACACGAAACGACGCAGTTCATTCCACACGAGTACAGACAGGTACCCATGCACGAACCTCCGCAACTGGACAGCCCTGAGGCGGTTGCCGAGACCTGCTCTGAGGTCGATCTGTGCGTTAACTTCATCCCTGTTACACCCCCTTCACGTTGTAGTC
Organism: Bacillota bacterium; assembly: GCA_023436245.1. GTDB lineage: Bacteria > Bacillota > UBA994 > UBA5500 > UBA5500 > JAEZJZ01. The sequence goes on along the minus strand of JAEZJZ010000113.1, from coordinate 21,543 downwards.
GCTACCCCTGCCCAACGGCTTCACCTTGCCGCAGGTACTCCTGCCATTGCTGCAGGAACATATCTCTATAGGTGTGGCAGGACTGAATAAGCTGCAGGTGCGTTCCTTCAGCTACATTCTGGCCTTTGTCCAATACAACAATGTTGGGCACACTGATGATTGTCGACAGTCGGTGAGAGATGATGATTATGGTGAAGTCTGACGCCAAATGGCGCAGCTCCTCCACCAGGCGGGCTTCCGCTTCACCATCAAGGCTCGAAGTAACTTCATCCAGGAGTAGGATCTTCGATCCGCGGAGGAGCCCACGCGCGATGGCCAGTCGCTGACGTTCGCCCCCTGACAGCCTTGTTCCTCGTTCACCGATAACGGTGTCGTACTGCTCGGGTAGCTGTCTGATGAACTCGTCTGCGCAAGCCCGAATGCAAGCCACTCTGATCTCCAAATCAGTTGCGTCAGGTTTGGCGAGCCTCAGATTGTCGGCCACACTCATATTGAAGATAAATGGATCTTGCTGAATGTAGGTAATATGGTGATCGAGCGTGCTGTAACTCGCTGCCTTTTCCCAGGACTTTGTCCCAAAAGCAATGCTGCCTGCGGCGGGATACAGCCCGACCATCACCTTTAGCAGGGTGCTCTTGCCTGATCCGCTGCGGCCAACAACGGCTGTCACTGCATTCTCCGGACAGGACATGTTGAAATCCCTTAACACCGGCGAAGAACTGTCATACGAGAATGAGACACCGGTCAACCTCACCCCCGTGGCAGACGGATCATACTTTCTATCTGAGTTCCCATGATTATCAATCTCAAGCTCATCCAATTCCAGGAGTCTGTTCAAAGACACCAGGGCCTCACGAACTCCCAGATTCATGGAAGAGATCTCTCGCAACGCGCTGGAGAAGAACTGCAGGTACATGCTGAACGAAATGTACGACCCCACTGTCATTGCTCCCCGCATAATCAGCCAGCAGGCGACGCTGACAGTGGCAATCTGAGCAGCTGTGTTGATCGTTGTACTCGCAAGACCGGAGCCAATGCCCAAGTTGCCAGCATGCATCCGCAAGCCAAACAGCGCACGCATGTCCTTGCCAATGATCTGCCCGAAGGTATTTGCAGCACCAAGTATACGTATTTCACCGAGGGCAGAAATGCTCTCCTGCAATCTAGAGAAGTAAGCATCCATGCGTTCCCGCATGCGTTTGTGGTTCGCCTCCACAGCCTTGCCGAAGAGGTGGAATGAGCCGGTCGACAGCAAGAATGCCGCAATCGCAATTACCGTCATGGTCGGAGAAATGCTCATCACAAAGAAGCCGCTGACCAGCACAGTGATTAGGTTGAGAATCAGGCTCATCAGTGAGCCGACGAAAAGGCGACCGACCGCCCCCGCATCACCCTCAAGCCGCGAGATCAACTCGCCAACCTTCCGCTTTTCCGCCTGACGCGCCGACAACTGCAGGATGGTGTCAAAGATCGAACTCTTGACGTCCAGGTCCAGCCTATAGAGCACGTAGTTGTGCGAGTAGGTCTCAAAGACGCTGATTAGCGAACTGGAGGCAAACAGGCCAAGAATGACCAGAATGGTGCCTTGCAGTGCGTCTGCCCTGCCGGCGAGCGCGTAGTCAACCAAGCCGCCGTAATACTTGGGCGAGATCAGGCTCACGACCTTGGCAGCGAACGACAGCGCCACTACCAGAAGAACAAACCGCATTCGCCCACACATAAAGCGGCGATACACGGTGACTATTGTGCTTCTCTCTTGACTGTTAACGAACATGCGGACACCTCCGACGTCGGCCTGATGGCGAATGCGCTAGCCTGGCAATCTGGACTACCGTTCTCCCCTGAGCATTTTGGTCGCCGATTGGCCACCGACCTTGATCGCAGAATAGACGATCACCGCCAGGAACAGTGCAAAGAGTAGCTGCATCGGCTGCAGGTTCTGCGCCAGCGTTGTGTTCACGTTGCCGAGGTGAAAGGCAGAAGTGACAGAGAAAACTAGCACGCCTCCTAAGAGAGCACCGAACACAAGCAGCAGCAGGCCCTCTAGAATGAGCTGAATAGTCATCGTGGCACTACTGAATCCGACCGCGCGCAAGACACCAAGGTCATATAGACGCTCGCGCTGGCTGAGCGACAGCAGCATGTAGAAGCTGCCCACACCTGCGAGCAGCATGATCAAACTGATCGTCTGTGAGAGCGTGGTGGCAAGGCCGAGCATCGGATTGTCGCTTTCATCGATGACGGTTATCCGTAAGCTCTTACCCATCTCACGGATTGTGGTTGCGATGGCTCCGGGATTGACTGAGCCGTCTGTCTTCACCAGCAGCATGGCCGTCCTACTGGGGTTCGCATGGATGCGTTGCAGACCTGCCTCAGTCAGAAGACAAGACGATCCGGCCTGCTGGGTAGCGATTCCGCAAACGATGAAGGGGACAACAGGTCCAGACAGAACTTCGCCTGGTTCCAAGTCTGTGCTGCTGGCGAACCAAGCAACTTCCACCGTGCCTCCGAGCGCGACCCGGCCCAGTTCTGCCATGATCGGCGTGATAGCTATCTCGTCCGGCTGTTCAGGCGCACGTCCCTCTGTATACTTGACAGGCTGCAACTGGCCTTCTCCCAGTTGCACACGTGCGTAATTCTTCATGGCGTTTACGCTGATTGAGCAGTAGTTGGTGCGTTCCGTCGCGCTCACCCCAGCCAGCGCTACGATGTTTGGTTCGTAATCGAATGCCGCTTCCCCTGCAACCTCCAAATCATATGGAATCCTCCGGTAGATGTCGTTCGCTCGGTTCGACAAGTCACGCAGTGTCGCCTCGGTTGTGGAGAAGGCGCTCATCGACCCGACAACGGTCAGCACCAGGAAAAACGTGCGGAGTGGATTCCTAAGCAGAGCCCAGCGCATCAGACGACCGGATTGCCTAAGCATCACCGGCCACCTGCTGCTCGGGATGCAGATCGATCACGCGGTCAGAGATCTCCGCCCACTCCAGGTTATGCGTGACCAGCAGACAGGCTGCCTGCTGCTCACGCACCAGCTTCATGATCATGTCCATCACATCGCGTCCGGTGCGGTAGTCCAGATTGCCAGTCGGCTCATCGGCGAAGATAATGCGTGGGTTGAGCGCCAGCGCACGGGCCACGGAGACGCGCTGTTGCTCGCCTCCTGAGAGCTGCCCCGGGCGATGATGCATTCTCTCAGCCAAGCCGACCCGCTGCAACATTTCCTTCGCCTTGGCTACCGGCTGGCTGACATTGGTCAGCCGCAACGGCAGCTCCACGTTTTCCAGTGCAGTCATGGAGCTGATCAGGTTGTAGGATTGAAAGATGAAACCAAAGGCAGTGGCGCGCAGATGAGACCGTTTAGCGTCGCCCAGTTGGTAGATGTCTGCCCCCTCCAGCAGCACCTGCCCCTCATCTGGCTGCTCCAGCCCGGACAGGACGTAGAGCAATGTCGACTTTCCGGTACCGGATGGTCCGACGATAGCCACCACCTCATCCCGGCTGATGGCGATGCTGAACCCCTGCATCACAGTCAGCGGGCTATTGCCAACCTGATATGTCTTCTTCAGACCCTTACCTTCCAACAAGGGTGTACTCACTCACATACCCTCCTTCGAATAGCCGGTCGGCTAAGCATTGCGCAGTGCATTCGCCATGGTGCGGGAGACAGCCAGTATGCTGACAACGGTGGCCACAGCCAATGTGACGATCAGGGAGAGCGCGAAAGGCATCAGCGAGACATCTGCCTTCAGAATACCGAGCAACGTGACTCCGAAGTTGATGCCAAACAGCAAGTAGCTGGCCAGCTTGGACACCACCAGGCCAACAGTGCAGGCCAATACGGCAGCGAAAGTGGCCTCCAGCAGGAAGAGTGCTCGCACCTGTCCAGCGCTCATGCCGATCACCCGCAACATGCCGAGTTCCCGCCGTCTGCTTTGTACCACGGCAAGCGCGGAAGCAATCACCACCATCAGGGAAATTCCGAGGACTATCGGGATATAGCGTTTCGCCGCGTCGCGCAGTGGTACAAGATCAGCAGTCGCCTGTTCTGCAACAAACTCGTCGATTGTGGTGGCTTCCAGTTGAGGGAATCTATCGAGTAAGATTGTCCTTAGCTCAGCCAACTTGGCGGCATCAATCTTCGCGTGCATGCTGGGCAATGCAATGCCAATCCAGGAGACTAGTTCTGGAGGAACCTGTGTCAGACGCTGCAGTGTGCCTAGGTGAGTGAGGGCGGAATGCCCCGGCCATTTGGTTGTGCCTGCCACCGTGGGGTGCAACTGTAGCGCTTGCTTGAATGACCATGTCTCGGCCTCATGATCATAAAGCGAGAGCTCAATCGCGTCTTCAGGCTTAAACTCCTGCACGCTTCCAACGGAGTGCTCCCTAATGTAGAAAAGATCCTGGCCCCCATCATCTTCGCGCATCTGCTCACCTGCTAGCATCAATGGCGTGAGGAACCAGGTATCCAGCCCGCCCGCGCGTCCAGTGACCGATTGGACCCCAGCGTAAATGAAGGGCCTTGTCATCGGTTTTGCCGGTACGGCCAAGCTGAAGGTGAGTAGAGCATCAGGGAACACTTGTTCAATCAAGGAGCTGATCTCAGCCCGCGAGAAAACGGAATACGCGGAAACATCTTCGGTTTGAGGGAACCCAACCCAAAGATGCCCGCCAAACATTACGGTCAGTGGCACCCTCCACATGTTGCCCATCACATCCACGGAAGACAGCCCAAGCGAGAGCACCAGAGTAGACAGTGTCAAGGCAATCATGAAGAAGCGGTACTGCTTGCGGTTGCACCAGAAGGATTTCGTCACTATCCAGAACAGCCAAACCACCTCCCTTTACTGGGGTATACCTGGAAGCACATTGAGACACCCTATCGCCAAAGGATGAATGTCGCACAGGCCCCATAGCTTTCCTTGCGGCCATGCTACGCCCGACTGGGGGCCCCTGCCACGAATCGTGATCCCGAGCAGAAGTGTCAGCACGGACAGAGGCAACCGTGTGGTTTTTTCTTACGGCTACACGGGGAAGAAAAGCTGCGTCGCATTGCTTACGCGGAGCCATGGTGTTCAGGTAGCTGGGGGGCAGTTCACGCTGATAGGAAGCGTGAACTGCCCGATCTCGATTCTACCTTGTCTCCGCGTAGGAACCGGCGAGACAGCTACCATAGCAAGACACGGTACAGCCTCCAGTGCATGAGCTGCAGGCACCACTGCAGTCCCGTTGACATTCAGTCTCACATCCTAGATAGCAGCGACCTTCGCATGTTATGTAGCAGTCATAGCAGCCTGCCACCGCAAAGCTGGAAACACCGGTGGCATGCATGGCCTTGTGTGTCAGCTTCACTATTATCACTTCCCTACTCTAGGGTTTGGGGGCAGTTCACACTGCCGTACAGTGTGAACTGCCGGACTAGATTACCCCTACTTTGTGTCTGCATAGGAACCGGCGAGGCAGCTACCATAGCAGGATGTGGTGCAGCCCCCAGAACATGAGCTGCAACCGCCGGTGCAGTCCCTAGAGCAGGTGTCCTCGCAGACCAGGACGCAGCCGCCTTCGCAGGAGAGGGCGCAGGCGGGACATCCTGCCACGACAAAACCGGAACCGGTCGATGAATGCGTAGCTTTGTGCGTCAGCTTCAACTTTTTCACCTCCTTCCACATGATTAGTGTAGAGAAGATGCGTAGCAGTGAACCTGCTGGCGCGCCTTCGGTACCCCTTGGTTGAAGGGGGTTGCCAGCTTCCTGGCTCAAACCTCGTGAACCAGTAGGCCAATCGTTCTGCAACTGCCTATGCCGCTGGCAATCCGTCTGGTGAATAACCAGCGCCTGAATACTCAGTAGTTGCGCATTTGACGCCTGCTGCGCTAAACTGCAGCCTGTGATGCATCCAAGTCCGCAGAGATGTCTCCAGACGATAGATCAACGTAGTAAACGTGGTCCCTGGTCAGCTCATACTTTTCGAGTATGGCATCCCACCACTTCCGCATGAACTCCAGGTTGGCACTGCCGGCAAGTCGCACTTCTTGGGCGTCAATTCCTGCATAGTAGGCATCCGCTGGCGTGTTGCGCTCAATCCGCCTGAGCAAATTGCGGAGCGACACCTGGCGCTCGTGGAGTCTCTCCATCTCTTCTCGTTCACCCTTCTCAACTGAGCAAACTACCTCTCGCATTTCTTCTCCCCCTTTGCGAAACGGACTAACACTCTGGCAACGAAGGCGCGATCTGCTTCGCCTTGACTAAGACGTCCAACGGGTCTGTGTAACCAATGGCCTCGGGACACTGCATACCTGCAGACAGCGAGCCCTGCTGCTGCAGCAGAAGGTAGAAGTTCCTTGAGTTCTCGCGCTCCGCGTGTGCCACTGAGCACTGCTGGGACGACGGCGTGTTGATCTCAGATGTGTACCTGCGATTGAGGTAGACGCAACGATTGCAGTGGAATGCGTCGCAGTGAGAGCATATTGGTGCCCGATCCAGCCTGTAGGCTGTCAGGTTTGGACGAAGCCCACCCTCGGGAGAGCCGATGGAGTCGCTCGGATCGGCGAAGTAGAATGCCGGACAGGCATAGATCTTGCCGTTAGGGCCGAATGCGAAGTTCCGATACCCCGCCTCGCAATTATTCATCTTGCTCAAAACCAACCTGTCGGTAACCTTATCCACTTCTCTCACTTGGCCGCGCGAATAGTACTCACTGAGATAGACGTTTATCTTGCCTAACTCTTGCACGTATCTGGAAACATCGAGGCTTTTTGAACTGTCAATGATGTTGATATTGGTCCGGGTGACCTTATCCAGCAAAATCTCGACACATCTCCCGAGATCGGCTATGTCAGTTGCCTCAATAGACAGCACGCAGTTATCGCCCATAATCTCGGTGGACGCCGAAACCTGGTCAGGCGTCACCACTACGATCGTTCCCGGCAGCCTGACTCGCTCTTGCTGCGATAGCGGTACAATATTGATCGTCTCGCGCGTGGCGAATGCTCTCCGCAAGCGTTCAGAGTTGAGTGGATTGTCGTCATGCAACAGCACGGGCGTCATGAAGTGTTCGGCTGCGAACTTCGCAGCGGCCTGAAGAGCGTCATCGCCAATTGACTCGCTGGGCAGGTCTTGTGGAGAGTAGTTGCAGTGATTGACACACTGATCGGAGGCCATGACAAAGAGGTGTTGCTTGTGCTCGCGGCCTGCCTCTCTCAGAATCTGATGTTCGTTGAACAAGCGGCCCCAATAGTAGTTGTTCGCGCGAATCCTGGCCTTGTGCATTTTGCAGATGCCTTTGCTGCGCTGATAGTTGGTTGGCTCGGAAGCGGAATCGTAGTTGTAGCCCTGACACCAAGCGCAACTGGTGGCGATCTCGCACTCCAAGCATTCCGGATCGCTCTGGGAGGGAACATCCAGCGCAAGGAAGGGCCTGATGCGGTCTGAATCAAACCCGGTGTCAAGGGTTCCGACCGTGTACCCTTTCTTGTGTTCTAGGGAGAAGTCCATGTACCGCACGCACGGGTATAGATTCCCATTCCCATCGACAGCTACCATTCTCCCAGACCCGCAGTAGTTGCGGTTGAGTTCCTCATCGGAAAGCGGGAAGCCCCCCACATCGGTGAAGAAGGAACAACTCACTTCGTTCCACTTTTGGTTGTCGATCACATAGTCCGCCAAGTCGCGGAGCTGCTGTTCAAGGACTAGGTCGTCTCCTTCTGCCCAGACATCTTCAAACACCACATTCGCTGGCACATCCTTCATGCCAAGAGACCAAAGGTGCTTGACGCTGGCGGCGAGCAATGGCAGGTCGTCGTGTCCGAGAGTGACCTTGGTGGTCGCACCGGGGAACTGCTTCTGCCAGATAAGAACCTGCTCAAGCACATCCTCATAGGAGCCCGAGCCATCGGCGTATACACGCTGCAAGTCGTGCTTTTCCTTTGTTCCGTCAATTGTTACGCCAACGGAGACTTTGCCTTCGTGCTTTCTGATGAACTCCTGAACTCGAGGATCAGAATACAGAAGGCCGTTGGTAGAGAAGTTGAAGCGGTAGCAGTCGAACCATCTGTGCTTGCGCTTGTAAGCCTGTGAGACGAAGTAATCCGCTATTTGATCAATGAGCTCAATCTCGAGAAACGGCTCTCCTCCGATGAAATCGATGATAACCGCGTCCTCTGTAAAACCGTCGTGACTGAGGAAGAAATCGACGGCCTTCTTTCCAGTCTCAAGTGACATCCTCTTGCGATCGTTCTTATGTACCATATAGCAGTACTTGCATCTGAGATTGCAGTCTTCAGTTACCACAAAGGTGAGGGTTTGCGCGCGACCGTCCAGCCAACTCTTCGTTCCTTTTCCCATCTTGTATTGAGTACCAGTGCTCAGATAAATGCCTCCCATCTTGCCGCATTGTTGCGTGTGCGTGGTTCGAGTTTTCGCTCAGATGTTCGTTGTACCAGCCCTCCTCTACGTTATCTCTTGAATCGGCGCCTAGCGCGATCCAGGTTGCAGTCACCCACATATGTTGCTCTCAAAGAGTAATGACAACTTAGGTGATAAACTGCAACAGGATCTTGCAGATATTTCCCACGACAAAAACTGACATTGTCGGCCATGAAATAGGACTCAGACCTGCCTTGTTCCATAGCGTTACAGTATATTACATTCATAACCATACCTGAAGATGCCAAAATAGGCAATGCGCGCTGAAGGAGAACCTCTCGACTCAAATCGCCACGAAACGGCAGAAACGCGCCAGCCTTATCCCAGATGTGCCCAGTATTGCTTGATTCTCGGCCCGCTGAGGTGTGCGTAACCGTGCCCCCCAGTTGCAAGGCCTCGCAGACATCTCGACGGTCTGTCCTGCCCATAATCGAAGCCAGAATTCGAGGTTACGCATCGCGTTCATCTCAAAAGAGCAGCGCCGAATACTCTGGCAGAAGGCCAATCCCATCGTCCCGCACGAGGTGGTGAACCGCCCCTCCGTCACCGTCGCGGTATCCACTGACGACAGGCTGAGTAAAAGTACTAAGGTGGACAGTGTCAGGGCAATCATGAAAAACCGACACTGCTTACGGTTGCACCAGAAGGACTTCGTCACTATCCAGAGCAGTCAGACCACCTCCGGTTTTTGGCTGAAGCACAGCAGACGCCACTCCCGCGTCTTCCAAAATAACCCTCCAATCGCATTATAGTTGCAATCTTCAGACAGTGTCAGTTGATTTCCCAAAAACGCAAAGATTGAGCAAGATGCTCCAGCGTTTCGGAGTTAGTGCTAAGACAGTCTGGGCTGAAACTTGCGACTACCACTGAACACCCCACCCAAACAGTCTATTTGCCGAACATGTCGGAAGGCCGCTGGCTGTGCCGGCGACAGGGGCAGGACTACGGACAGGGTAATGCTAGGGACGTGGCACTTTGACCACGATCTCTTGGTCGGCGGGCACGTACTCCGTCAGCGAAAGGGCAATCTGATAACCCTCCAAGTCATCTAAATCGATGGCAAACGTCTTGGTGATAGACCCATCCTTGTGCCGAGCCGACGGCTGCTCGGACGGCTCCAGCCAAACCCATTCGCCCTCGGGGTCCATTAAGAAGGGAAACTCGACTTGGAAGCTCGGTGAACCTGGGCTGACCGTCACCTGCAAACCTGCTGGCGTCTGCTGCAGGTCGCTGATAGTAACGGCACAAGGTGCTGAATGATTCGCGCCGCCTTGCTCGGCCGGGAGAAAACGCAACTCGCTGTGACACACTTGGTACCCCTTCAGCACCAGCTCTAGGTCGTTCGGCACTTGGGGATAGAACACGGGGTAGAAGTCAGTTCCCTGCAGCGGGTCTGGGTTGAAGTCAGTCAGCGCTCCTTCGCTGTAGCTCCTGCCGCCCGAGCGCAGCTCCCAAACGGGCTGATGGTTGGTGCTGTAGTAGTTCAGGACGGTCCTGCCGGGTAGAAAGACGATGTTCCTTAACCTAACCTGCAGTTCGCCACAGGTAACGGTCTGGTCAAGCCGAGCACGCGGAACCATGAACTCCCCCCAGATGCGGTGGACCGGAACCTGCAATTGCAGGGGGTCGTCCAGAGCACCTGCCACTGCCACCGTCCAGGAACTTCCCGCCCACCAAGGCGCCGGCTCCGTCTTCACCCATCCATAGATGGCGTCCTCAGCCTCCACGTGATGAAACGACCTCGCACCGCAATCACTGTTCCAGCCAAAGGCGCCGCTCAACCTCACACCAGGCCAGCTTTCGGCTGCAGTAAGTTGCTCCATTCTCCCCAATTCAGTTGAGGTCAGCTTCAACAGGACTGCGTTCTCTTCTGGATCGGAGTAGGCCGCCAGCACAGTCAGCGTGTAGCTACCGGATGACACGGAGCGATGGAGCTCGATAACCAATCCCGCCTTGTAGGCGGCGGCCAGACTAGTCGACACGATCAGATCATGAAAGGGGTCACCGATTAGCGGCAGTTGAGCCAGAGCGTAGGTCAACAGGGGAAGAAAGACGTTGCTCGCCAATAGGACGAGTAGCAGACCGGCGGCTATCAGTAGCCGAAGTCGGCCGGTGTGCCGTCGGCTGCTGCCGGCGTTCTGCAAGATCACTTCCAAGGACTTCTGTGGACCCCCTGGCAGGTTGCAGTCCAACAGCTCTTTGGTTGCTGTATATCCCGGCTGCCGGCAGTGATCAGTCGATGAAATCCGCAATCTCCTCCGCCTCCTTTCCGACCATCAATTTGATCTGCTCCATACCCGCGTAAAGACGACTCTTGGCGGTACTAAGGGGCACATGCATTGCCATGGCCAAATCGTTGATGGTCATGTCCAGCCCTCCGCATCGTGCTCATACTTAGGGTCGCACAATAGAGTTTTCCTTCGAGCGGCCTCAGTAGTTCAGCCAATGCCTGCTCACGGCGCGCTGCGCCGCCCTCACCAACTGATCGCCCATCTTCCCACCACCTTCACACATAAGACGTTTCAGACTGCACGGAAAGTTTGCATTTCCTTCCGCACGGGGACACACAAGGTCTTCATCTCATCACCAGCGGCCCGGTCAGCCTTTCACAGAGGGTTAACATCCGCTTGCTTCGGGCTTAACAATCAGCTGATACGATTGCACCATAGCAACACATGGGAGGTGCAAGCGATGCGAGGATTGAGCATCTGTATCGACATCGACGGGACGGTCACTGAACCGCACTATTGGCTGCGACGGGCCAACGAACACTTTGGCAGGAACGTCAAGCCGCAAGAAGTAACTTGCTATGAAGCGCACCAGGCTCTGGGCATTCCAGAAGAAAACTATGCTACGTTCTACCACGCCTGCGGCGAGCAGTTGCATGCCGAGTCACAAATCCGCGAGGGCGTGCAGCCGGTTCTGACTGAGCTGTTTCGGAACCACTCCCTGCACTTCGTCACAGCCAGGGATGAGAAGATGCGGGATGTCAGCGTGGAATGGTTGGCGCGGCATGGGATTCCGCTGCACTCCATTTCGCTGCTGGGCCATCCAAACAAGGTGCAGAAGGCCAGGGACCTGCAGTCGGACTTCTTCCTGGAAGACAGTCTGGACAATGCGGTGCAGCTAGCCAGCGCGGGATTCCGAGTGCTGCTGGTGGACTGCAGCTACAACCAAGCTGACCTGCCGCCAAACGTGACCCGGGTCAAGGACTGGTACGAAATCGAGCGGATTATCAACCAGCATGCCTACCAGCAATCGCAGACGAAGGCGGCCAACTAACAGCAGGGCAAAGATGCCACTGCTGTTTTGCTTTGTCGAGGGGAACGAACTTTCAAACCATCAGTCCAGCACTTGGCCGGCACTAGTTCTTCTATGTCCAGCTCGCATATTTGCCCACCTACTGCCTGGATCATTATGTACAGACAACTGACAAACGAGAATGCAACACTGATCTCTACTAGTCTTTGAAAAAACCTCCGGCGACCCTCGTACCAAAAACATCACAAGAACGGTCCAAAGGCCGCTGCTCAACGCAACTCTGAGAAGCACGAAGAGCGTGATGTCAGACAACAGAGCAGGAAATGCACAGCATGGCGGTCGCGCGTGTGGCATACTTCGGCTAGTTTGCAGTTGGAGGGATTGGGTTGAGCGAGATGGTGAGAAAGAAGATCGAGAGGCGGCTGCGGGAGACTGGGATGCCTGGGATCAGTTGGGCGCTTGTTTCGAGAGACGGTGTGGTTGCGGATGCGGTGGGGGTAGCAGACAGGGAGAGCGGGGAGCCGTTGTCACCTCAGCATCTGCTGCAGGCCTGCTCCATCAGCAAGTTCATGGCGGCGATTGTGACGCTGCTGGTGGCGGAGCAGGCGGGCTTGGACCTCGATGCCGATGTGAACGGCTATCTGCGGAACTGGCGGGTGCCGACGAAGGCTGGCTGGCAGCCGGTCACCCTGCGCAGCCTGCTCTGCCACCAGGCCGGACTGGAGGACCCGGATGGCAGTTTTGACAGCCTGCGTCCGGGTGAGGCTACTCCTGCCCCGCTCGACATCCTCACCGTCAGAACGAGCTTGCACTCGGAGCCAGTGAGGCCAAGGCGCGCGCCGTACACCGGCTTTGCCTACTCGGACGCTGGATACTGTCTGGTAGAGCAGGTGCTGCAGGACGCCACGGGCAAGGAGTTTGGGCAGATAGCCGCTGAGTATCTCTGGCTGCCGCTTGGGATTGCGGACTGCCGCTTTGAGCAGCCTCTCCGCTGCGGGGGCCTGGGGCCAAGCGTGGCGGCCAGGGGACACGGGCAGAATGGCAGCACTTTGCCAAGAGCCGAACCAGTATATCCCTATTTGGCAGCAGCGGGCCTTTGGTGCACCCCGATGGCTTATGCGAGCATGATCAGCGAGGTATTACAGGCGTTACGCGGGAAGGGCAAGCTGCTCAGCGCCGAGTTGGCAGGAGTGTTGCTGGCAGAACCGGGAGTGAGCAATATCTGCCTGGGGAGTTTCAAATCGGGCGGTCAAGGTAACTGCTTCATCTACGGACGGGGCTGGGGAAAGGGTTTTCAGTGTGAGTTCCGCCTCTGGCCGGAGGCAGCTGAGGGACTGGTGGTCATGCTGAATGCCAATCCAGGGGTGGAGCAAAGCCGCTCTCTGGTGGGAGAGACAGCCGAGCTTTTGTCTGCTGAGCTGGGCTAGAGAACCGGATTGATTACTGGCTAGTCAAATCCTTCCTTCTCTTGCTATACTATGGCAGGAGGTGGGCGATTTGGACTATCTCAGCCAGGTGCAGCGAGCCGTCAACTTCATTGAAGCAAACCTGCAGAACAGCATCAGCTTTGTGGAAGTGGCTCATGCAGCCGGCTTCTCCCCTTTCCATTTCCAACGCATCTTCTCCGGACTCACCGGGGAGTCGGTGAGTAGTTACCTGCGCAAACGCCGCTTCGCGGCGGCTGCACAGGAACTCATCCGCTCGGAAAGACGCGTACTGGACATCGCTCTGGACTACGGCTTTGAGTCGCAAGCATCATTCACCCGCGCCTTCAAGCAGGCCTACGGTCTGACACCCGGGGAGTATCGACGACAGGGCCAGCCGCTCATCTTGATTGACAAGCCTATGTTGACTGCGGACAGGCTGGCACATCTTTCACGCCACCGGCGCGAACCACGCTTTGCCCACCGGGGTCACCGACGGGTGGTCGGCCTGCATTACCTGGGTAGAAACGATGCGGGCGAAATACCACTACTCTGGCGCAAGTTCTATCAGCGCCTCCAAGACGTGCCGCAACCGGTAGCTCCAGGCGCCGCCATGGGGGTGTGTGAGCCGATTCCGCTGATGACCAGCGAAAGCGAAGTCTCCTATCTGGCCTGCGTCGAAGTGGCCGGCGATGCCCCCGTGCCGGAAGGCATGATCGCGCGCACGCTGAAGGCGCAGCACTATGCCGTCTTCACTCATCAGGGCTCAACTGACGACTTGGGAGAGACATATCAGTACATCTTCGGCACCTACTTCCCCCGCTCCGGGCGCCGCCTGGCAGACGCGCCTGACTTCGAGCTCTACGACCAGCGCTTTCGCCCGGAAGATCCGGATTCAGAGATGGACATCTACATACCGATCGAGCTACCAAGCACGTAAGTGGAACGGGGGGACAGTCCCCCCGTTCCACTCTAGAACAACTTCCAACTCAGCCTGCATTCACCACCTAGACGACCTACGCACTGTCCCCCCACGCTCTCACCGCCAAGTTAATCGCCATGCGTGGCGCACAGAAAAATGACAACCCCGGCGATTGCCGGGGTTATCCGAACGTATTGAAACGACGCTAAGCGTCGCTGGTACGCAAACAAAAAACAGATCCCTGAAGGACCTGCGGCATACCCAAATAGCCAGAACAAGCCTGGCATGGGTGCGGTTCCTTCAGACGCTTACGAGGTTAGCTGACGGATTCGGGCCGCAAGGTAGCCCTACGCACAAATGGCGATTCACCCCTGTCGATGGTTCCCCCGTTTCCACTGGCAATGGAATTCAGCGATTTACCGTCTTTGATCCTATCCTTCGCGACGAATTATAGCAACCGGGTTTATCTCCAAAATTCAAAGGATTTTCCGCTCCATTGGCTCTGTGAGGCTCCCTCACGTAGCCAGTGTTGGCTTAGGACCGATTTGCTCGCCCATCATCGGGCATGAGTTGCCTGGCACCGGTTGCCTGCAGGGCACCTTGCCCCGTACCTCAGGTCTACCTTGCCGACTGTGCCATATCATGGGCAACAGCAGTTGCAGCACTCAGGGAGCATCGCAAAGCGGCGCCGGATAGCTGCCATGCTATCCAGTCGCCGCTTAATCTGCTACGCCCTCAGCTCGACCGGTATCCAGATTTCACTGTGGAATGTGGGCGATGCGACGTCCTTGTGCTCATTCCAGAGCATCTCCGGGCCGACTGCCAACTGGTAGCCGGACGAAGGAAACCACTCGGAGTAGATGCGTCCCCAGGTGTTCTGCAGAGTCTCCGGAAAAGGGCCAACGGCGGTGAACACAGCCCAGGTGGAAACTGGAACTGCCAGTTCCGAGAGACCCGGCGGGCACTGTTGGCTGGTGGCAACACCGATATAGTGATCCAACTCGCCTTGCTCCTGCATGCGACCTTCCGAGAAATTGACCGATGCCTGCAGCAACCCGCTTGGCTGCAGATCGGAAAGCGCCTTCAATTGAGCAATGCGTTCTTCGTCCAGCTCTGCCCACATGGCTGAGATGGCGGGGTTGACGCCGCTAAAGACGATAGGCACCCGGCGCATAATGCCTACGATGCGGAATGGAGCCCGCTGCTCAATACGATAGTTCATCTCTATTCCTCCCCTGATCGATAGTTGAAAGGTCATGCGCGAATAGGCTTTCAGCTGGTGACCGTTGCCTTTGACCGTCGAAGGCAGTATGCCGTGCACACCGTGAAAGGCACGCGCAAACGAGTCGGGTGAACTATAACCATACTTGAGGGCAACATCGATCACCCGCTTGTCGCCGTTCTGCAACTCGAAAGCGGCCAAGGTAAGCCGGCGACGCCTGATGTACTCGGAGAGCGTGACACCTGTCAGGAACGAGAACATGCGCGAGAAATGATACTCGGAACAGACCGCCAGTCTGGCCACTTCGCGGAAATCGATTTCGTCAGCGAGATGCTCTTCGATGTAGCTGAGCGCGCAATTCATCTGCTGTAGCGAATCCATTGCGTGACCTCCCTTCACCAATAGGATAGCAGGGGTCGGAAATGTGTTCCCGACATATGATGTACAGTTTTGCCGGATTGTTCTCCTGCCTGTGCCTCGAGCTCATGATAGCAGAAAATCTCTGCCTATCTCCGCTGTACCCGCGCTGATAGCATGGCAGCAGACGAATGGCGCGAAGAATCCTGGCGAAGCCACCGTCTATACTCACCACGACACCAAGGCGCAACTCATCTAGCCGTCAAAGCTGCACGCCGAACCGCACGAATACGCCTCGAAGGGGTCTGATTCAATGCGGTTCTACGTATACATGCTGACAAACTATCTCCCTCACCGACCCAGACCTATTCAACGCAATCGTGGACGCGTGGATAGACGGCAAGGCTCTGCCTGTAGGGCTGAAGTCCATATAGCAAGAAACAGCGTCCGGTCACTCGGGCGCTGTCTTGCTCTGCTGCGTTGGCTGACTGAAGACGATCACACTGGCAAAGGAAAGTGTCTGTTTCTAGACTTGTGCTATTTCTGAAACAGAGCGCTAGCTGCTTGACTCGGCACTGCTGTCATTTAGGCGCGGCCGCTCGCCGGTAACCATGTAGATGATCCACTCGCCCAGGTTGGTGGCATGGTCAGCAATGCGCTCCAGCGACCCGGCGACGAGCAGCAACTGAATCGCCTGGGAGATGGTGGGCGGAGAAGCCATCATATAGGTGAGCAACTCGCGCAGCACCTGGTCGTAGAGCAGATCGACTTCGTCGTCGCGCTCGATCACCGCTCGCGCTGCCGCTGCATCCTTTCTGCCATAGGCCTCAATGGCTGCGCGGGTCATTTCCCGGGCAATGTTGGCCATGCGGGGAATATCGATCAACGGCTTCATCAAGGGCTGGCTGGAAATGCGGATGGTCACGCGGGCAATGTCCAGAGCGTGGTCAGCCATGCGCTCCAGGTCAGTGACGATCTTCAGGGCGGTACCGATCAGACGGAGGTCGCCAGCCAGCGGCTGCTGCAGAGCCAACAGGCGCAGGCAGTGCTGTTCGATGGTGCTCTCCATGGCATCGATGGCATCTTCCTCATGCACAACTGTGCGCGCAAGCTCGGCATCGCGCTCCGCTAACGATTTCACCGCCCGGAAGATGGACAACTCGACCATGCCGCTCATCTGCAACAACTCCCGCTGCAATCCATCCAGTTCCTCGTGGTACCAATCTCTCGGCATCAGGCTAACCTCCTCATGAAATCGTTCTAGTTCAACCGGAGATCCACCATGCAGTATCAAAGTCTCGGTCGATGGTAACTCAAAGAGTTGCCAGGGTATTCTTAGGCCTGCATCGTGTTGAGGCTTGACACCCTCCTAACCGAAGCGGCCAGTGATGTAGTCCTCTGTGCGCTCATCTTGCGGCCGCTGAAAGATGTCTGCTGTCGCGCCGTACTCCACCAACTCACCATTCAGAAAGAATCCGGTAAAGCCAGAGACACGGGCAGCCTGCTGCATGTTATGGGTGACGATTACGATGGTGTAATTCTGCTTCAGCTCGTGAATCAAATCTTCGATCTTGGCCGTGGAAATGGGGTCAAGGGCCGAAGCCGGCTCATCCATCAGAATCACTTCCGGCTGAACAGCCATCACGCGAGCAATGACCAACCGCTGTTGCTGCCCACCGGAAAGACCGAGGCCTGGGGCGCGCAGACGATCCTTCACTTCTTCCCATAGGGCGGCCGCGCGCAGACTCTGTTCCACCACTTGATCGAGCACCTGCTTGCGCCGCTCGCCGTGCACCCGGGGCCCGTAAGCCACGTTGTCGTAGATGGACATTGGAAAGGGATTTGGCCGCTGAAAGACCATGCCCACCTGCTTGCGCAGCCCGACCACGTCCACCTGCTGTCCATAGACGTTCAACCCATCGAGCAGCACCTCGCCGTCAATGGTGACGTGCTCAATCAGATCGTTCATGCGGTTCAGCGTGCGCAGGAAGGTGGATTTGCCGCAGCCGGACGGTCCGATCAGAGCGGTGACGGCATGCTCGACGATCGGCATCTGGATATCTTTCAGGGCATGTACCTTGCCGTTGTTATAGTGCAGGTTGAGGCCCTTTGTTTGCATCTTCATACCTGGCATCAGAATCGCTCCCCTCTGAAGTCGAACGTCTGCGCCTGCATCGTCAGACAGACTAGGCATGGCGCACGACCATGCGCTTGATCAGGTAGTTAGTAAGGGTGTTCACCAGCAAAATGGCGATCACCAGAACGGTGGCGGTGCCATATGAGCGCTGCAGCGAGCTGCCTTCGGTGGCGATGATGAACAGGTGAACAGCCGGACTGCGCGTAGGGGCCAATACACCGCGAGGCACCGTCACTGGGCTGCCGGCTGTGAGAATGACGGCGGCGCTCTCACCCACCACTCGACCGATGCTGAGGATGATGCCAGTGAGGATTCCGGGTAAGGCGGCCGGGAGCACGATCCTACGGATCGTCTGCCAGCGAGTGGCGCCCAGGCTAAGGCTGCCCTCGCGGTAGGACTGCGGCACAGCCTTGATTGCCTCTTCGCTCGTGCGCACGATGGTCGGCAACAGCATGATACAAAGAGTGAGGGAACCTGAAAGCAAAGACCACCCAAGCCGCAGCTTGATCACGAAGAAGATGAACCCGAACAATCCGTAGATAATTGAAGGAATCCCGGCTAGGGTCTCCGTCGCCAAGCGAATCAGGTTGACGAGACGCCCGCGGCGCACAAACTCGGTCAGGTAGATGGCCGTGGCCACGCCGAGCGGCACGGACAGCAACAGTGAGAGCAGCACCAGATAGGCGGTGCCAATGATGGCTGGCCCGATGCCGCCCGATTCACCCCCGCCCCGAATGCGGTCGGTGAGGAACGTCCAGTCGATCACCGACAGACCATTGCTCAAGATGTGCCACAGGATTGCCGCTAGCGCAAAGCCGACCATGGCCACGCTGCCCCAGAGCAATAGTTTGGCCAACGTCTCTTGCAGTCTCACACTTGCTCGCACTCAGCGCACCTCCCGTCGCCTGATGCTTTGCAGCCCCAGGTTGAGCAGAATAATGAAGATGAAGAGCACTACCCCGGTGGCGAAGAGTGCTTCCCGATGTTCGCCGGCGGCATAACCCATCTCCAACGCCACGTTGGCAGTGAGGGTACGCGCCATGTCGGTGAGGGCACGGGGAACCTGCGGCGCTCCACCGATGACCATGATCACTGCCATCGTCTCGCCGATGGCTCGACCGATGCCGAGCACCACCCCAGCGAGGATGCCAGAGCTCGCCGCCGGTAGAGTGACGCCCCAGGTAGTCTGCCATTTGGCGGCGCCGAGGGCGAGTGAGCCTTCGCGATACTCGCGCGGCACCGCCCGGATTGAGTCTTGCGCCACGCTGATGATCGTGGGCAGAATCATCACCCCGATCACCAGTGAGGCGGTGATCACGCCAAAGCCAGTGCCGCCAAACAGACTACGGATGATCGGCACCAGCACGATCAGCCCGAAGAACCCATAAACCACAGAAGGAATGCCAGCCAGAAGCTCAATCGCCGGCCGCGCCCAGGCAGCAAACCGGCGGGACGCGAACTCCTCCAGACAGACTGCTACGCCTAGACCGAGCGGCACCCCAATCAGAATTGCCCCTGCCGTGACCAAGAGCGTGCCGACAATCATCGGCCAAATGCCATATTGGCTGAGGCTAGGATACCAAGTCGGACCGAAGATGAAGCTGATCACGCCTTGCCGTAGTAGGAAAGGCACGCCCGCCTGAAAGATGAAGTAGATGATCAGCAAAACCGAAACAATCGTCATCAAGGCGCAGGCGAGCAAAATGTGCCGCACAAAGCGATCTGCATCTCGCATCCGTCTGGGACGCAGGCGCCGTTTGGTCGCTACTGTGCCCGTGTCGGCCAAGGTATTCACCGGCGGTTCCTCCTCTCAAGAGCTAGAGAGGCAGTTCCGTCAGGAGACTGCCTCGGGGCATGGGGGCATCTGCTGCTGCCGGACGGTTATTTTTTGAAGAAGCCCTCGGACACTGCCAAAGACTGTCCGGCGTCGCTCAGCACATAGTCGATGAACTTCTGGGTGGCCTCGTTGACATCAGCCTTGACTGCGAAGACGAACGGGCGGTAGATGCCGTAGCTACCATTCCGGATATTAGCTTCGGTGGCCTCCACTCCGCCAACCTTCAAAGCCTTCACATCGGCGTTCATGCTGCCGAGGGAGATGAAGCCGATGGCACTCTGGTCGCCTTGGACCACGCTGCGCACGCCGCTGGTCGCGTTCTGGGTATTGGCGTTGGTCAGGATCATCTGGCCATCCATCACCAGGCTCTCGAACGCATCCAGGGTGCCAGAGCCGGCCTCACGGGTGACCACGGCAATGTTCGCATCGTCTCCACCGACCTGCTTCCAATTGGTGAACTCTCCGGTGTAGATCTTGCGAATCTGCTCAACGGTCAAGTTGGAAATCGGATTGCTCGGATTGACCACAACTGCCACTCCGTCGATGGCCACCTGAATCTGGGTTAGTCCCTTGTCCTTTTCGGATTGCTTCAGTGCGCGGGAAGCTGCGCCGATTTGGGCTGTTCCTTCCACCGCTGCGGTGACGCCAGCACTGGAACCGCCGCCGGTGATGTTCACGGTGATGTTCTTATTCGCTGCCATGAAATTCTCGGCCCAGACTTCGTTCAGTTTCTGCATCGAGGTGGAGCCGGCAATCTGCACTGTCAGAACCTTAGGCTGACAACCGACCAGCGTGGTTACCGCCAACACGGCTACCAGGGCGAACATCGCGATTCTCTTCAGCATCAGTAAATGGCCTCCTTCAATTCCTAAGCTTTTCGACATCTACAATCTAGCATCACAGAGTTAACGCCATTTGTGCGACAAATTAAGGGTGCGTTA
Source organism: Bacillota bacterium (assembly GCA_023436245.1). GTDB lineage: Bacteria > Bacillota > UBA994 > UBA5500 > UBA5500 > JAEZJZ01. The sequence goes on along the minus strand of JAEZJZ010000113.1, from coordinate 1,019 downwards.
ATCACGTAGAAAGCATCAAAAGAATAACCTCCAACATAGCAGAAGAGACGGGGCCTGGCAGATTAAGCTGCCAATCCCCGTCTCTAGAGTTTTCTTCCACGGATCGAGTCCGGGACTCGAGTACCTTCCGGGATGGATACGCGCCAGCGCCAAGGGCGGGGCGCATGCATGCGCCCCCTACGAGCGCTCCGGTGCCGCGCGTCCTGCCTGCGCATGCGAGCCTGTCAGTTCGCGTCTCGTAGCGGCTCGGCATGCCGAGCCGGTGTCCATCCCGCAGCATGCTGCGGAATCTACGGTGGGGAAGAAAGCCACTTTGCAAACGCTCTCACAGGCATTGTCCCTCTGCACGCAGTGAAGAGTCTATCCCGTCCAGTCACTCTCTGCGCGGGAAGGCCCCAGCCGTCGGCGCCAAAACTGCTGAGCGGCGTAGGCCGCGGCCTGCAGACTACGGTGCACTTCCTCTGTGCTCAGGTACACCGGAAGCTGACTGCCATTGCGAAAGTGGACCATGGTCGCAGCCGCCTGCCCGGCGTCGGTCGCCTGTACCGACTGCACCTGCTCCACCGCGAAATAGCCGTAAGCTGGGTCTCGACCGATCTGGGGCGAGCGCAGCTTCGCCGGGGCGAAGGTACGCCGGACGTCTGCCGGCCAGGGCAACAGGTTCTTGCGGTTGAGCAAGGGAGCATACTCGCGGCGATAGGCAACCCAATCGAAGCCGTAGTGTCGCCAGAAGGTCTGCAGGCAGGTGCGAATGCCACGTTGATCGATCAACACTCTGCCATCCTGCAGCCACAAAGCAGTGGCTTCTCCTGCCTCCGTGTACACGGGAACAAAGGCGATGATCTGCTCAGCCACACTGATGGTTAACGAGCTCTTGAACAAGCTATCCCTCCCCTCTGCACCTAACATCATCGAGCGCGCTCCCTTCATCCTATGGCTGAACGTGCTCCCCCGTGCAAAACCGCCTACGACGAGTGCCGCATGACAATCCGGTGAGACGAAGGGTCTGGCCCTTCGTC
>JAEZJZ010000089.1 GCA_023436245.1 Bacillota bacterium | reverse complement strand
CGCTGGAGAGGAACTGCACCGTGTCCTCCTTGAACATATCCGGCTTACCAGCAGCGATGTAGCCCTGGCGTACGATTTCCTGCGCGAGCGGGAAAACGTTCGGAATACGGATGGTCACGATCAGCTCGGTGTTGTACTTCGCGGTCAGCTCAGTCACGAAACCGAGAACTTCGAGACCGGCGAAGGTCTGCGGAGCGGTGTCAGCAGTGACGTCAGCCAAACCAGGGGTGAAGTGCACCGGAGCACCCATTTCGGTTGCACGACCGACTGCCTCCTCGACGGAGTCGAGACCAGCGATCTTGCGGATCTTGGGTACCCAAGTACCATTCTTAGCCATGGTGAACGAAGCGAAGACCACAATAGCCATGACGATGATGGTGCTGAAAAGGAACATTACGTTAGGTAGCATTTGTGTTTTCACCTCCTTTCGTGATGTTGGGCAGTAAGTTGGTTCTGACCATGCTCACTCACCTCTTAGATCAATTTCGACAAGATACTGCTCTCTCCTTCAAAGACTAGTGGAAAAACAAAAATAATTTCCCTGAGCATCCAGCAACTTACTGTCAATTCCTAAAACTCAATCAACTCGCAGTACTCACCCAACTCATAGAACTGCCAATTTTCTCACTAATGCGCTGCCAACGGTGAGTATGTTTCTAGTTTACATAATACTCATGATTGTGACAATGGAAGTTTGCACCGCCTGCCTCAACGCGAGCAATTGTTCCACTTGTGCCGTGTAGAGGCTCGGCATGCCGAGCCGATCCCGGCACCACAGCATGCTGTGGTGCTACGACCCCAAGGAAATCGAACTTTTTGAACGCTCTCGCATGCTGCGGACTCTGCGATAGGCAAGAAGGCCGTGCAATGAACACACCGCATACCGAGGAAGCTAATTGTTGCACGTCAGGCGATGGGTTGGCAATGGCAATGCGAACAAAAAGACACAACCACTGGTAGAGTGATTGTGTCTCCGATTTGGCAGTTCGCATCGCGTACATCCGAGATTGCTGAAGAACCTTGGGATAATGTCATTCTAAACACTTCGGCGAGCTCAGTGTAGACTCCGTGAAGAATCTAGAACTCCGATGAATACGGGCTTTTTCAGATCCTTCGCTGCGCTCAGGATGACAAGAATGGACTTCTTCAGTGGTCTCGTACATCCCTTGTGCTTTAACCGCCAGCTGCACTGACCCGGTTGCGACCCTCCTGCTTCGCCTGGTACATTGCTTGGTCCGCCACACGAAACAACTGCTCGGCTGTGGTTGCGTCGTCAGGGTACATCGCCACCCCAATGCTGACCGTGACGCCGAATTGAGCCGGCCCCTTGCCTCGGTAATGCTCAATCACGGCCTGCCGGATTCGCTCCGCAGTCCGGTAAGCATCATGGCGTCCGCAATCAGGTAGCACCACCAGAAATTCGTCGCCGGCATAGCGGGCGGCGAGATCGTGACTGCGGATCTGCGAGTGGATGATCTGGGCTAAGGTGACCAGGTGTTGATCACCGATCGGATGGCCGAAGCGATCATTGATCTGCTTGAGGCTGTCCGAATCAATCACCAGCAGCGAGACTTTTGCGCCCGGCGCTTCGGCCTGCTGCAACACGCGCTCCAGCTCCTGATGGAACCGCCTAGCGTTAGCCAGTCCAGTCATGCTGTCCGTGAGGGACAACTCTCTGGTCTTCTCAAATAGACGCACGTTTGCCAGCATGACAGCAGCCTGATTAGCCACCGTCTCCAGCAACTGAACTTGATCCTCTTCATAAGCGGCTGGTGAATAGCTTTGCGCAGATACGGCCCCAATTACCCGCTCTTCCAAGCGCATGGGCATCACGACCATCGATTCCACCCTCTGTTCATCCGAATCGGTCAGGCCAATTACGCTGATCCCGGGGACAGCCGTGGCGTCACTGCTATAGACCACCGGTCGCCCGGTCCTAATCGCTACCGAAGTGGGCCCATTGTTCAGAGGCATGAACTGGCTAGGATAACGCACACCTGCCTCATACAGGTACCGGATCTCCACGGTGTTACCCCGCTCGTCGTACAGTGCGACGAAGAAAACGTCGGTGGGCATCACGCGGGAGACTTCCTTATACATCGTTTCAAACAGCTGTTCCATACCCATATTTGCGGAGAGGCTGCGTCCGATTTCATTCAGCAGGAGTAGGTAACTGTTCTGCCGCTCCAAACGTTGGTGTTGCTCCCGCTCCCGGCGCTTCAGCTCGTCAGCCTGAGTTAACCACTGCCCGGAGAAGATGCTGGCCAGTGCTGCTGCCGCAAGGCTCCCGGCGAGAAATAGGCCGGCGTCAAGCGTGACGCCACCCACGAACCAAAGCCCGAGCAGCATTGCTGCCAGCCCCAAGAGCTTGGCCTTGGCTGTGGCAAACGGCCAATGCAGGAAATGGATCAAGGGGAGCAGCAGATACGCCGAGCTGGCAACCCCGCCAGTGAATCTGATCAGCAGGCAGGCAAAACAGACGTCAAGCAACATCAACCAAGGCTGGCGGGAAATCCTCCGCTCGCGGTTCGCCAGCCGCAGATGGTTCAGGTAAACCAGTAGGTACAATATGCTTGCCACCAACAGCAAGGACAGAAAAGATGCTCCCATGAAGATGTGCCAAACTGTTGATGCCAGAACAGTGCAGAGACGGAGCCAGGTGAACTGTCGGTACAGCGCGAAGTCTGCCGCAAACCGATTACCCTGGTCTGCCTCCTTGCCGATGTACTCGCCCATGACTCTCCTCCTCGACTATTTCTTGACCAATCAATGCCATCACCAACTATGTTCCACCTGAGCACCAAATGCTCCTTTCTTTCGGCACACAAAATTCCTTACAACCGGTCGCGCCACAGAAGAGGATTAGGGCGCAATAGGGCGAAAACCAGCATAGCTGGATTCTTTGACGGGAGGGACCATGATGAACAAGCAATTGCTCAAAGAACGAGTTCTAGCGGCCATCGACAAACGAAGGGCAGAGATCATCGAGCTCGGCGAGCAGATTCGTATCAACCCTGAACTGGGCTACAAAGAACATCAGACTGCCGCATTGGTGGAGCAAGTCTATAGTCGGCTGGGCCTTAGCTTTCAGGGAGGACTGGCCATCACCGGCTCCAGGGCTGAGATCCCAGGACGCAAGTCACTGGTAAGATTGGCACTGATGGGAGAACTGGATGCAGTCGTCTGCCCGGAACACCCAAATGCGCATCCTGAGACGGGCGCAGCCCATTCCTGCGGGCATAACGCGCAGATAGCCGCCATGTTGGGCACTGCCATGGGGCTTCTGGACAGCGACGCAATGCAGCACCTGGACGGAGACGTCGTACTGATGGCTGTGCCAGCGGAGGAACCGGTGGAGATCGAGTGGCGTCAACGGCTGCGCGAACAAGGAAAGATCCGCTTCCTGGGCGGCAAGCAGGAGATGATCGCTTTGGGCGAGCTGGACGACATCGACCTCACTGTGATGTTCCATAGCAGCACGACTGCCAAAAATCGCAAGGCGGCGGTGGGCGGCACCGCAAACGGATTCGTAGCCAAGTTCATCAAGTACAAGGGCAAGGAAGCACATGCCGGTGGAGCGCCTCACCTCGGCATCAATGCTTTGAATGCTGCCTTACTCGGCCTCATGGGCATCCATGCCAACCGCGAAACCTTCAAGGATGACGACACCATCCGCATCCATCCGATCATCACCAAGGGTGGAGATCTGGTGAACATCATCCCGGCGGATGTGCGCATGGAGACATACGTGCGAGGCAAGACAATGCCCGCAATTCTGGATGCCAGCGCCAAGGTGAACCGGGCGCTGCAGGCCGGCGCCGCAGCTGTAGGAGCGGAAGTCGAGATTGTGGAGATTCCCGGATTCCTACCACGAGTAAACAACCCACGCATGACCGATCTTTTCCGGGAGAATGTTGCCCAGTTGGTGGGCGCCGAGAATGTCGCCGAGAACACGCACGGCACCGGATCAAGCGACATCGGTGACGTCATGCACATCATGCCCGCCATTCACCCTTACGTCGGCGGGGCTGTTGGCGCGGGGCACACCAAAGACTACCAGGTGGCTGACCCGGAGCTGTTCTACATCGTGCCAGCAAAGGCCATGGCCATGACGGTGATTGACCTGCTGGCGGATGGGGCAGCGGAAGCGTGTAAGCGGTCAAGTGCTTTGGTCAAAAATCGGCCATTTTCTCTGGATAGCTATTGCTTGAATATGGTATTGCGATGCGTGACACGGTAGCTATCCCCAGTTAGGTTGAACAGCTCACTGTGGTGCA
>JAEZJZ010000081.1 GCA_023436245.1 Bacillota bacterium | reverse complement strand
TCCGTAGGGGCGCCATGCATGGCGCCCGCAGCAGCCATTGTCTAGCACACTGCGACAGCCCAGATGCTTCCTCAGCAACCGCTACTGTGCTGCCTTAATACTTCAGCAGGGAGACGACCGGGTAGTTCTTCAGCGACTCGCGCCCCTTCAGGAACTCGAGTTCAATCAGAAAAGCGGTAGCCGTAACCACGCCGCCCTCTTCCTCCACCAGTTTGATCGTGGAGAGAATGGTGCCTCCGGTAGCCAACAGATCATCCAATACCAACACCTTCTGTCCAGGCTTGATGGCGTCTTCGTGTATTTCCAGCGCGTCAGCGCCATACTCCAATTGGTAAGTCACTCGGCGTTTCCTCCCAGGCAGCTTGCCGGGTTTGCGGGCTGGGACAAAACCCTTACCGAGAGCATAGGCCAACGGAGCCGCTAAAATGAACCCACGGGCTTCAGGAGCAACGATCACATCAAAGTCATAAGGCTGCAATTGCTCAATCAGGGTCTTGATCGTTTCGCGAAAACCTGCGGGATCCTGCAGCAATGGGGTGACATCCTTAAAGACAATGCCGGGGCGCGGAAAATCTGGGATATCGCGAATCAGGCTGTTAAGTTCCATTTGTCGATGAACCTCCCTCTTGATTGGCCAGAACAGGCTGGCTATATCATGGACAATCGTGACCGAGCTGCTGTGCCAGAGCCACCAATTCACGGGAAATCCGGCCGGCAGCGTCCGGCCCACGCAACCATTCCCTGGCCTGTTCAAAGGCGGCCAATCGCTCCCACGCTTCAGTGAATGCGGCGGACTGCATCAAATCCTGCTTGCTCCTTGGTACCGGCAGCAGGCGGATGGTAGCCCCATCAGTTGTGCAGGCGCACTCAGCTAATGCCAACTCCTGCATCACCTGCAGATGCAATCTCAGCTGGTCTTTCAGCAATTGCAGACCAGAGCCCTGTAGGGCTGCCGCCAAGTCGCTCCAGCGCCACTCAGTGCGCCCAGCATCCCGGAGCGCCAGAAAAAGGGCCGCGATGGCCTGGCGATTGGGGCCGTGAGTTTCCAAAAGTTTGTAAGCTCGGTCAATATCATTACCATTATACAATAAGTGAATTCCGAGGTGATAGAGTTTGCTCCCAAGCAGCTTGGTCAATTCCGCGAGGCTGGGCCTACCGAGCGGGGCATCCAGCCAAAAGAGCTGGTCCGTCGCAGCTACCTGGTCTGCTTCGACCAATCTTCCGCTTCCTACCTCAGAGCGGATGAAGAGCGGGCCGGGTCGATCATCCGGCAACTTGACAGCCATACTGCGCCAGAGGTTCGAGTATTGGCTGCCGGCCAGAGCAGGCCAGAAAACAGTGATCACTGCTCCCGGCCGAGATATTAGATCAGTTAACAGTAAGCCACGTTGCAGCTCCAGTCTGCGGTCGTAGACGCTTACGCCGGCGCGTGCCTCCGGTTGATGCCAGTCTCGTAGATGCAGCACGACGCTGGTGCGGCCATTCCAACTATTCTGTTGCACGGAATAGGCCACATCCAGCCATGTCTGCTCCGACATGGCGGCCAGTTCCGCGCCGCGACGGAAGGCCATCACCTCCCAAGGGAGGCCACCCCCATCCATCCGCAACTTCAGATGCTGACCCTCCCGGCCAACCAGCCGACTGTCTTCCAGTCGCCAGCGCCGACTGCAGAATACCGGCTCAGGGTGACCATGGCCAAATGGACCTAATGCCTCCAGCGACTGCACCAACTGCAGCGTCAACTCAGAAGGATCCAGTTCGCCGTCCAGGTTGATACGCGGCACGAAGAGCTCGGGCGGCAGTGTCTGCTGCACATGCTTGTTCAGAGCGCGCCGCAACTCCCCAATGTGCTCAGCCGACAAAGTGAGGCCTGCGGCTGCCTGATGGCCGCCGTAGGCCACCAGCATCGCGCCTACCGTGTGCAAGGCTGCGACCAGGTTATAGCCAGGGATGCTGCGCCCGGAGCCTCTAGCCTCCTGCCCCTCCACTGCCAACATGACCACCGGCCGATGATGGCGCTCGACCAAGCGCGAGGCAACGATTCCCACCACTCCGTGGTGCCAGCCGGGGCTGGCCAGTACGATACAAAAACGCTCCTCATCCGCCATTTGCGTGAGCATAGCTTCTGCTTCCAGCAGGATCTGCTGCTCAATCGCCTGCCGTTCCTGATTGTAGCGATCAAGCAGCAAGGCAAGATCGCCTGCCTGAGCCGAATCGGCCGTCAGCAGCAGTTCCAGCGCGCGGTCAGCCTGGTTGAGGCGGCCGGCTGCATTCAACCTGGGCGCCAATTGGTATGAGATGCTGCTTGCCTTCACTGAGCCGGGTTCCACCCCTGCCTGAGCGAGTAGCGCAGCAACTCCCGGGATACTTGGTTGCTGCAGAGCCAGTAAACCCTGCTGCACCAGCACCCGGTTCTCATCAGTCAGGGAAACCACGTCTGCCACTGTCCCGATAGCCACCAGTTCCACGTAACGGGCTACGGCGGCCAACCCGGCCAGAGCCTGTACCAGCTTTGCTGCCACGCCCACACCGGCCAGTTCGGTAAAGGGATAGGCGTGTCCCGGCAACTTGGGATTAATCAGCGCGTAAGCGTCCGGTCGACGATCCGCATCCGGTGTATGGTGATCAGTGACGATCACGTCCACGCCCAAGGCATTCGCTAGCCCGACTTCCTCCTCGGCGTTGATGCCGCAGTCCACTGTGATCAGCAGGCTGACGCCGATAGCTGCTATCTCCTGGATCGCCTGACTGTTCAGACCATAACCTTCCTCCAAACGATGAGGAATGTAATGGTGCGGATTCAGGCCGAGATCCCGAAAAAACCGCACCAGCAATGCAGTCGACGTCAAGCCGTCGGCGTCGTAGTCCCCGTAAATACAGATGCTCTCTCTGCTGGAAACAGCCCGTTTGATACGATCCACCGCTCGCGCCATGTCCGGCAGCAGCAGCGGATCATGCAGTTGGCTGAGATCGGGATGCAAGAACCGCTGGATGGCAGTCAGGTCTTGCAGCCCCCGCTGCAGGAGGACGTCTATCGCCACTGGATGCATACCGGTAGATGCGGCCAACTGTCTGGCTCGTACGCGGTCGCGAGCAGCGACCTGCCATTCTGTCTTCTGTCTCTGCATTGTTTCCTCCCCAGCAACACGCAGTGTTGCGATCTCAATCAAGTGATTCTCGCTTGCCGAGAATCAGTTTGCACCCCCAGCAATGCGTAGCCTTGCGATCTCGATAAGGCGATGGTTGCGAAGCAAATCGTTCAAAGACACCGCTTTCCTTGGGTTTGTAGCACCACAGCATGCTGTGGTGCCGGAATCGGCTCGGCATGCCGAGCCTCTACGAAGCACAAGTTGAACAGTCTCGCCCCGAGGACTGCAACTGCCAGCGATTACCCTACTCTTCTCCCTCCGGCAAGGCCGCCTGTTCGCTAGCAGCCGCCAGAATCTCCTCCAAGCGCTGGTCAAGCTCGTTGGCCCGCTCAGTTTCCTTCTGCAAGCTCTCTGCGCTCTGCTCCAGCCGCCGATTGAGATCCCTCAGCTTCAGGGCCTGCTTAACCTGATTCGGCAGACTGAGCAAGGCCATGATCAGTGCACCCAGAGCAACTGAGACGATGATCACAGCCGCCAGAGGGATGCCCGGGGCTGACCAGAAACCCAAGTTGACCGCCACTGACTGGGGGTTGAGCGCAGAAAAAACAACCACCACCAGAGCCAGGATGATGAACAGCAATACCTTTATCTGCACAAGCGACACCTCTCCCCTATTTCGAGTGTCCACGCATCCAGCAACGGAGAGTTGCTATCGGCTTGTACCTCTTCCATGAATGAAGGCGCAATTCCTGCTAATGACAACGACTCGCCAGATAGATGTTCGTCTCTCTGACCGGAAACTCCCATCATAAAGCCGTTCAACTCTGGTGCAAGACAACTGAACGCCCGCAGGCACGGGCGTATTATCTCAACAACATGGGTGATCACGGAAGGAAATTGTCGAAGCATGTCCAATTATGGTAAGTAAACAATTATCAGTACATCTCCAACCGGAGGAGGAAGACGACATGGCCCGACTCAACCTGAACACCAACAGTCTGCGCACTCGTTTGACCTTGATGATGATCGTGCTCCTAATCGCCTCAATGGCCGCCGTCACCATCTCACTGAACGTATCCGTTCGCAGCATTATGTCCGATCTGGCCAGCAACTGGATGAAGGCCGAGACAAGCGCCATTGCCACCGCGGTACAGCAGTACCGCGAGCGGCATCAGCAGACTCTGATGACTACATACATGTTGAATGGCCCGGCTGGCATGAACCGGACTACACTGACACGTTTGTTCGAGGAAAACTCAGAGATCGCCGGAGTGTTCTACCGCAACGGTTCGACCGGTCTGGAGACCGGGCGAACCTGGGATCTTTGGGCAGAGTACACAACTGACCAACCAACTCCATCGCCGGTAGCAGGCGCGGATGGTGAATGGCTCTACCCAATCACCATCGAGTTGCCCAACGGGGGTATCTTTGGCGCTTTGGTGCAGGCACAGCCTCTGGTCGACCTGCTGAAGGCCAGGGAAGGACAAGTCCTGGTGGTCAACAAGAGCGGACAGGCGGTGGCCGAGCAGGATGCCACCAAGCTGATGCAAGGTGACCGCAGGACCGGTGTGCTGAACAGCGCCATCTCCGGCGCCATCAGTAAAGCACTGGCTGGTCAGACGACCTCCGCACAGTTCGCTCTGGACGGGGCACCGATGCTGATTGGCAACAGTCCAGTGCCAGGCACTGACTGGGGCGTGACCTTCCAAATCCCGATGTCCAAGACTGCCTACGGCAAGTCCAGCGGATCATCCATCATCCTAGTAGCTATCGGCTGTCTACTGGTGATGGGAACCATCGTCTACTTCGTCTCCGGGCACCTACTCAAGCCAGTCGGATTGCTCAGTGACGCCACTTCCGTCTTGGCCAGGGGCCAACTGGACCAGCAAGTTGAGGTCACCTCCAACGACGAGCTTGGCATTTTGGCCGGCAACTTCAACACGATGGTGACCAATTTGCGCAATCTGGTGCAGGGCATTCGCGGCGCCTCCGGACAACTGATCGATGCCTCCCAAACGCTGGTCACTGCCGCCCGGGAAGCCAGCCAGAGCACCGAACAGGTGGCCGCAACCATCGAAGAAGTCTCGACCGGAGCTTCCCGACTGGCCAGCGAAGCCAGCCACGGGGCAGATTTGGTGGAGGAGATGGCCAGGTCGGCTCAATCCATGATTCAGAAGGCAGAGCAGGCTGGCGTGCTCAGCAGCCAGGTGCGCAAGATGGCCACCGAGGCCTTGCCGCTAGTTGAATCGCAGAACCAGGCAGCCACCCGTACGGTGGCCGCGGTGAATAACGCCGAGGAGTCAATCCGTCAGCTGGAAGGCTACTCTGAGCGCATCGGTCGCATTGTGGAAATCATCGACCGCATCTCCAGCCAGACTGACCTCTTGGCGCTGAACGCTGCCGTGGAAGCGGCTCGGGCAGGCGAGCACGGTCTGGGATTTGCGGTGGTCGCAGAACAGGTACGCAGACTGTCAGAACAGACGGCCGATTCGACCAAGGAAATCGTCGGTGTGATCAACCAGGTCAGGCAGGCAACCAATGCCGCCGTGCAGGAGATGATCAAGAGCCGGGAGGCCGCTGCCGGCACCGAAGAGACGGTGGAGCAGATGGCTACCACGTTCCAGCGCATCGCCACCGCGATTGACCAGTCAGACAAGGAAGTTGGTCAGATCATGCAGGGCCTGACTACCCTCAGCCGGAGCACCGATGAGGTAGTGAGCGTAATCCACAGCGTGAGCGCTGTCTCCAGCGAGAGTGCCGCCTCTGCCGAGGAAGTGGCCGCTGCCGCACAGGAACAGACCAGTTCCACGCAACAGATCAGTTCTGCCTCTGAGGGCTTGACCCGCTTGGCCGAACAACTGCAGAAGACGATTCAGGCCTTCCGCGCTTAGTGAACAGAGAACTCTGAGGTATGACAAAGAGGCTGACCGTTTCCAGTCAGCCTCTTTGAGTCAGGGGGACGGACTTTTGACTCATCGGTGAGTCAAAAGTC
>JAEZJZ010000020.1 GCA_023436245.1 Bacillota bacterium | reverse complement strand
CGCCCCCCCCGCCGCCCCCCCCCCCCCCCCCCCCCCAGTTCTTATCGCTACAGCAGTTGTGGCACTCATAGAACAGGCTGGCTGCATGGGTGTAGCTATTTGCGCTGCGTACTGACTTGGAACTTGCTGGGCTGCGGGGCGCCTTCTGGTCCAAGCATCAGCCTGCCGTCATCAGTTCAGACATCAAAGTAGTAGAGGTAGGGCGTAATCCACTTCTTGTAGAGCAAGGCATCCGTCCAGGCCAGTTGACCTGTGTTGCATTCAGACTAGAACGGAGAATGGGGCGTGAGACGATGGATTTCGTTTTGGACCGTACCAAGCGAACAGAGTGGTTCCGGAATGATCGGTTTGGCCTGTTCATTCATTGGGGGCTGTACGCTATCCCGGCCAGGGGCGAGTGGGTGCGCAGCACCGAGCGGATGAGTAGAGAGGACTACCAGCAGTACTTCCACGAATTTCGGGCGGAGCGCTATGACCCCAAGGCCTGGGCAGCCGCGGCAAAGTCAGCCGGTGCAAAGTACGCCGTGCTGACCGCCAAGCATCATGATGGGTTCTGCCTGTTTGACAGTGCCTTGACTGAATACAAGGCCACAAATACTCCCGCCGGTCGAGACTTGGTGCGGGAGTACGTTGAGGCTTTTCGGGCAGCTGGACTGAAGGTGGGCCTTTACTATTCTCTGCTGGATTGGCACCACCCGGGCTATCCACACTTTGGGGATCGCCACCATCCCATGCGCGACAACGAAGCCTATCGCGGTCGGGAGCATGACTTCGCTTCTTACCTGGAATACATGCACGGGCAGGTGCGCGAACTCTGTACCAACTACGGGCAGATCGACATCCTTTGGTTTGACTTCTCCTACGACCAGATGGCGGGGGAGAAGTGGCGAGCGACTGAGCTGCTGCGCATGGTCAAGCAACTGCAGCCGCAGGTGATCGTCGATAACCGGCTGGAGGCCAGCGGGGAGAACGCGGGCAGCATGCGGCAGCGGCAGCCGAACTTCTACGCCGGGGACTTCGCCTCGCCGGAACAGATTGTGCCGCCGACGGGCATCGTCGACCATGACGGCAACTCTCTGCCCTGGGAAGCTTGCGTGACCATGAATGACAACTGGGGCTACGCGGCCGCCGACCGGAACTTCAAGTCGGCACAGCTGATCATTCGCAAACTGGTGGAGTGTGTCAGCAAGAACGGCAACCTGATCCTGAATGTCGGTCCGAACGCCAAGGGAGAGATTCCGAGCGAATCCCTCGCCTTGCTGCGCGAGATCGGGGCTTGGATGCGGCAGAACGGAGAGAGCATCTATGGTTGCGGTCTGGCGGAGCCGCCAAAGCCGGAGTGGGGTTACTACACCCAACGGGGTCGCCGCCTGTTCGCGCATGTGCTGCAGGGCAGCATCGGCCCCCTCGGCCTGCTCGGTCTGCAGCAGCGGGTGCGGCGGGCCCGGCTGCTGGCGGACGGCTCCGAGTTGCGCCTGATTCGCCCTTGGAACACGCTGGACTTCCCGAACTGCCTGTTCCTGAACTTCGGCAGGCCGGAGCACCTGACGCACCCCCTGCCTAACCAGATTGACACGGTGGTGGAACTGGAGCTCAGCGACGCAGAATAAATGGAGCCGAGCACATCGGCATGAGAAAAGGGCGCCGCGCAGGCGCCCTTTGTGTTGCATGGATTATTCTTCGCCGGTCATCAGGTAAGCCACGATCAGGTTACCGGTGGCCAGCAACGCATCCTGATGGGTGCGCTCGTGGGCATGCGATGCATCCACGCCAGGGCCGATCAAGCCGGTGCGGATATCGTTGCCGGCGCGCAGAGCCGGACCAGCATCGGAACCGTAGAAGGGGAAGATGTCCACGGCATACGGGATGTTGTTCTGCTCAGCCAGTCGCACCAGACGGCGCCTGATGCCGAGATCATACGGTCCGCCGCCATCCTTGGCGCAGATGGAAACGGCATACTCGTTGCCGCCCAGACCATTGCCCACACAGCCCATGTCCACGGCGATGAACTCGACCGTCTGCTCGGGTGTGCCATAGGAAGCGCCGTGCCCGACTTCCTCGAAGTTGGTGATGAAGAAGTGGGTGGTGGCCACTGGCTGCAGATTGTTCTCCTGGAAGTACTTGACTACGCCCAGCATCACGGCGACGCTGGCCTTGTCATCCAGGTGGCGAGACTTGATGAACCCGCTCGGGGTGAACTCGGTGCGCGGGTCTAGGCTGATGAAGTCGCCGACAGCGATGCTCAGCTTCTGCACATCGTCCTTGTTCATCACCCGCTCGTCCAGCCTGACTTCCATGTTCTCAGCCACGCGTTCGAGCTTGTGCGCTTCCTGCCCAAAGACATGGGTGGAGGCCTTGGTGGAGAGGATGGTTCCGGTGAACTGGCGACCGCTGGCGGTGCTGACCACGACGTGTTCGCCCTCTACTGCGTGCATCATGTAGCCGCCGAGGGTGACAAACTTCAGGCGGCCGCTACCCTTGATTTCACTGACCATCGCCCCCAGAGTATCCACGTGCCCGGAGAGCACACGCTGCCGCTGGTCGTCACGCCCCGGCATGGTAGCCAGCAGGCCGCCCTTGTTGGTGCGACGGCAGTGGAGACCGAGGTTGGTGAATTCGCCTTGCAGGTAATCGGTAATCGCCTGTGTGTTCCCGGTCGGGCTGGGAGTGGTACACAGCTTGACCAGTTGATCGATGATGTAATCTAGATTGAGACCTTGACTCTTCATCCTGTTACCCCCTTACTTGATCAGCAGTCATGCTCCCATTTTACCATAGCTTGGTTGGAATGGTCAGTGTTTGCGCCCTCTTCGTCCGAAGAAGAGGCGAGCCACGCCGGGCTGATGCACTTTGATTGCCTTTACCGGGCAGAGCTCCTGACAACAGAAGCAGCGGATGCACTTGTTGAGGTCGATTTGCGGTGGATAGCTTTCCGCCTGTAGCGCCTTGGGCGGGCAGCTGTTGACGCAGACGCCACAGCCAGCACACATCTCCGGGATGAATACCGGACGGGGACTAGCCCAGCGGGCGATGCGGTCAGCCACTCCCTTGGGCAGTACCCAGGAAAGGAAGTCCACCCTGACCATCAGCTTCGGCGTGTCAAAGCGGCGGCAGAGGCCAGCCAACGAGCCGATCAGCTCTACATCCTCCAGCTTGCCGCTGTGCAGCCCCAGCTTCTTGGTCGCAGCAATCGTAGTCACCTGCTCGGGATCCACGCCAGCCAGCGTGGCAGCCACCACGTCATGAGCGAACGGGTTGGTGCTGGCTACGACGGCCCCCACCTGAATCGGGTTGCCGCCGGATGGCCCGTGGCCCTCCATGCCCACCACGGCATCCATGATGGTCAGATCGGGTTGCACTTGCTGGCAGAGATCTACCAGGAAGTTGCTGAAGTCCTGATGGTCCGGCAGGCGTAGGTGGTACTCGATCTTGGTTAGCCCTGGAATCAATCCAAACAGATTCTTCACCCCGGCCGTGATCAGCGTGATGCCGTGCGTCTTCAACTTCGGCAGGTTGATCAACACATCTGCCTCATAAGCGGCCCTAATCAAGGGGACATGTTGCGCCGTACGGGCCTCCGGGAAATGGACTTCTGTGCCCTCGCAGTCGAAGTTCAGCTCACAGCCGGTCTCCTCGGCTACTTTGGTCAGACCGCACAGATCATAGACCCCCTGCAAAGCCTTCGGGGTGAAGGGGCCTCCGGGACTGTCGCCCAAGATGGCAGTTCCTCCGGCCTGTTGTACCTGACGCACCACCGCAGCGACCAGCGCCGGGTGAGTGGTGGTCGCCGTCTCCGGCCTCCGCTTCAGCAGCAGGTTGCACTTCAGAAACACCCGCTGTCCCGGCTGCACGAATTTGCCCATCCCGCCGAGCGGCGCGAGCGCCTCCGTCAAGGCTCGATCGAGATGCTCCGCCTGATAATCTGCACAGGCAGCGATTGCTACCCTCTTGTCCATGCTTGCCAGCCTCCCAACTGCACTTCGCAGCGCTAGATCTACTAAACCGCAATTGACGCAGATATGCAAGCGCTGCTCTGGGACAGGCTGCCGGTTCGTTGTCCCAGGGATTTTTCCTGTGGATCCAGAGTGTTCGGCAGGGAATCGCCTGAAGCCGTCGAAAACACTATATCTAGGCTACGTGCAGCGATAGCACGCTACAGATAGTGATGATGGGGAGGTAACTTGGCAGTGAACTTGACGCAGAATGCCGTGACTGTGCTGGAACGGCGCTACCTGAGAAAAGAGAACGGACAAATTATAGAGAAACCGGAGGACCTATTCCGCCGCGTGGCTGACAATATTGCCGCTGTGGAGGCGACCCACTATGGGCAGTCGCCTGAGCAGACGGCACAAATGGCAGAGGAATTCTATCAGATGATGGTCAATCTGGATTTCCTGCCGAACTCGCCCACCTTGATGAACGCTGGCCGGGAGTTGCAGCAACTGGCCGCCTGCTTTGTGCTGCCGGTTGGGGACAGCATGGAGAGCATCTTCGAGAGTCTGAAGAACGCTGCCCTGATCCATAAGAGCGGCGGAGGCACCGGGTTCTCTTTTTCGAGATTGCGCCCGAAAAATGACATGGTGCAGACCACGGGCGGCGTGGCCAGCGGTCCGATCTCCTTCCTGCGCGTGTTCAACGCGGCCACCGATGCCGTGAAGCAAGGCGGCACTCGCCGTGGTGCTAACATGGGCATTCTGCGCGTTGACCATCCCGACATCATTGAGTTCATCAAGGCCAAGGCTGATACCAATGAACTGACCAACTTTAACCTGTCAGTCGGCATCACCGAGCGCTTCATGCAGGCTGTGCTGGAGGACACTGAGTATGAACTGCTCAACCCGCGCGATGGCGGGGTGCTTGGCACTAAACGGGCTCGTGAGGTGTTCGACCTGATCGTGGAGATGGCCTGGAAAAACGGCGAGCCGGGCATCGTCTTCCTGGACAGGCTGAACCGCTTCAATCCGACCCCTCTGCTGGGAGAGATTGAGAGCACGAACCCCTGCGGCGAGCAGCCGCTGTTGCCCTATGAGGCCTGCAATCTCGGTTCGCTCAATTTGGCACATATGGTCACTGCCGGGCCCAATCCTGCCATCGACTATCAGCGGATCCGCCAGTTGATCGGCTTGTCTGTGCGTTTCCTAGACAACGTGATCGATGCCAACAACTATCCTCTGCCCGCCATCGAGCAGATGGCCAAGGGCAATCGCAAGATCGGTCTCGGGGTGATGGGTTTCGCAGACTTGCTCATTCAACTGGGCATCGCCTACAACTCTGAGGCTGCCGTGACCACCGCACGCGAGTTGATGGGCTTCCTCGATCGCGAGGCGAAGCTGGCTTCGGCTAAACTGGCCGAAGAGCGGGGCGTCTTCCCTAATTTCGCTGGCTCTATCTATGATCAACCGGACGGAATGCGGGTGCGCAATGCCACCGTCAGCACCATCGCCCCGACCGGCACCATCAGCATCATCGCTGGTGCGTCCAGCGGAATTGAACCGCTGTTCGCTGTCTGCTTCCAGCGCCATATTCTGGATGACGACCGTCTAGTGGAAGTACATCCGTTGTTTGAGCGAGTGGCCCGTGAGCGCGGCTTCTACAGCGCTGAGCTGATGAAGCAGATCGCCGAGCGTGGCGGGATACACGGTCTGGAAGCAGTTCCGGAGGATGTGCAGCAGGTCTTCGTGGTGGCCCACGATGTCTCCCCGTCCTGGCATGTGCGCATTCAAGCCGCCTTCCAGGAGTACACCGACAACGCCGTCTCCAAGACCGTCAACTTCGCCAACGAGGCCACCCAGGAAGATGTGGCCGAGGTGTTCAAGCTGGCCTTCGAGCTGGGCTGCAAGGGTGTAACCATCTACCGTGACGGCAGCCGCCAGTTCCAGGTGCTGTCCACCGGCAATGCCACGCCCGCCATGGAAGAAGCAGCCGCGACTCGTCAGGAGGCCGTCGCGTCTGTCGGCCCCATCAAGCCGCGCCCGCGGCCGGATGAGACCTTTGGCATTACCAAGAAGTACAAGATCGGCGGTTGCGGCAAGCTCTACGTCACCGTCAACTCCGACGAAAACGGCATCTGCGAAGTGTTCACCAACACAGGTGAAGAAGGCTGCTCCTCTCTGTCCGACGCGGTCAGTCGCTTGATCAGCCTTGCCCTGCGCGCAGGCGTGGATGTGGACGCCATTTTGGACCAGGTGAAGGGCATTCGCTGCGTCGGCTGCATCGTCGATCCGGAGACTTGGGTGCTCAGTTGCCCGGACGCGATTGGCAAGACGATCGAGAAGGTGGTCAAAGGCAGCGTCAAGTTCGATCTGAACGTGGTCAAGGGACCCCAGTCACTGCTCATCTGTCCGGACTGCGGCGGGGTGGTGGTGCCGCAAAACGGTTGCATCACCTGCGCCAACTGCGGCTACTCCAAGTGCGGCTAGGCCGAATCAGATAACGAAAGTGGCCGCTTCGCGGCCACTTTTTTGGTGAATAATTGGGGACGGTTCTCGATTATTCACTTTGAATAATTGGGGACAGACTTCCTCACTCCGGCTCGAACAGGCTGAGCTGGCGTCCGCCAGCAGCGCGCCGAATCTCCGCATTGGCTGCACTCATCTTGCAGTGTATGCCGTACCGCTTGCACTCCGCCCCGAACCACTTAGACAGTCGCTTTCCTCCCACCGTAGCCCCCGCAGCATGCGAGAGCGTTTGGAAAGTTCCTTTTCCCTGGGATCGTAGCACCACAGCATGCTGTGGTGCCGGGATTGGCTCGGCATGCCGAGCCGCTACGGAGCACAAACTGAACCAGAGTTTCTGTCATCCAACTTCGCTGAAGCCGTCCAGCTGAACCAAGGATAGAAGGAGTGTGTTCACATGGCTGATTTCTACGAGACACTTGCTGCCGTCTACGATGACGTCTTCCCCTTATCTCCTGCGCAGGTGGCATTTGTGCGGGGCAAGCTACCACCGGCACCCTGCCGGATCATCGATCTCGGGTGCAGTACTGGCGCGTTGGCACGGACGCTGTCTGCTGATGGTTACGACGTCTGGGGGGTCGATCTCTCCGAGCGGATGATCGCAGTCGCGCAGTCCGCACCGGTCGCTGACCACTCCTCGCACGTAACCTTCAGTGTCGCCGACATGCGGGATGCCGTGACCTACGCCAGGGACGTCGGAGCTCTGCTTTGCCTCGGAAACACCTTGGTGCACCTGCATGACCAACAGGACCTGTCAGCCTTCCTGCAGAGATGTCAGCGAGCGCTGCGCACAGCTGGTGTGATGATCGCTCAGATCGTGAATTATGACCGTGTGCTCGACCAGAAAATCCAACAGTTGCCGACTCTCGCTGGCAAACAGGGAAATCGACTGGATCGCTCGTATCGAGAACGGGACGATGGCTTGATTGACTTTGTGACCCGCCTCAGTACGTCCACTGGTTCCGCGTTGGACAGCGAGGTCAGGCTTTATCCGCTGCGTCGGAGCGAGCTTCAGCATCTGCTCACCCGCGCTGGGTTCCATGAGGTTACCTTCTACGGCTCCTACCAGGGGGAGGAATGGTCTAAGGAGACCTTCCACACCATTTGCGTGGCCCAGAGAGTTGAATAACCCACCGACACCGCCAAGCATCCTGCTGGGCGGTTTTCTTCTGCAATGACAACACATGCCAGGCATGGAAAGTGGAAATATTACGTGTGGATCGGTGCAGTCGCGCTCGCGCGCAGCACCCAAATCACATGGAGGTGGAAAGATGTACGGAAATTTCGACGAACGAGGCCTGCGCATACCGCAGTATTATGGTGGCGGTGGTTACAACCAGCAGCAGGGGAACAACTTCAACCAGAACATCGGCACTACCCGCAGCGAACAGATGATGCAGGGCAGCATGGGCGGGATGTCCAACATGATGCAAGCCGACCGTAACTTCAACAACCAGGGCAATTACCGGCAGAACTATGGTGGCTCCCAGTACGGTCAGAACCAGTACGGTTCTGGAAACTACGGTACCGGCGGCAACCAGTTTGGTTCCTACAGCCAGAACGCCACTGGAGACATCGGCACCACTCGCACTGAGCAGTACATGCAGGGCGGAATGGGCGGCATGTCTTCCGTGATGCAGGCCGACCGCAACTACAACAATCAGGGCGCTTACCGGCAGAATTATGGCGGCCCCCAGTATGGCCAAAACCAGTTCAGTTCCGGAAACTATGGCACCAGCGCCAACCAGTTTGGTTCCTACAACCAGAACGCCACTCGTGACATCGGCACCACCGGCACCGAGCAGTACATGCGGGGCGGAATGGGTGGCATGTCTTCCGTGATGCAGGCCGACCGCAATTACAACAACCAGGGTAGCTACGGCCAGTACACCGGCGGCAACCAGTATGGGCATGGACAGAACCAGTATGGTGGCAGCAACTATGGCTGTGGTTATGGCACCAGCAACCAGTTTGGTTCCTACAACCAGAACGCCACTCGTGACATCGGCACCACCGGCAGTGAGCAGAGCATGCAGGGCGGAATGGGCGGCATGTCCTCCATGATGCAGGCCGACCGCAATTACAACAACCAGGGTAGCTATGGCCAGTACACCGGCGGCAACCAGTACGGGTATGGACAGAACCAATATGGTGGCAGTAACTATGGCAGTGGTTATGGTACCAGCGCCAACCAGTTTGGCTCCTACAACCAGAACGCCACCCGTGACATCGGTACCACCGGCAGTGAGCAGAGCATGCAGGGCGGAATGGGCGGCATGTCCTCCGTGATGCAAGCCGATCACAACTACAATAACCCAGGTGGCTACGGTCAGAGCACCGGCGGCAACCAGTATGGGTATGGCCAGAACCAGTATGGTGGCGGCAACTACGGCAGTGGTTATGGCACCAGCAACCAGTTTGGTTCCTACAACCAGAACGCCACTCGGGATATCGGTACCACCGGCAGTGAGCAGAGCATGCAGGGCGGCATGGGCGGCATGTCCTCCGTGATGCAGGCCGATCATCGCGGCCAGCAGACCCCAGGCCAGTACGGTTACGGAACCACAACCAATTCTCAAGGCTATGCCGGAACCGGCTATGGGTATGGCAGCCAGTACAGCAACCAGTTGGGGAACCAAGGCTACACCGCTTCGCAGCAAACCGGGTACAACAACCCCGGGGACACCGCCATGGAGCAGGCAGCCAAGCGGAACATCAGTTCCAGCAGCACCGGGTTCCAGGGTGACGAGTTCTAGCTGAGCCAACGCAGCCCTTCGTGCTGCTAACGAAAAGCAGACCAGGCATGTGTGCCTGGTCTGCTTGCTTCAGAGCCTATTGCCAGTTGATGCCCCGTTAGTTGTCTGCAGCCGCAAGTGACTGACCTGCTGTTTTCCGGCGCCGTTTTGACTCCATCACGGAGAGGTAAGACTCCAAATGCCAGAGCTTGGTAGCAGTGCGCAACAGGTGCATATTTGCTTCCAGTGCAGGACCGATGGCTAGGGCACAGAAGAGGGTTCCGAGACCGAACGGACCACCTAGAATCACGCCTGCGACTAGAACTCCCAGCTCGATGCTGTTGCGCACCACCCCGATGCGCCAGCCGCTGCGCTGGGTCAGCGCCAGCATCAGACCGTCCCGGGGGCCAGCGCCCATCTTGACGCTGATGTAGAGAGCTGTTCCAGCACTCATGATCAGCACGCTGACGACCAGGAAAAGGCAGCGCATGACTAGGGCTGTCGGATTTGGCAGTACGTTGGCGGCATCCAGTAGATCGTAGGTGCCTCCGACCAACACCAGATTCATCACCGTGGCCATGGCCGGCTTGATGCCGAGGAAATAGCTGAAGAGCACGATGAGCAGCCCCACAGCCTGACTGACCTGTCCTTGGGTCCAGCCGATATGCTGGGCGATACCGAGGTGAAAGACGGTCCAGGCGGATACGCCGAGCCTCGCCTTGACACTGAACAGGATGCCGAGACTGAGCAGAAATAGTCCGAACAACAACAACAGATAGCGAACGATCAGTACTTGCGGGCGCTTGGGCATTTACTGTCTCCTCCGGCCGCGGGATCTGATGCACGCGGCTCCTAACTAGACTTCTCTACTGCTAGCTCACTTCCTGCTACCCGAAAGTTATGGCAAGGTTCATACTCTTCGGATGGAAATATCGCCGCTGCTGCTCGACAGTCTCCAAATAGCAGGATTAGCAGGCCAACGCGTGGAACACTGCAGGCAAATAGCTTCTGACGGGTGGTGAAACCATGACCTATACGGAAGACATCAAACGCGAACTGGCGCGGGTAACGGTGCAGGACAAGTGTTGTCAGCGAGCCGAGTTGGCGGCCTTGATTCGCCTCAACGGCAGCATCGAGATCAGCCGTGCCGGTCAGTGGGGCCTGGCGGTAACCACGCAGAACCCGGCCACAGCTCGGGTGATCTTCACGCTGTTTCGGGCGGTGTTCGGTGTGCACGCTGAGATCTACATCCGACGCAAGGTGCGGCTGCGCAAGAACAACGTCTATATGGTGCGCTGTCGTGGTGTCGTGACAGACCTGCTCCGCCAGGTAGGGCTGATGGAGGAGGGGCAATCCATGGGGCATGGCGTGGCTGACTGGGTCGTGAAGAAGCGTTGCTGCCGTCGGGCCTATCTGCGCGGCGCTTTTCTGGCAGCCGGAGCGATCAATGACCCGCAGAAGGTCTCTTACCATATGGAAATTGCCACTGCGGATGAGGAGCAGGGACAGGTGCTCTGTCAACTGCTGCAGAAAGAGCGTTTCTCGCCGAAGACGGTGACGCGCAAGGATGACCTGGTTGTCTACCTGAAAGAAGGAGAGCAGATCGTGCGCTTCCTGAATGTGATCGGGGCACACACCGCCTTGCTGCAGTTTGAGAATGCCAGGGTGCACAAGGAGATGCGCAATCAGGTGAACCGGCTGGTAAATGCCGAAACAGCCAACCTGAACAAGACAGTCGAGGCATCCGTGCGGCAATTGGAAGCCATTCGTCTCATTCAGCTGCGACAAGGCCTGGGCAAACTGACGCCGGGGCTGCGCCAAATAGCAGAGCTGCGTCAGGACTACCCCGATCTCAGTCTGCAGGAGTTAGGGGAGATGGCTGATCCGCCACTCAGCAAGAGTGCCGTCAATCACAGATTGCGCAAATTGGTGCGGCTGGCCGAGGGCATGCAGGCTAATACCTATCCTGGCGAACACAACTATGGCTAGGCCAGCATCGGGTAGCGCTGCGGGGGCAGAATAAGGTTGGATTTGGCTGCCTCACCGCGTTGCAGAGCAGTCATTGTGATATAATCGGACTGATATAACATATACTAATTCGCCTGATCCACAACTGGGTTTGCTGACTAGGCAGGGAGGTTGTTGCATGCAGAAACTGGGTCTGAAAGATGTCGAGGTCTCGGGGAAAAGAGTGCTGTTGCGCGTTGACTTCAACGTACCGCTTACTGATGAGGGCCAGGTCGCGGACGACACACGGCTTGTCGCCAGCCTGCCCACCATCCGCTACTTGTTGGAGCAAGGTGCCAGATTGATCATGGTCAGCCACCTCGGGCGTCCCAAAGGCAAGGTTGTTGCCAAGTATTCATTGCGCCCGGTGGCCGAACGCCTGTCTCAACTGCTCGCCGCCCAGGTCGCATTCGCGGAGGATTGCGTCGGTCCGGTCGCCCTGGCCGCCGTGGACGGGCTGCAACCGGGAACGGCGTTGCTCTTGGAGAACCTGCGTTTTCATCCGGAGGAAGAGGCCAACGATCCTGAGTGGTCCAGGCAACTGGCGTCTTTGGCGGAGATGTATGTCAACGATGCCTTCGGCACGGCCCATCGGGCGCACGCCTCCACTGTCGGCGTGACCACCTATCTGCAGCCTGCCGCCTGCGGCTTCTTGTTGGCTAAGGAAATCGAGTTCCTGGGAGGTGCCCTGTCCTCGCCGAAACGACCGTTTGTGGCCATCCTAGGTGGAGCCAAGGTATCGGACAAGATCGCCGTGGTGCAGAACCTGCTGCAAAAGGTGGACAGCCTATTGATCGGAGGCGGCATGGCTAATACTTTCCTGGTCGCCCAAGGTCATCGGCTAGGGAAATCGTTGGTGGAAGGGGAGCGGGTTGAGCTCGCACGGCAACTGTTGGAGCAGGCGGCCATTAGCAAGGTACAGGTGCTGTTGCCTACCGATGTCGTGGCGGCGCCAGCGCTTGACGCCAGTGCAGGCACGGTCGTCGCGGTCGACCAGATTCCCGACGACATGATGGCCCTGGACATTGGGCCAGCCACGATTCAGCGTTTCAGCGATGTCCTGGCCAACGCCGGGCTGGTGATCTGGAATGGACCGATGGGCGTATTTGAGCGCCCGGCTTTCGCAGTCGGCACCAAGGCATTGGCGCAAGCCCTGGCCAGGTCTTCGGCGGAGAGCATCGTCGGTGGCGGCGACTCGGCGGCAGCCTTGGAGCAGGCGGGTCTGGCCAACGCCATCACTCATATCTCCACCGGCGGCGGAGCCAGTTTGGAGTTCCTGGAAGGTAGGGAGCTGCCGGGCGTGGCAGCATTGACAAACCGGACGTAGGAGGTTTAGCGATGAGGCAACCCTTGGTGGTAGCCAACTGGAAGATGAACATGACTGCTCCTCAGGCAGAGGCTTTTTGCCGGCGCCTGCGCGAGCGGTTGACCGACGACTTGGCAGCACAAATGGTGATCTGCCCTCCGTTTCCATCGTTACAGGCGGTGAGAGACGGCTTGGCTGGTACGGGCGTGAAGCTTGGCGCCCAGAACTTCTTCCCCAAGCCGCACGGAGCCTACACTGGTGAGGTTTCCATTGAGATGCTGCAAGCCTTGGATTGTGAGTATGTGATTGTGGGCCATTCCGAACGGCGCACACTCTTCTCTGAATCGGCTGAGACGATCAGTGAGAAAGTAAAGGCTGCCGTGGAGGCTGGCCTGACTCCCATTCTCTGCGTCGGGGAGACGATGAGCGATCGCAGTCTCGGCCTGACCAATCGAGTGATCGGGCAGCAGTTACTGACTTGTCTGAAACACTTGCGTCCGGGACAGCTTGATCGCATCGTGGTGGCCTACGAGCCGCTCTGGGCGATCGGCACCGGGCGTTCGGCAACTCCGCATGACGCAGCTCAGGTGGCCGAGTCGGCCAGACAGAAGCTGAAGCTGCTGATGGACGGCAGCATGGAGTCCCTGCGGGTGCTCTATGGCGGCAGTGTCAACGCGGAAAACATGACAGCCATGGCTACCGAGGCAAGCGTGGATGGTGCCTTGGTTGGCGGCGCTTCCCTTGATCCGGACAAGTTTCTGGCCATTGCCGCCACCTACGGAGTGAAGCAATGAAGCGGCCGGTGGTCCTTTGCATCTTGGACGGCTGGGCACTGCGTGACGCCCGGGAGGGGAACGCGGTCCGCTTGGCCAGCACGCCCCATCTCAAGCAGCTGTTCCAGAAATGGCCTCACTGCCAACTGCAATGCTCGGGGGAAGCGGTGGGGTTGCAGCCCGGCCAGATGGGCGACTCCAACGTGGGGCACCTGAACATCGGCGCCGGTCGCATCGTCTATCAGCCGCTGGTGCGCATCAACCGTGCCATCGCTGACGACGGTTTGCGCCAGAACACCGTGCTACATGACCTGCTCGGTCAGGCCGGCGGGCACGCCCTGCATCTGATGGGTCTATTGTCTGACGGCGGCGTACACAGCCACATTGCGCACGTGCATGCGCTCCTGCGCTTGGCTAAGGAGGCCGGCGTGCAGCGGGTCTACATACACCCCTTTCTGGACGGTCGCGACGTGCCACCCCAGAGTGCCCTTGCTTACATCGCCCAGTTGGAGCAGATGATGGTCGACTTAGGAGTGGGTCAAATCGCCACCGTCAGCGGTCGCTTCTTCGCCATGGACAGGGACAAGCGCTGGGACCGCGTGGAAACGGCTTATCGGGCGCTCGTGCTCGGACAGGGCCAAGTTGCTGCAACGGCTGCGGCAGCTGTCGAACAAGCCTATGCAGCCGGGCAGACTGACGAATTTGTCCCGCCGACGGTTGTGCTGCCTCAGGGGACAATCAAGGATGGCGACGCCGTCTTCATGTGGAACTTCCGCGCTGATCGCGCTCGGGAGTTGCTGCGTGCGCTTGGCGATCCCGGTTTCAATGGCTTTGCCCGAGAGGTCTTTCCGTCCTTGCACTTGGCCGGGATGATGCAATATGAGGATGCTTGGCCGTTGCCCGCTGCCATTTCGGCTCAGGATTTGGCCTGGACCTTGGGAGAAACGGTCAGTCTGGCCGGCAAGCAGCAACTGCGAGTGGCAGAGACGGAGAAATATGCTCACGTCACTTTCTTCCTGAACGGCGGGCGCGAAGAACCTTTCCCCGGTGAAGACAGGGTGTTGGTGCCGTCACCGAAAGTGGCCACCTATGACCTCTGCCCGGAGATGAGCGCAGAGCAGATCATGCAGGAGTTGCTGCCTAGGCTGGCCAACTACGATCTGATTGTCGTCAACTTCGCCAATCTGGACATGGTCGGCCATACCGGTATGCTGGAGGCAGCTGTCTGTGCCGTGGAGACGGTTGATGCCTGCGTGGGCAGATTGGCCGCGGCCATAGAGGGCCAAAAGGGGGCACTCGTGCTCACGGCGGATCACGGCAACGCCGAACAGATGCATGACCTGACCACCGGCGCCCCGCACACGGCCCATACCGCCAACCCGGTGCCGTGTCTGGTGATAACCCCTCGGGTTACTGGTTTGCGTGCAGAAGGTATTTTGGCAGACATCGCTCCGACGGTGTTGCAGTTGATGCAAGTAGATCAACCCGCAGCGATGACCGGCCAATCCTTGATTATCGACCAACGAAGGGAGATGGCTTAGTTGCCAACGATAGTAGAATGTTACGCGCGCGAGATTCTGGACTCGCGTGGCAATCCGACCGTGGAAGTGGAGGTTGTGCTGGACAATGGGGTGGTCTCGCGCGCGGCGGTGCCTTCCGGCGCTTCCACCGGCCAGTTTGAGGCGGTGGAGTTGCGTGACGGCGACTCCAAGCGCTACCTAGGTAAAGGTGTGGAGACGGCAGTCGAGAATGTGAACAGCTTGATCGCCAATGAGATTGTGGGCATGGATGCCGGTGCGCAGGTGGCCATCGACGAGATGTTGATCAACTTGGACGGCACACCGAACAAATCCAGACTCGGCGCCAACGCAACTTTGGGCGTTTCCTTGGCGATTGCCAAGGCAGCCGCCGCCAGTGCCGGCATTCCGCTCTATCAATATCTGGGCGGCGTCAGCGCACGCGTGTTGCCGGTGCCGATGATGAACATTCTGAATGGCGGCAAGCATGCTGACAACAATGTCGACATCCAGGAGTTCATGGTCATGCCGGTGGGCGCAAGCAGTTGGCGGGAAGCATTGCGTATGGGCGCGGAAGTCTTCCACGCTTTGCGCAAGGTGTTGCAGAAACAGGGTTTGTCCACTGGTGTGGGTGACGAGGGCGGCTTCGCCCCGGACTTAGCTTCCAACGAAGCGGCACTGCAGGCGATCATGCAGGCGATTGAGCTGGCCGGCTTCCTGCCCGGCGAGGACATCGCCTTAGCCTTGGATCCCGCCGCTACCGAGTTCTTTGAGGACGGCGTCTATGTGCTGGCCGGGGAAGGCCGCAAACTCACCTCTGCCGAGATGGTCGACTTCTATGCTGACCTGATCGACCGCTTCCCGATCGTCTCTATCGAAGACGGCTTGGCGGAAGAGGACTGGGATGGTTGGCGCCTGATGACCAAGCGGCTCGGTCACCGGGTGCAGTTGGTGGGCGATGACATCTTCGTGACCAATACCGAGCGCCTGGCTCAGGGCATTGAGACCAAGGCTGCCAATTCTGTGCTGATCAAGCTGAATCAGATTGGTACCCTGACCGAAACCCTGGAAGCGATTGAAATGGCCAAGCGGGCTGGGTTTACGGCTGTCGTCTCGCACCGTTCCGGAGAGACAGAGGACACCACCATTGCCGATCTGGTTGTGGCCGTGAACGCCGGACAGATCAAGACCGGCGCACCTTCTCGCGGCGAGCGGGTGGCCAAGTACAATCAGCTGTTGCGAATCGAAGAACAACTCGGTGCAGCCGCCAGCTATCCCGGCGCTGCCTGCTTCTATAACCTGGAGAGACCCTAGACGGTCGGGCTCGACCTCTATTGTCAGTGCTTGCCCTCTATGCTAGAATATAATGAGCTTTGGGGGTAGGGAGGTGGACTTGTTGATTCTAGCGTTACAGATAATCTGGTTCTTGCTCGCTCTTGGCCTAATTGCGGTGATCATGCTGCAATCAGGAAAGGCAGCCGGGCTTGGCACCATCGCCGGTGGGGCTCAGACCATCTTCGGCCAGAAAAAGGGCATCGATGAGATGTTGGCCAAGTGGACCTCTTTCATAGCTCCGGCTTGGATGCTGATTACACTACTATTGTCAATTCTCGCCCGTCGCCAAGGCTAGTCAGATGGAACTCATAGCATACCCTGGAAATAACCGGGGTATGCTTTGTCATGGAATGACAGCACGCGCCCGTGTTGACGTTTCATCCTGGTAACAAGATCCATGGCATTTTAGTTAGGAGGCAAAATTCTGATGGACAACCTACTTTGGTATGTTCCCGCCGCTGGTGCGATAGCGCTGGTCTTTGCGCTCGTCACCGCCGGCTGGGTTTCGCGGCAGGAAGCCGGGAACAAGCGCATGAAGGAAATTGCCGGCGCCATTCATGAAGGCGCGATGGCCTTCCTCAAGCGCGAGTACACCATTCTGTTGGTATTCGTGGCCATTCTGGCGGTGCTTCTGGCCGTGGCCATCGACCCACGCACCGCAATTGCTTTCGTGGCCGGAGCGGGCTCCAGCGTTTTGGCTGGCTACATTGGCATGTCTGTAGCCACCAAAGCAAACGTGCGCACCGCTAACGCTGCCCAGCACGGGCAGAACCGTGCACTCGGAGTCGCCTTTAGCGGCGGGACCGTCATGGGCATGTCCGTGGTCGGACTTGGTTTGTTCGGTGTGGGCATTCTCTATTGGATTTTCCGGGACCCGGTAATCGTCAATGGTTTCGCTCTCGGCGCCAGCTCCATCGCCCTCTTTGCGCGCGTGGGCGGCGGCATCTACACCAAGGCCGCTGATGTCGGCGCTGACCTGGTCGGCAAAGTTGAAGCAGGTATTCCCGAAGACGATCCGCGCAATCCGGCCGTGATCGCGGACAACGTGGGTGACAACGTGGGTGACGTGGCCGGCATGGGCGCCGACCTGTTCGAGTCCTACGTCGGATCCATCGTGGCTGCGATGTCCATCGGCATCGTCACCTTTGGCGACATCAAGGGCGTGTTGCTGCCGATGCTGCTCGCAGCGGCCGGCATCGTCGCTTCTATCATTGGCACCCGCTTCGTCAGCGCCAAGGAAGGCGCCAATGTGCAGCGGGCGCTGAGCATGGGCACCTACGTCAGCAGCGGGCTGACCATCCTGGCCGCCTACTTCCTGGTGCAGTTCCTGGGCATCGACATCGGCGTGTTCTATGCTGTGGTTGCCGGCCTGATTGCTGGCACTGCCATCGGCCAGATCACGGAGTACTACACTTCTGCTGACAAGCCACCGGTTGCGGGCATTGCCGAGGCTTCCAAGACCGGTCCGGCCACCAACATCATCGCTGGTCTGGCTGTCGGCATGAAGAGCACCGCTTTGCCTATTCTGGTAATTGCCTTGGCCATTTATGTGGCATATAACTTCGCTGGGCTCTACGGTATTGCCGTCTCCGCTGTCGGCATGCTGGCCACTACTGGCATTGTGGTTGCGGTTGATGCTTACGGTCCGATCGCTGACAACGCTGGCGGCATCGCTGAGATGGCTGAACTCGACCCGAAGGTCCGCAAAGTGACGGACAAGCTGGATGCAGTCGGCAACACCACGGCTGCCATCGGCAAAGGCTTCGCCATCGGCTCCGCTGCGTTGACCGCTCTGGCTTTGTTCTCGGCCTACACTCAGGCTGTGCAGCTCGAAGCTGGCATCAATTTGCTGGACGCGAAGGTGATCATCGGCCTGTTCATCGGCGGCATGCTGCCGTTCCTGTTCGGGGCGATCACCATGCAGGCTGTGGGTAAGGCTGCCTTCGAGATGATTGAAGAAGTGCGCCGTCAGTTCCGCGAGATTCCTGGCATCATGACTGGTAAGGCTCGTCCGGATTATGCGCGTTGCGTTTCCATCAGCACCACCGCCGCCATCAAGCAGATGGTCGTGCCCGGTCTCTTGGCAGTGGTTGCTCCGCTGGCTACCGGACTGCTGCTCGGCCGCGAGGCCCTGGGCGGTCTCCTGGCAGGCGCCCTGCTCACCGGCGTGCTGGTCGCTATCCAGATGTCCAACTCCGGCGGCGCCTGGGATAACGCCAAGAAGTTCATCGAGGCGGGCAACCACGGCGGCAAGGGTACACCTACTCATGCAGCAGCCGTGGTTGGCGACACGGTAGGCGATCCGTTCAAGGATACCTCTGGACCGTCCATGAACATTCTGATCAAGCTGATGACCATCGTGGCGTTGGTTTTCGCCCCGCTGTTCATCTAGATTACATCAAAGGAACTGTCGCAGTCGCGACACATGATTAGCGCAAGAGAGACGACAGTTGTCGTCTCTCTTGCGCTTGGCGCACAAATGTTGTCCATGGGATGCGATGCGGTGCAAGCACGGGGCGCAGGGGCGCATGCATGCGCCCCCTACGGATGAGAGGGGTATGCGCACGCTCTCGTAGGGGCGCCATGCATGGCGCCCGCTTGGCCCCTTTTGTTGGCGTTCTCGGCGGTAGTCTGCTAAACTGAGGACAAAACATATATCCCGCATATTCGGGCAGAAAGGAAGATTCATAGATGGTCACGCGCGAACAGGCGCTGCAGATGGTACAGAAGCACGTGAAGAACAAGAACCTGATCAAGCACATGCTGGCAGTGGAGGCGATCATGCGCTCCCTGGCGGCTCGCTTTGGCGAGAGTGTGGAGCGGTGGGGGTTGGCTGGGCTGTTGCATGATCTGGATTACGACCAGACAGCTAGCGATCCAACCAATCATAGCATTTTGGCCGCTGCCATGCTGGAGGACGCCGGTTTTGACCCGGATCTGGTCTACGCGATCAAGGTGCATAACGAAGCCCATGGACTGCCGAGAATCAGTCTGATGGATAAGGCGCTCTATGCTGCAGATCCACTTTCCGGGCTGATCGTGGCTGCTGCCCTGATTCATCCCGACCGCAAGTTGGGGTCAATCGATGTGCCCTTCATCATGAACCGTGTGCGCGAGAAGAGCTTCGCCCGGGGAGTCAGTCGCGAGCAGTTGCAGAGCTGCAGCGAGCTCGGCCTCACTCTCGAGCAGTTCATCAACCTAGGACTGCGCGCCATGCAAGGGATCAGCACCGAGCTCGGCATGTAACCGATGGAGTTCTCATTCCAGCCCATGAACGAACCTTTGGCCGGGCAAGTCCTGGATTGGCGCTATCCCTTCCCCTATGATATCTACAATTCGACCCGCGGCGCCGCTGGGCTGGCGGAGTTGCTGAACGGCGAGTACTGCGCGGCGTTGGACGAGTCAGGTCAGCTGGTCGGCTTCTGTTGCTTTGGCGCCTCCGCTCGGGTGCCGGCCAGGGAAGCGGCAGACTGCTACCGACAACCGGCGCTGGATGTTGGCCTTGGACTGCGGCCTGATCTGACGGGCAGGGGACTTGGCGCTTGCTTTCTGGCCGCAGTGCTGCAGTACGCTGGCGCCACTGGCCGCCTCGGCTTGCCGCGCCTGACGGTGTTGCAGTTCAACCAGCGGGCGATCAAGGTGTATCAGCACAGCGGATTCACGGTCAGCGGCGAGTTCGCCGTGTCCCGCATAGATGGTGTACGCAGCTTCTTGGTGATGACCAAGCGGCCGGCGGCACCCACCTCGGAAAAAACGTTTGCATCCTGAATAGGTTTCGCCTACAATCAGATCATGGTTGTGCACACTTTGTGCACGAAGACTGGCCAACTGCAAAGGAGCACGGGCAATGAAGATAAAGGCTTGGCAGATAGGTGATTTAGAGATTAGGCTACCGATCGTACAGGGCGGTATGGGCGTGGGCGTATCCTTGTCCAGATTGGCCTCCGCAGTCGCCAATTGCGGCGGCCTCGGTGTGATCTCCGGTGTGGAAACGGGTTTCTACCGCGACGACTACCCGATGGACAAGCGTCGCGCCAGTGCAGCTGGGTTGCTGGAGCAGCTACAGCTAGCACGGGCGCAGAGCCCCCGGGGCGTGATCGGTGTGAATATCATGGTTGCGTTGAACAACTACGCCGAGATGGTGGCGGCGGCGGTGTCAGGCAAGGCGGATGTCATCTTTTCCGGTGCGGGGTTGCCTTTGACCCTACCTGAACTGACGGCAGGCTCGCCGGTGAAGCTGGCGCCGATCATTTCGTCCGGCAGGGCAGCCAGCCTGATGTGCCGTCACTGGCAGAAGCGCTATGGGCGTCTGCCCGACGCATTCGTGTTGGAAGGTCCTTTGGCGGGCGGGCATCTCGGCTACTCGCGCGAGCAGTTGCAACAGCCGGAGCAGGTTGCGCTTGAGCGCCTGATTCCGGAGGTGTTGCAGGCGATTGAGCCATATCCGAACGAATACGGCCAAATACCGCTGATTGCCGGCGGTGGCCTCTGGACCGGCGCCGACATCGCCCGCGTGCTACAGGCGGGGGCGGCTGCAGCCCAACTGGGGTCGCGCTTTGTGCCGACATACGAATGTGACGCGTCGGACGCGTTCAAGCAGGAGTATCTCCGGGCGACAGAGGATGACATCGTGCTCATTCAAAGCCCGGTGGGCATGCCGGGTCGCGCCGTCAGGAACGCATTCCTGGAACGGGTGCAGGCCGGGGAGATGACTCCCATCCGCTGCGCCTACAACTGCCTGCAGCCGTGTTCGCCGAAGCAGGCCCCCTACTGTATTGCGGAGGCGCTGATCAATGCTCAGCGCGGCGTGTTGCAGCACGGCTTCGCTTTTTGTGGGGCCAATGCTTGGCGGGCCGAGCGCATCACCTCGGTGGCCGAGGTGATCGATGAGTTGGTCAGCGAAATTGCACAGGCTTAATGTCTCTTCTTGGCGGCCATGCGGCCGCCTTTTACTTTCGGATGATTTGACCTTATCCGACGAAAACTAGTAAGGTAACTGCACAGTCTAGCTCGCCAATGCTTGCTGGCGACAGAGTACTATGCCTGGGTTACCAGGCCAAAATAGAGGGAGGTGCTCTCGATGATTGATCGGGAAAAGCTACTCAGCTTAATGCGGGAGAAGATATATAAGCCGTTGTCGGAGCCAGATCTGGTGGCCACTTTGGCCGCCAACATTGCAGAGGAGCAGCCGTGGCGGGAAATGATTGGGCAGATGGAGCGCGAGGGAGCGATCGTCAAGACTCGCTACCATCGCTATGGTCTGCCGGAGATGATGAATCTGGCCGTGGGTCGCGTGCTGGGCAATGCCAAGGGATTTGCTTTTCTGTCGGTGCCCGGGCGGGATGAGGATGTCTATTTGGCGGCTTCCAACCTGAACGGCGCCATGCACGGGGATAAGGTGATCGTGCGCCTGGGCGAGCGCCAAGACGGCAGGAAAGACGAGGGCGAAGTCATTCGCATTCTGGAACGGGCCAATGACAAAGTGGTGGGCAAGTTCGAAGGCGGCGAGCAAATCGGCTTTTGCGTGCCAGACGATCGCAAGCTGGGGCAGGACGTGGTCATTTCCCCCGGCGGGACCATGCGCGCCAAGAGCGGGGACAAAGTAGTCGTGCGCATCACCCAGTTCCCGGAGGGGCGTCACGCGGCCACGGGTGTGGTTGAGGCCGTACTGGGTCGCGCCGGCGACCCGGGCGTGGACGTGCTCTCAGTGATCCACCAGCACAATCTGCCGCAGGAGTTTCCGGACGAAGTCAAACAGCAGGTGGCCAAGATGAATTTGACCATCAGCGAGCAGGATCTGAAAGGTAGGATGGACCTGCGCGGGCTGCCGATCGTGACCATCGACGGACCGGATGCCAAAGATCTGGACGACGCCATCTCGGTGGAACGGCTAGAGAATGGTAACTACCGGCTGGGAGTACATATCGCCGATGTCGGGCATTACGTGCGAGTCGGCTCGCCGCTGGACCGGGAAGCCTTCGAGCGGGGAACCAGCGTCTATCTGCTGGACCGGGTGCTGCCCATGCTGCCGAAGGACCTCAGTAACGGCATCTGCAGCCTCAACCCACGGGTGGACAGGCTGACGCTGACTGTGCTGATGGAGATCGATCGGAGCGGCACGGTGGTGCACGAGCAGATAGCTGAAAGCGTGATCCATAGCCAGGAGCGGATGACCTACGGCGAGGTCAACCGCCTGCTGGAGGGTGAAGAGGGCGAGCTGCGCGAGCGCTATCGCGAGCATCTGGACCTCTTCCAGCGCATGAAGGAACTGCGCGACATTCTCCTGCAGAAGCGGTCTGGGCGAGGGGCCATCGCCTTTGAAGTGAGCGAGGCCAAGGTGATTCTGGATGAGGACGGCCGGGTGGTGGACATCGTCCCCCGTGCGCAGACGGTAGCTGACAGCATCATCGAGGAGTTCATGGTGGCGGCCAACGAGACGGTGGCGGAGCGCTTTCACTGGATGGAGGCCCCCTTTGTCTACCGCGTACATGAAGAGCCGCGCCTGGCCAAGGTGACCGAGTTGAATTTGTTCCTGAATGCGTTCGGCCTGCGCATCAAAGCCAAGGCCGACAACATCCACCCGCGTAGCTTCCAGGCGGTGCTGGAGCAGATCGATGGCCGATTGGAGCAGCGCCTGATTCACCGCGTGCTGTTGCGCTCGATGATGCGCGCTCGCTACAGCCCGGAGTGCCTGGGTCACTTCGGTTTAGCCGCCAAGTACTACTGCCACTTCACCTCTCCCATCCGGCGCTATCCTGACCTGGTGATTCATCGCATCATCAAGGAGCACCTGCACAAGAAGCAGTTGTCGGAGGAGCGACGGGCAGAGCTCACCGCTTTTGTAGACCGCGCCTCGCAGCAATCCTCGGAGCGGGAGCAAATCGCGACCGAGGCGGAACGGGCAGTGATCGACATCAAGAAGGTGGAATACATGCAGGGCAAGGAGGGCGAGGTCTTCTCCGCGATCATCAGCGGGGTGACCAGCTTCGGCTTCTTTGCAGAGTTGGATAACACGGTTGAAGGCCTAGTCCACGTCAGCAGCCTGGCGGATGACTTCTACCAGTATGATGACACTGCCTATGCACTGGTCGGCAAGCGCACCAAACGTCGCTTCCGCCTGGGCGATCCGGTGCAGGTGAAGGTGGCCAAGGTGAACACTGAGGAACATAAGATTGACTTCGAACTGGCAGACCCGGCTGACCAAGACGATTAGCCACCAGTTCTGCGCCGATTTCCCTGAAGAGCCGCACGGGTGACTGCCATTCTTGCCAATTTTTATGTTCGAAAATTCTGGCAGACCGAGATCTCCGATCAAATGCGGTATGATTAGATTGGTCATCGACTCTAGAAGGGGGAATGAGCCGTGGAACGACCCGTGATCGATTGGGGTAAACTTGGCTTCACCTACATGAAGACCGAGTACCGCTACCTGTCCGTCTGGAAAGACGGACAATGGGACGAGGGAACCCTGACTACAGACAACCAGTTGCACATCAGTGAGGGTTCGCCGGCATTGCATTACGGCCAGCAATGCTTTGAGGGACTGAAGGCCTACCGCACCAAAGATGGGCATGTGCAACTCTTTCGGCCGGACAGAAATGCCTTGCGCATGCAGGAGAGCTGCCGTCGTCTGCTCATGCCTGAGTTTCCGGTGGAGCGGTTCATCGACGCCTGCAAACAGGTGGTCAAGGCGAACGAGGCTTACGTGCCTCCCTACGGCAGCGGCGCAACCCTCTACCTGCGCCCGTTTGTGATTGGCGTCGGCGACAACCTGGGCGTGCGCCCGGCGGACCAGTACATCTTCTCCGTCTTTTGCTCGCCGGTTGGCCCTTACTTCAAGGGTGGTCTGAAGCCGGTCAACTTCTCCGTCTCCGACTTTGACCGGGCAGCTCCCAGCGGCACCGGCGCAGCCAAAGTCGGCGGCAACTATGCTGCCAGCCTGATGCCGCATCATCTGGCAGTAAAGCAGGGCTTTGCTGACTGCATTTACCTCGACCCGGCTACTCACACCAAGATTGAGGAAGTTGGCGCAGCGAACTTCTTTGGCGTCACCAAAGACAACCGCTTCATCACGCCGGCCTCCCCGTCAATTCTGCCGAGCATTACCAAGTATTCTTTGCTGGAAGTGGCACGTGACTATCTCGGCATGGATGTGGCAGAGGGCGACGTCTACATCGATCAGCTCGACCAGTACGCTGAGGCAGGCGCTTGCGGCACAGCCGCCGTGATTACACCCATCGGCGGCATCGAGTACCAGGGCAAGCTGCACGTCTTCCACAGCGAGACCGAAGTCGGCCCGGTCACCCGCAAGCTCTACGATACGCTGTGCGGCATTCAGTTTGGCGATGTCAAAGCTCCAGAAGGCTGGATCGTGCGCGTCCTCTAGTTTGACCCGCCATAGATAACTTGATATAATGAATAGTGACCTTCAGCCCGCTTGCAGCGCAAGTCGGGCTAGATTTTTCTTATGGGGAAATGATCATGAAAGAACAAGGTAGCAAGACACTGGTCGAGAACCGCAGAGCGCGCCATGATTACTTCATCGAGGAGACCTACGAGGCAGGAGTTGCCTTGCGCGGCACTGAGGTGAAGTCAATTCGCGCTGGCCGCGCCAACATGCGTGACAGTTTTGCCCGGGTTGATGACGGCCAGCTGTTCTTATATAATGTTCATATCAGCCCTTATGAACAAGGCAACCGCTTCAATCATGATCCGCTGCGCCCGCGCGTGCTGCTGATGCACAAGCGGGAAGTGATGCGACTCCTCGGCCTCACCCAGGCCAAAGGTTACACCCTGGTTGCCACCCGGCTGTACCTGAAGGAAGGCAAGATCAAAGCCGAAATCGGGCTGGCCAAAGGCAAGAAGCTTTACGACAAGCGCGACGCGGAAGCGAACCGCGATGCCGATCGCGAAATTGCCCAGGCCATGCGGCAGCGGGAAAAGGGCGAATACTAGCTTTTTTGGTCATTCTGAGTGAAACGAAGAATCTGATCCTTCGCGGCGCTTAGGCAACGGGCCTTTTCACAGGCCTAAGAATCAACGATTTCAAAGCTTGGGGGCGACATGGTTTCGACGGGGGTTCTGTGGGTTGGAGTAGCGAGCCGGGGATCCTGGTACCCGTAAAACAGGGAAAACAACAATAGCTAACAACAATTTAGCAATCGCGGCCTAAGGCCGCCGTCTGCCTGAAACTGTGTCTACTGGGGTTCAGATGCGGGCGTCATGAACAGTAGTCTACTGACCGAGAGCGCCTGGTATCGGTCGGGAAATTAACGGGCTAGCGAAGTAACGACCCTGTCCACGGGGGCGTCACCGAGCGAAATTCAAAGCATGGACTGCGCTCGGAGAAGCTCTGGCTGGCTGGCCTTCGGACGGTGGGTTCGAATCCCCCCGCCTCCACCAAGTATAGTGCCATCTATTGATAGAATGAGATCTATCAATGGGTGGCTTTTTCATCTGCCTGCATTTTTTTGCACAATTATCTGCCGATAGTTGTAGAAACCCCAAGCGTCTGATGATAAGCTTATTACGCATACAAAAATAAGTGGAGGTGAAGGTAGGAAGTAGCCTGCTCCTATTAGTGCCTAAATAAAGGAGGAGAAAACGTTGAATAGAGAAGCATTTGATAAGAACCAACAGGTTGCCATTGATTTTCTGCAAAAAAGTGAGACTCGGGAAATGTTGGCGGAGATTAATGATGCCATTTGGTCCTATGCGGAGTTAGGTTTAGAGGAATACAACACCGCGAACCTACTGATAAACTACCTGGAAAAGGAAGGCTTCACAATTGAAAAAGGGGTAGGCGGAATGCCAACTGCCTTCGTTGCCACTTTTTCCAATGGCCCTGGACCAACCATTGGCGTATTAGGCGAGTTAGATGCACTACCAATGCTATCCCAAGAGGCAGGAAACCCTACCCACGCCCCCATAACCGAAATAAAAGGAGCCATGGCGCCGGGTCATGGTTGTACTCATAATACTATGGGAACTGCGGCTGCCGGTACGGTTGTAGCAGTCAAGAAAGCTATGGAAGACGGGGGATTTACCGGGACCATTAAGATGTTTGGTAGCCCTGCTGAAGAAACCGTAATTAGCCGTCCTTTCATGGTTTACGCCGGCGTGTTTGACGGCGTAGATGTTGTAATTGATAACCATGGGGGAGATGGCTTTGGTGCATCTTACGGAGTAGGTAGTAATACCAACTGGTCCTTCTCCGTTACCTTCCGCGGAACAACCGCTCACTCTGCCGGAGCTCCCTGGGTCGGCAGATCAGCTTTAGATGCTGTGCAAATAATGAACGTGAGTACCGAGTTCCTGCGTGAGCATTTGCACTACACATCCAGATTGCATTATGTGATGACCGAGGGTGGAGAAGGCCCTAACGTAGTTCCGGATCGAGCAACCACCTGGTATTTCGTGAGAAACTCGGACAAACTGATTAAGTCTGACTTCGAGAGAGTGCTAAATTGTGCCAAAGCCGCAGCCCTTGCCACAGATACCCAAATGGAGATTACCCCGTACACTGCAATCCATCAGTGCTATAGAAATGAGACTCTAGCCCACATGGTGCAAGAGAACATCAAAAAGGTGGGTATGCCTGAGTGGACTGAGGATGAACACGAGTTCATCAAGGCATTGCAGAGATCTGCAGGTGCAGAAGAAAAGGGCCTTCCCGATGATTCGGCAATTGAGGATAAGCCAAAGGGATCCCCTGAGGTATTTGTGGGCGGAGGATCTTCTGACATAGGCGAGGTTTCCTTAGTTGTGCCTCTTACAAGTGTTAGGTTCCCCACTTCTGCTCCGGGAGCCATCGGCCATCATTGGACTACTACTGCGGTAACCGGTTCTACTGTTGCCCATAAAGGGCTGATCGCGGGTGCCCAAGCAATGGCGGTAAGTGCCATAGAACTGTTGACCAATCCCGACAAAGTAGCTGAGATTAGGGAAGATTTCAGAAAGATGCAGGCAGAGCACTTCTACAACTACAAGAATGATGGCAAGAACCTAATCTTGGATGATAACGGGGAAGCCCAGTTTGAATCTTACCTACCGTTCATATTTGGTAGGGCAGGAAAATACGCATATGATCCTGAAAACGGCAAGTTCTTCGTTCCGGAAGGTAAGGAAGTTGCCCCACCGGTAGGATTCCTGAGTGAGCAAATGGCTAAATATCGTCCTCAAATGGCCAAACACTATAAGACTCCGAAGTGGTATGATGGGCCGGAGATTATAACGGAATAAGGTACCTGGTGTGCGAGGAGAGTGATGCTACTGGCGTCACTCTTTTCCTTCTGCCTTCCGCAATTGCATAGCATCGCTGCTGGTAAGGTCCGCTGAAGAGTTGGCTCCTACGGTTAGGGTGACGGCGGCCTGCGTAGGCGATTCGAGTGAGACGCCGGAAGAGACTCTTTCCAGCCACTTTGTGAAGCTGCTGCGTTCCTCACCTCCGCCACTAATCCATCATCATATGACTAGATCGAACGACGGCAGATTTGCCTTGGAGTATGATGTTCATGAAAACTTCTATGAAAAACAGGGAGGTGTACTCATGCGCTATTTTCGCAAGATAACTGGCCAACGGCTCTACCTTTCGCCTGTCAACCCCGATGATGCGGAAACATACCGCAAGTGGATGAACGACAAAGCAGTCGCCGGCAGTTTCGGCCAGTATCACTGGATAGTCTCATCAAAGAGCGAGATGAAATGGCTCTTTGAGCCGGCCAGCGACACGCAACGCTACGCTATAGTGCTGCTAGACGGTGAAGTGATGATTGGGTGCATCAGCCTGCAGAATATCGATCACCGTAGCCGTAACGCGTTCATGGGGATTTTCATTGGAGAGGAGGAACACCGGAGCAGGGGCTACGGCGCAGAAGCCATACGGCTGATTCTGGAGTACGGATTCCAAACCATGAATCTGCACAATATCATGCTCTCCGTCGACGCCGATAACCAAGCAGGCATCACTTGCTACAAGAAGGTGGGCTTTCGCGAATGCGGCCGGCGGCGTGAGTGGATATTCAAAGACGGATGTTTCTGACGCAATGAAAGGTCAAGAAGCTGACGTTGTTGCCTGTCCAGAGTCTGCTGGATATAATGACCGTATCTTAGGAAAGCAAACACGCCTCCGTAAAGCGTGAACCTGTTGACGCAGGCTCACCGGAGACGTCTCCCAAGAAATAACATGATCATAGTATCAAACTATGAGCTGGTTGAGAAGTCTCCCGGCGTGTTTTATTAGGTGTGCAGAGAAGATCCCGTGTCCTTGCTGCGACGGCGAAATGAAGGTTATTGGTAGTCGATCTCGTGGGTTCATCGACGATGAAGGCGAGAAGAATGCAGCGTACATCCGCCGGCTGCGGTGTCAGAGCTGCGGACGAATCCATCATGAGCTGCCGGACTTCTTAGTGCCATACAAACGCTACAGAGCGGAGTGCGTGGAACAGATCTTGTCTAGCCGGGAGGAAAACACAGCCCCAGCAGATGAGGCCACCGTCAACCGTTGGAAGCGTTGGGTCACGGAGAACGTGACCTATTGGCTCGGATGCCTGGCCTCTATCGCCGTTCGGTATGAGACAGGCCCTGTGGAGAGCCCGGCCAGCCCTGCACAGTCGGCACACCAGAGGCTTAAACAGTTGGTCGGATCGGCCAGCGGGTGGCTGAAGCAGATTGTCCGACCGATCGTGAACGCAAATCTTTGGGTACATACCCGTTCTGCATGGCTGCCCGAACACTCCCCTTGCTAGACTCGAAAACGAGGTCAAGCAAGGGAGAGATGAGCATGAAAGACAAGCAAAAAGCGGAAGAGATTGCTACCAAGCGAGTGCAGTTGTTGGCTCCACTCCTGTCCGGGGAACTCGATTCGGCCAAAGCTAGGGAGTTACGAACCCGCATCTGTCAAGAAACAGGCATCTCGGACCGTACCCTCAGGCGCTACCTGACCAGGTACCGCCAAGAGGGCTTCATTGGTCTGCAACCGAGAGCCAAGAGCCAGCAGGCGTCCAGCGCCATTCCGAAAGAGGTCTTGGAACAGGCCATTATGCTACGGCGGGAAGTGCCCAGCCGGAGCGTCAGCCAGCTAATACAGATCATGGAGTGGGAAGGCCTGATTGAGAAAGGTCAGATCCGGCGCAGCACCCTACAAGAGAAACTGACCGAGAGAGGTTACAGCACCCGCCAGATGCGAATGTATGCCGAAACGGGAGTGGCTACGCGGCGGTGGCAACAACCCCATCGCAATCGTCTTTGGCAGTCT
This sequence comes from Bacillota bacterium, assembly GCA_023436245.1. Lineage (GTDB taxonomy): Bacteria > Bacillota > UBA994 > UBA5500 > UBA5500 > JAEZJZ01. Next base: position 75,981 of record JAEZJZ010000020.1, on the reverse strand, counting down.
GATCTGAAGTACGGACCATACCTGCCAATCGGTCCTAACGGCACCAGCAAGCAGGTCTACCTGGTCACCTTCCTGGACGATGCCACTCGATTGGTGCTGCACGGAGAGTTCTATCCTGTTATGGATCAGGCGGTGGTAGAAGACTGCTTCCGCCGGGCGATTCAGAAGTACGGAGTACCGGAAGCCGTCTACTTCGACAACGGCAAGCAATACCGCACCACCTGGATGCAGCGAACCTGCTCTAAGCTAGGCATTCGCTTGCTGTACGCCAAACCGTATTCCCCCGAGGGAAAAGGCAAGGTGGAGCGATTCAACAGAGTCGTTGACTCGTTCCTGAAAGAGGCATCTTTGCAGAGGCCCAAGACCCTAGACCAGTTGAACGAACTGTTTCAGGTCTGGCTCTCGGAATGCTACCAGCACAAACCTCACTCTGCCCTAGGCCAAAGCCCGGAAGAAGCCTACCGGAGCGACAGCAAGCCCCTCCGGTTTGTGGAGCCGGAACTACTGGCAGACGCCTTTCTGCATTGCGAGCAACGTAAAGTGGATAAGGCCGGCTGCATCAGCTTCCTCGGCCGTAAGTATGAGGTCGGCGTCAGTTTCCTCGGCTGCAAGGTTGACGTAGTCTACGATCCGCAAGATACCACCGAACTGACGATTGAGTACTCTGGCCACAAACCCTGGCGGGTTAGGGAACTGGTCATCGGTGCTAAAGTAGGCGATCGCCCACCTCTGCCGGATCACCTGACCACGCGCATAGCAGATTCCTCACGCCTGCTCATTGCCGCCGGCGCCAAGAGCCAAGAGAGACAGGAACGGGTGGCTCCAGCCGTCTCTTACCGGTTGGTGCGGGAGGATAGTCATGTTTGAGTCATTCTATGGCCTGTCGCATTCTCCATTCTCGCGGGACATTCCAACCCAGAAACTCTACCGATCAGTACAGCTTGAGGAGACGCTGGGGCGGCTCACCTATGCAGCCGAGCGGCAATGGTTTGCGGTGGTCAGTGGTGACCCCGGTACCGGCAAGACAACCACCATCCGCTGCTTCTCCGAAACCTTGGACCAGTCTCGCTTCAAACTGCTCTATCTAGCCGACTCCAAGCTCACGCCCCGCCACTTCTACAAGGGGCTGCTGGAGCAGTTAGGTTGCGAGGCCAAATTCTACCGAGGCGATGCCAAACGTCAGCTACACCGCGAGATAGAGCTGATGAAAGGGATTCATCACCTGCAGCCGGTCGTGGTCATCGACGAGGCCCATCTCCTGGATCGGGAGATGTTCGAAGAAGTGAGGTTCCTGCTGAACTTCCGCATGGATGCCGAGAGTCCAATGGCTCTCATCCTGGTCGGGCAAAGCGAACTCTGGGAACGCCTGGTGCTACAGGCCTACGCGGCCATTCGCCAGCGCATCGACCTGCAGTGCAAGCTACACCACTATGATCGCGCAGAAGTTGCTGCCTACATTGAGCGCCACATGGCTTATGCTGGAGCTGAACGTGACATCTTCACCGAGGGCGCGCTGGACGAGATCTACCGCTACTCCTCCGGCTCGGCCAGGATGATCAACAAGCTTTGCACGCATTGCCTGATCTATGGCGCCCACAACAAACACCGCATCATTGATGACCACATGGCCAAGCGCGTGGTCGACGGTGAACTCTCCTAGGCTCTTGCCCACAGGGAGGATAGGGCAACGTCGGGGGACGACCTGAGCGCCCTGTGGGATTCTATACCAAACTGGGCGGCCCATAGAGCAGGGCCGCCTCTTAGCACAAAGCGCCGCAGTTTGGGGAGAACAAAAGCGATAAACCCACTCTCGGGGACGCCTACCTTGAACTCACAGCCGGTGGCCCTGGACAACTGCTTCCCCTAACGAAGCTGTTCTTCAGGACAACCGTTCCGTCAACTCCAGGACAGTTCGTGCCGTCTGTTGCCGGACAAACGGTGATAGCAGTAACATTGTTGGATTGCTGGTACCGTGGCCTGCCATGAACACGAGCGTGCTGCTTCCAACACCTTCTGCATATACGTGTAACTTCTTGCCGTTTACCTCTACCATATTGCCCGGTGGCGGATATTCTTTAGCCTCTCTCCCTAATCGCCTTGCGTGATTGATCCTAGAAGCAACTAACAATGTGGCTATGACAGCAACCACAAGAAGAATCAGCACTCCCGATATCTTCAAGATTCTCATCACTAGCACTCCCTTCAGTACGGTGTTCTATCTACCCTACCCGCTATCTCTCGGCATTCCAATCCTATACTCGCCAGATCCTCCTCTAGGTCATAGTCCCAACTCTTTCCTGGATCTCTAGTGTTTCCGCAAAGGAAGCCCGCCTCCCCCGAGCAAACAAGTTGGATATTATCAACAAACGCGCGAAACTTCAAGGTTTGGGAGTGTAGATCCTTGGGGAACCGGGTGCGTGCAGACGTCCGATAGTGATCTTGATGTGCTGGTGGAGCTTAGGTCTCCGATGGGATTGCAGTTTATCTCTCTGACCCAGGAGCTTGAGTTAGCTGCCGGTAAGGCAGTTGACGTAATCACCGCCAAGCAGGCCGAGAGATTGGAGCAGAAGTTCGGCTATGACATCAAGCGAAAAGCGAGGATTGTCTATGAGCGAGCGGAGAACTAAGGCCGTCCTGTTGCACATGCGGGAGGATCTTCGGGATGTTAGGGACTTCAGTCAGGACTTGACTCAGGAAGCGGTCCAGGCCGTTGCGGCCCTTAGGTGCCCGAATATCTTGTGATTGAACCACAGCCATCGGCGGCTGTGGTTCTTTGCGTGAAGGAGCCGGTCCCCTGACAGGAGAAACGCCAAGCAAAAAGCTTGGGCGCTCGCCTGGGCTTAGCTCTCCCGGAATGAGTCCGTTTGCCTCGGTAAAACGAGGACACCTCGCTAGAACGTGTGCTCAATGCGCCATAGTGCATCATACGGAAGGCCATCCTGGTGCTGTCAGGACCATGCCCGGCATGATATACTGTTGCCAATAAACGGCACTGGCCGCCAGCCGGCGCCAAGGGAGGCCGACAGCTTGCGGGGTAAGAACTTGCTGGTAGCCGTTGCTTTGACGGCCTTTCTGCTCACTCTGGCTCTCTATGATCCTTGGTCGCGGGTGCAGTTCTTCCAGGCGTTTGGTATCGGAGATTGGGCCTACGAGCACTTGACTACAGTTGGCGACAAGGTGGCTATGATCAACAATCACTACAATCCGGGCGGCGAGCAGATAGTGCTGTCATATAGTCCGCAGTCGGGCTTCGGTCCGTTCTATGGCGGCAAAGAGATGATCTGGCTCATCAGCGACCAGCCCTTTGTGTTGAAGTCGGCCCCATGGGGCTATGATGCGGAGGATGGCATGCCATTGGAGCGGCTGGACGATGATACCCTAGTCTTTAACTCGCGCGAGTATCCGATCACGCTGACCTTTACCCGCACTGACCCCTCCCCTGAGGATGCTGCCGTCGGCCACGAGCTAGTCAGCTTCTTCATCCATGCCGCCCGGCGGCCACGATAGCAGAGAGCGGCCGGGGAGAACACCAGACGAAACAGCGGGGCCAGTCCCCTCTGTTTCAAGAAGAGAGGAGGATGACGGCAGGAATGCGAGGCTGGATGCTGGCTTTGGGCGTAATGCTGCTGTTATTGGCGTTCCCCGGCAGCGTGGCGGCTGACGATGCGGTGCTCGGTCGGATCGGCGAAGCAGTGCAGCCGATCCATAGCTCGCAGGTGCGCATGGTTGAGGAAGATGTCTACATCAAGGTGTATCCGACCAGGTGCGAGGTCACAGCCACCTTTCGCTTTCGCAATGATGGGCCTGGCACCAGCATCCTGGTGGGATTTCCGGAAGGCAGCTTGAACGGTGACGAGCCGGGAGTTGACACCACACTGCATGAGTTCTCAGCCACAGTAGACGGGCAGCCGGTGCAGGTCATAAGAGAGGTGGGGCTGCAGCCGGACCAGAACCCGAGGGCCTACGATTATCCGTCTTGGCTGACTTGGGAGATGCAGTTCTCGGCCGGTCAGACCAGGGAGGTCAGAAACACCTACTGGGTGACCAACTCGTACGATTCCCAGGGCTGGGTGGAGACTGGATACGTCATGACCACCGGCTCCCTTTGGCATGGTCCCATCGGTCGGGCCAAGCTGACGGTGGAGCTCATGGACATTCGGCCATCTCAGCTGGTAGGCGCATTCCCAGGGGATTTCCGTTTTGATGGAGACCTCCTGGTCTGGGAGTGGCAGGATATTGAGCCGACAACGGATCTGCGACTGGTAGCCAATCTACGCAGTCCCGCCTCTTACATGCTGAGCGGGATGGACGAGAACTTGCGGTGGCAGTTGGAGCAGTTGGATTTGTTACGCGAGCCTGAGCAAGTACTGCAGCGGATTGCGCAGTTGCGGCAGGTGGTCCCTGCTGACAAGACTGACGCCGCGCTGACCTATCTGCAGGCTATGGCCGAGGAAGCGTTGGGTCGGACAGATGCCGCCATCGCCAGTTGGCAGCGACTTCTGGCTATGAGTGGCGAACCCGGTTCGCTGGTCATCCCGGAAACAAACCGCGTGCATTCCGCCTGGGCTGCCTTTGGTGATGCCTTGTTTCATCTGGGCGGGCATTACCAGGCGCAGGCGATGACTGCCGAGATGGCGCAGCTTTATCATTGGGCAAGAGAGGTAACTGCGATCGGACCGCCCTATCAGCCCGTCTGCTGGAGCCCTTTCATGGCTCGTTGGTTGGGGCGGTGGCTGCCGGCCGATCAACTGCTGCGTGAACCGCCACGTCTGGAGGTTGATTTAGTCCCACAGACCGCTCAGATTTGGGACTTCATCGTTGCCATCACGGATCTCAACGCAGATTTCTCATTCTATCGATCGCACATGCGGGTCTGGTATGAACAGGACGGCCAACTGCATCATCTGATCGACACACATCAGCCGGAACTAGCGCTGCAGAGGCCGAAGCATACTGCCAACGGGCAGCACATTAAGCTCATCTTTCAACATGAGCTCAACGACGTGCCGCCGGGTGTTACTCTGCACTACATGGTTGAGGCCGTTGACGCGGCGGGCAACAAGGTCGTTGACAGCGGTCAGCGGTCGATTAAGGATCTGGAGGCAACCGACAATGCCGATGCGGAGGACGATGATGCCGCAGCAGTGGACAACCAGTGGCTACAATGGCTGGTTCTGGTTGCTGTTTTGGGAGCCTATGTTGCGAGCCGCCGATTCCGCAAGAGCACATAGCCCCGACTTCTTGACCGGTCTGACGCAGAGGACGCAGTCCGCGCGTCTTGCGCAGTCGCCGACAATTACGATGTCGCTGCCTCCCGACTTCACCTCCTTGTTCGTTCGCTCCCGCAAGAAAGGCCTCACTATGCGCGACAGCGCATGGTGAGGCCTTGTGTGTGCTCGCCGGGTTATCCTTGTGATTCGCCATCCATCGCCACAGAATGGCGCTCACCCCTGAGGATGCCACCTGGCTGCATATAGGGTGGCGCAGGCGTGCCGAAACGAAGCCGTCTATGATATAATATTGACATAATAGTGGTTAAGGAGGTAGTAGCATGAGTCGTCCGGTACAGATAATCACGGCCATTAAGCCTTCCACGGCGATTCGGCACGACTATAGTTCTTTCTCCAGGTTTTGTCATGAGACTGGAGAGCCAGTGGTCGTCACCAAGAACGGAGAGGCAGATTTGGTCGTGATGAGTCACGAGGCCTTTCAGAAACTGATGGCCAGACATCGCTTAGGGCAAATGCTGGCGGAGGTGGATCTGGAAATCTCCAAAGGGACCCCTATGCGGGACTTTGAGCAGACCATGGAGGATATCAAACGGAGGATCGATCATGCCTAAGCGGATCGTTCTCTCGGAGTCCGCCTATTTTGATGTCGATAGCCTCTTTTCCTACATCGTTGTCGACAATAGAGAGGCGGCGGAACGACTTAGGCGGCGCATTTACGAGGGAATCAAGGGATTGGCCGAGTTCCCGGAACTGGGTGCGGTCGTCCCGCCTGAAGACGCTCCCGGTGCTTTGCCGGGATATAGGCGGATTGTTGTCAATCCGTATTTGGTGTTCTATCGAGTGATGGACGAGCAAATCGTCATCGCTCGAGTGCTGCATGGACGGCAGAACTGGCTGCACTCCCTATTTGGCACAGACGTTGAACAAGAGTAGCCGGGAGATAACAGAGGCTCGGGAGTCGGTGCTCCCGGGCCTCTGTCATTGGACCCCGGCTAGAACAGTCAGCCACGGAGAGGAAGCCATCTGAGATGGCAAGTTGCTATCACTTAGGCAGGGGTGAGCGGCTTCTGTAACGAATTCTGACGGTAATGCGCCCTCGGGCGCAACGATGAGGGAGCAGATGCTATGGATGAACGGTTACTGCGGCCGCTGACTGAAGCCAGTTACCTGACGGCCGGCAATGCCTGGCGTTATCGGTCGATCTTACGTCACTTCTACTTGCAGCACGAGAGTATGCGGCATTTCCTCTATCCCGAGGAGTTGCTGCGTGAGTTCGCTCTGAATCAGTATTTCGCTCAGTACGGCGAGAACGAACTAGAGCAGGACCTGAACCAACTGGTGGAATGGGGCAATCTGGTGGCGCGGCAGGACACCCGCCGGGTGGCCAGCGTCGAGGAGTTCCGCAAGAAGCGTTTTCGCTACCAGGCGACTGCCTACACGATCGAGATTGAGCGCATGGTCATGCATCTGGAACAGATGGGGTCATCCTTCGGTGGCTCGCTGGAGCGCACCGATGTCGATCGCCTGCTGGAGACGCTGCAGCGATTTCTCGCTTTGGGCAATCAGGTCACGGCTGAGGAACTGCAGGGTCGGTGGACTGATCTGTTTGCGGCTTTCCGTCGCCTGACCACCAACGCCACCAGCTACCTGGCCTACCTGAGCAGCGAGCGCAGCGAGGCTTTGATGAATGTCGACGCCTTTCTGGTCTACAGGGACTCCTTGGGTGATTATCTGCGCAATTTCGTCAGTGCCTTGCAGCGGGCTGCTGTGAAGATCGAGTCTCTGCTCGCTGGTGTCGACCAGCAGCGGCTGGACCTGATCTGCGAGCGACTGGCGGACTATGCCCTCTCCATTCCGCGGTTGGATGAACGCCCAGCGCGTGACCAGTTGCTCGCCAGCTACCGTCGCCAGTGGACCAACTTCCGCTCTTGGTTTCTTGGCGAGCCGGGACGCAGCAGCGATCGCTATCAGTTGCAGTTGGAGACGCATGAGGCTATTCGGCGCATCACCCGGTTTGTGCAGCGGTTGGGTGAACGACATCAGCAGCAGCGCAGCCGTCGGCAGGAGTATCTGCAGTTGGCGCAGCGGTTTGCCGCTTGCCCTACGCTGGCGGACGCTCACATTCTCTCCGCCAGTGTTTTCGGCCTGCAGGATACACGCCACTTCTACGCGCCTGGGCGCGACACGGAAGACATCTATGCTGAGACCTGGGATCGGCCTGCCCTGGCCCTGCCGCTGGAGCCGCGGGTGCGCACCTATCGGCAGAAGAGTCGCTCCACTGCCATCATGGATCGAACGGCGGAGAAGACGGCGCAGTTGGCCAGTTACCTGCAGGAACAGCACGCCGAAGCCGCCATCCTGCAGCAGTTGGCCAAGCAAGGCAGCTTGCGGGTGGCTGATTTGGGAGTGGTGGAGCCGTTGCTGCGCAAGACGCTGCTCGGCTGGATTGCCCGCGCCCTGGCCAGCAGCGAGCGCATTGGCAGCACGGAAAGCGGGCGCCGCTTTCGCCTGCAAGTGCAGCCAGGGCAGATTTGGCTGCATGCCTGCGATGGCAGCCTGCTGATGCCGGATTATACTTTGGAGTTTTGGGAGTGAGGCCCCCAATGGAATCACAGATCAGCAATGCTGGCTTTGACGAGCTGGCCAAAGAGGCGGCCGCCGATCTGTTGCAGCAGTTCTGGATTCTGCGTCGGCGGGAGCCGGAAAAATACCAGTTGGTGCGTCGGCGGGAGGAAACGCTGCGCAAGTGGTTTTGGGACAAGGCAGGTTTGCGTCTGGTTGTGCACCGGCACTTCGCCAAGCTGGAGAAGGTGCCGGCTGTTCCGCTGCCCTGGATGGGCATCCCGGATTTCACCAGCACGCGTGACTACACCATCTTCTGCTGCCTGCTGGCCTTCTTGGAGGGTTTGGCGGTGGAAGAACAGTTCTTGCTGTCCCAACTCTGCGAGGAGTTGCAGTCGCTCTACCCGGAAACAGGCAGGCTGGATTGGACCAACTATGAGCATCGCAAGTCGCTGGTGCGGGTGATGCGCGTGGCCAGCGAGTTTGGCCTGCTGCTGGTGGTGGATGGCGAGGTGGACCAGTTCAGCCGCAGTGAGGCCGAGGTGCTCTACGAGGTGACTCCGGTGGTTCGCTACTTTCTGCGCAACTTGCCGCATGGTTTGCAGTCCCTGGACGATCCAGTGCAGCTCTTGGAGAGCGATCTGGCGGCTGATCCCACCGTCCGCCGTCGCCACCGCATCTATCGCCAACTGCTCTTCTGCCCGGTCATCCACCGCAGCGACGACCAGGATCCGGATTTCCTTTACTTGCGCAATTATCGCTCGCGCCTGCGCGAGGATCTGGAGCAGAACTTCGACTTTCAATTCGATCTCTTTCGCAACGCCTCCATGCTCACCCTGCCCGAGCGCTTCGCGCGCTATCGGCCCTTTCCCGGCAGTCGGGTGATCGAGGACATTGCGGTGCAGTTTGCCGGGCTGGCCCGCGAGCACTATCTGGTGGAGGACATTCCACTGCAGTATGACGGCAGCCTTTGCCTGCCAGAAGCCAGCTATCTGGCCTGGGTGCAGGAGTGCCGCCAACGTTATGCCCGCGGCTGGTCCAAAGAATACCGCGAGAAGGACCTAAACGAAGTGGCGCGAGACTTGCTCGATCTGTTGCTGGATTGGCAGTTGGCTGCCGTGGAGCCGGGCACCGGGACGGTTTGCCTGCGTTCGGCCCTGGCCAGATTCAGCGGCAGCTATCCAGCGGACTTTGCGGGGCCGGAGGAGGGGTTGGAGGAATGACAACAGATCGTCTACAGCCCTGTCGGGCTGGCTTCCTGAACTTTTGGTATTACGATCAACAGGAGTTTGCTTTTGCCGATGGCAAGCTGTTGCTTCGGGGCAGCAATGGATCGGGCAAGTCCGTGACCATGCAGAGCCTTATCCCTGTGCTCTTGGACGGCCAGACCAGCCCCGATCGCCTCGACCCCTTTGGCTCCCGCGCCCGGCGCATGGACGATTATCTGCTGGGCGAGGTCTGTGACAAGGAGGAACGCACTGGTTACCTCTGGCTGGAGTTCAAACGGCAGCAGAGCGAGCGCTACCTCACCTGCGGCATCGGGCTGCGGGCGCGCCGCCATGCCTCGCTGGAGTTCTGGGGTTTCGTGATCACCGACAACCGCCGCATCGGGGAGAGCTTTCAACTGCATAAGCTAGAGACTAATCTGGAGACCGGTAACGCAGAGATTGTGCCGCTTTCGCGCAAGGAGTTGAGCAACCGCCTGCAGGGCGGCGGCGCGCTAGCGGAAACCAGGCATAATTACGCCGAACTGGTGAATCGGTATATCTTTGGCTTCAGGGACCAGGGTGCTTACGAGGACTTGATCAAGCTGCTGATTCAGCTGCGCAGCCCCAAGCTTTCGCGTGACTTCAAGCCCACCGTCATCTATGAAATCTTGAACTCCAGCCTGCCGCCGCTTTCGGAAGATGAGCTGCGCCCGCTCTCTGAGACCATTGAGAACATGGATCAGATCAAACAGCAGCTGGAGCAGTTGCAGCGGGACGAGCAGGCCATGGAGCGCCTGTCCGGTGTCTACGACACCTATAACCGCTGGCAGTTGGCGCTGTTGGCCAAGCACCTGCTGGAGGCTGATCAGCGCTGCCACGGCTTCGAGCAGCAGGAGCAGGATCTGCGCGATCGGCTGCAGTCCCAGCGGGCCCAGCTTACGCAGTTGCAGCAGTCACGGGAAGATCTGAGGGAAGAGCAGTCGGCGTTGGAGAGCGAACAGCAACAGCTGCAGGAACACGACGTCTTCGCCGTCGAGCGCCGCCACCAGCAATTGGAGCAGGAGTTGCGCGAGCGACAGGCAGAGCAGAGCAAGAAGCAGTCGGGCCTTGAACTGAAGCAACGCAAGGAGCGCGAAACCGAGCGTTCACTGCGGCAGCAGCAGGAGCGGGCAGAGGACCTGGAACGCCGGCTCGAGCAGAAGGCGGAGGACCTGGGCGATTTAGCCGAAGAAGCCGCTTTTTCTGAGCACCGCGATGCGCTGCAGCATTGGCGCCGAGAGCGTGCCAGCGGCAAGCATGACTTCGTGCTCTGGGAGCAAGCGGCTGCGGAACACCTGGAGAAGCTGGAGGTGGGGCTGACCGCTGTCCGCCAGCATGCCCGGGCAGAGGAGCAACTGGCGGAGGCTGAGAAAGCTCATGCGACAGCCAGCCGGGCCTATGACGACAAGGAGCGCGAGCAGAAGCAGCTGATTTCGGACATGGATCAGTTGAAGGAAGATTACCTACAGAGTCTGGACGGTTGGTGGGGGGGGCTCGCACATCTGCAGCTTACCCGCGAAGAACAGTTGCGGGTGGCGCAGCGGGTGATGGACATCTACGAGCCGCACCTGCCGAGTGCTGTGTTGGAGCCGATTGACGAGGCATGGAGTCGCTATCGCGAGCAGAGTACTGCCGAGGTGGCTGAGATCAAGGGGCGCATGGCGCAGCAGGACCAGGGCATTGCCGCCAAGCGTGAGGAGATTCGGTGCTGGCGCGAACGAGTGGAGCCGGAGCCCGAGCGTCATCCGGAAACGGAGGCGGCCCGGCAGGCACTGGTCGCCGCCGAGGTGCCGCACCTGCCATTCTACGCGGCAGTGGAGTTTCGCGATGACGTAACCCCGGAGCAGCGGGAACGGGTGGAGGCGGCCATCTGTGAGGCCGGGCTGCTGGATGCACTGATTGTGCCCGAGCAATACCTGGCGGCCGTCAATGGCTATGACAAGGTGATCATCCCTCATCCACAGTTCTTCAGCCACACACTGGCAGATGTCCTGCAGCCGGTGCCCAGCGCACAGGTGGATGGCGCAGCGATTGACAGTGTGCTGCGCAGTATCCTCTGGAGCAGCCCAGAGAACGATCCCGGTGCGATCGTTCTGGATATGGATGGACGCTATCGGATTGCACTGCTCACCGGGCAGGCGCCGCCGCGCAGCCTGTCCCGGTTCATCGGCCGTGAAGCCCGCCAGAGATATCGGGAGCAGATGCTGCAGCAACTGGGCGCCGAGCTCGCTGTCCTGCAGGCGGAGCGCGAACGGGTTGCCGCCGAGTTGCGGGCCGTCCTAACTTGTCAGGATCAGGCGGCGGAAGAATACCGTCGTCGCCCGGCCCTGACCGCTTTGGAGCAACACTGGGATAGCCTGCGCCGGGTGGCCGAAGAGCTGCGCGTGCGTCAGAGTGAGGCAGCACGGCTGCTCCAGTCGCTGCTCTTGGCCGAACAGCGTTTCCTGCAGACACGCAATCAGTTGCAGCGGGCCTTATTGGGGCTCAACTTGGAAGCGACCGAGCTTGGGCTGACGGCGGCCCTTCAGGCGATGCGAAACTACCGATCCGAGCTGCACCGGCTGCAACTGCTGGATCGCGACTGGCAGCACACGCAGGCACTGCTGCAGCGCCTGCAGCTTGACCTGCAGGCAGCGCGGGCCGACGTCGACGAGTTGCAGGGTGAACTGAATGTGCTGGCGGCGCGCCAGCGGCAGATAGCTGAGGAGATTCGGGCCAGTGAGCGGCGGCTGTTGGAGATGGGCGCCGCCGAGATTCGGGCACGCATCAGTCAAGTCGTGGCTCGTCTGCGGTCGTTGCCCGACCTACGAGAGCAGGTCAGCGCCCAGATTGCCACGCTGGAGGGCGAGACTCTGCGGGGTAACGCTGATTCGGCTGTCGTGAAGGGCCGTTTGCGAGCGGCCCATGCAGTGCAGGCCGGCTGGCAGCAGATCTTCAGCGCTGAACCTACTCTGGACAGGTACAGACTGCCTGATGACGCCAGCCCGCTGGAACTGGCGCGGCTCATCACCAAGGAGATGGGCCAACTGCTGCAGACCGACGCCGGGCGCATCCTCTTCCGACTGAACGAAGCCTTCAATAAGGAACAGGGTTTGCTCACCGATTACCGACCGACCCTGAACGCGCTGGCCCGCGAGCTGCAACTGCCCGCGGAGGCAGCAACGGATGAACTAGTCTTCAGTTGGTGGCAGACGTTGCGGGAGCAGAATCAGCGCTTGTCGCTGGTGCTGGAGCATCAAGGGCGAACGACTGACATCTTTCAGGTGCTCGGGGCGCTGCAGCGCGACCGCCTGGAGCAGCAACAGTTGCTCGCGGCCAAGGACCGGGAGCTATATGAGGAGATCATCGTGCACAGCGTGGGCGAGATGATTCGGCAGCGAATCAATCGGGCAGATGCCTGGGTGCAGAAGATCAGCCGGCTGATGGAGGAACGCGATACCTCCAGTGGTCTGACCTTCTCCTTGGCCTGGAAGCCCCGCACAGCGGAACACGAGGACGAGCTGGACACTAAGGAGTTGGTGGAGTTGCTGCAGATGGACCCTGTCCTGCTCAAGCCGGCGGACTCTGAGCGCATTGCTGCGCACTTCCGCTCGCAGATTGAACGGGCCAGAGTCGAGTTGGCCGAGCGCCAGCAGGGCGAAACCTTGCAGATCGTCATCCAAAGGATGCTGGATTACCGGCTCTGGTTCGACTTCAAGCTCTACTTCCGCAAGGAAGGCGAGCAGCGGCGCGAGTTGACTGATCGGGTCTTCTTCACCTTTAGTGGCGGCGAAAAGGCGATGGCCATGTACATTCCGCTTTTCTCCGCTGCCTACTCGCGTTACCAGGACGCGTCTGACAGTGCTCCTCGCCTGATCACCCTGGACGAAGCCTTCGCTGGCGTGGACGAAACCAACATTCGCGACATGTTTGCACTGATGCAACAGCTGGAACTCTGCTATATCATCAACTCGCAGGGGCTGTGGGGCGACTATGATACGGCAGGTCGCTTGGCCATCAGTGAACTGGTGCGGCCGAAGAACGCGCCGTGCGTCACGGTGGTGCCTTATCTTTGGGATGGGACGGTGCGGCAGCTGCAGCTGACGGCGGGGGGTGAGGCGCTTGTCCGGGAATGAGCGCCTGTGGCGACAGGCAATAGACTACTTCTCCGGACCTGGCTTTGCCCGGCTGATGCCGGCCATGGCCGAACGCTACCGCCGCCTGGGACGGGTGGGCGGCAGCATCCGCCTGCAAGACCTGAACGAGTCGGAGCGGGCTGCCCTCTCCGGAGTGCTAGGGCGCGACTTTTCCGGTCGGAGTGAGGCCATAATCGGCCTGGCGGAGTTCCAGCAAGCGGTGGCCCGCACGCGTTTTGGCGGACTGGACTTGGTGGAGCTGTTCGGCGCCGTTACCGGCGAGTCCATGCAGTCGAGAGCCGCGGCAGGTGAGAGTTTTGCGGCGGCAAAGGCGCACTTTTTCACCGAGCTAAAGGAGCGCTTCCCGCATCCACGCTGCCGCGATTGGCTGCAGCAGGTGGAGGACAATCCGGCAGCTGTGCGCAGCATCCATGCCGCCTACAAGGACGATCCGCATCAGCTTCAGGCTGATCTGCAAGCCGTGTTGCTCGCGCTCAGCCAGCTCCCGAGCGACGCTGGCACCGTGAAGAGGTTGCCGGTCTGGGCGGCAGAGCTCACCGGAGACCCTCATGCCTTTGACCAGGGCCTCGCTCGAGGTCGCTATTTGCAGCAGGCGCTCAGCTTCCTCCTGATGCAATCTGAGCAGAGGCAGGTAGGCTCTGCAGTGGATACGGCAGAGCGGAACCTGGTTCTTGACGCCTTCGGCATTGTCCGCGATGATGTGATGAACTTCGTGATCTGCTGCGGGCTGGTGGCTGAGAACGCGGTGGGTCCGCTGGGCTCCTGGCAGGCAGCGTTGACCGAGGGTGCGGTGCTGAACGTGCCCGTGCGCGAACTGGCCAAGCTCACTCGCGTGGTCGCTGCACCAGGGTGGTCTGACCGGGTGTTCGTGGTCGAGAACCCAGGTGTCTTTTCCGACCTCCTGGACGGCCTGCCTGGCACAGTGCCTCCGCTGGTCTGCACCCATGGCCAGTTCCAGCTGGCCAGCTACTTGCTGCTGGACAAGCTGGCCGCAGCTGGCATGACCATCCACTATTCCGGTGACCATGACCCGGAAGGGCTGCTGATGGCAGAACGGCTCCGCCATCGCTACGACCAGCAGTTTCTGCCCTGGCGATTTGGCGTCGACGACTATACCGCGTCGCTATCTGACGTGATTATCTCTGCACAGCGGCTGAAGCAACTGGAGCGGGTGACTTCACCCGACCTACTGCCGCTCTGCGAGCGCATGCAGACAGAGCGCCGGGCTGGCTACCAAGAGCGCCTGCTGCCCCTTCTGCTGCAGGACTTGCAGACGAGGTGAGACGAAGGCCAGTTCATAGAATTGTCTTCCCGTCCTTGTCCAGACCATATGAAGGAGAGTCATGCACTGCCTGTGTCAGGGTCAGGATTATGAGGTCGCCATGCGAGTTACGCCAGTGTTAAGGGACACAGAATATGGCATAATCAGCTTGTGGGGGTGTTTCATGATGCGCGCAGTTTCGTCAAAACGCCAGAGCTATGCCATTAAGTCGGCTTTGTTCAACTCCCGTATGGAGGGCTTCGTTGTGCCAGAGAGTGCGCTCAGGGACGGTAGATTGATTCTCTCAGGCAAGGCTTCGGCTGACGAGTTAGTGCTGAAGTACAAGGCTAAGTACTCGAGGTCCTAATCATGGATGAGTACTTTTCTGAGCCAGAGGATATTTTCCCCAACAAGTTGGGGATTACGGACCGCCAGGAGCTGTCGCTCACAACGGTACCTTGGAACCACTTATCAGGCTTTATTCGCGCATCCTCAACGCATCGACGTAGAATGTACAGGGCAGCTCGCGTGCGGGCTGCTTTTCTGTTCTCCTGGGATCAGCCGTCGTGGCGAACATGTAAGGCGGTTGAGTAACTTGCCCTAATTGGTAGACCAGCCGTCGCAAGAGCAGTTCCCACCAAGGTAATCCCGCCCCCGCTGTAGAACAATCCATCAGAGGTTAGGCAAGGAGATGAAACGATTGGACAAAGAGCGATTGTTGGGCATTCTCGATGGATACGGGGATGAGATGATTAAGACCTTACAGCAGGTGATTCAGATCCCGTCGGTGGAGACGGAGGCGGAGCCGGGGGCGCCGTTTGGACCGGAGTTGGCCAGGGCGCTGGAGTTCATGGTGGAGGCAGGGCGCGCTCTGGGCCTCACGGCTAAGAATGTTGATGGCTATGCCGGGCACGTCGAGGTCGGCGAGGGGGACGATTTGATCGGTGTGCTGGTGCATCTGGATGTGGTGCCCGCCGGCAGCGATTGGACCTATCCCGCCTTCGGGGGCGAGATTCATGACGGCGAGCTCTATGGCCGGGGCACCCTGGATGACAAGGGCCCAGCGGTGGCGGCTCTCTATGGATTGAAGGCGATCAAGGAGAGCGGCATCAAGCTGGACAAGCGCATTCGTCTTATCTTCGGCACGGATGAAGAGAGCGGCTGGCTGGACCTGCCCTACTACTTCGAGCGGGAAGAGAAGCCGCGGCAAGGTTTCTCACCGGATGCCATGTTCCCGATCATCAACGCGGAAAAAGGCAGCACTACCTTCAAGATTGGCGCGAGCTTTGCGCCGACGTCTGGGGCGCGGGTGGTCTCCTTCCAGAGCGGCGAACGGACCAACATCGTTCCCGATCGGGCCACCGCTGTGGTGGCGGGCGTTGGGGAAGAAGCTATCCAGGCCGCGCTATCCGGATTCAGCGCTCTGCCCGGCGCCAGCGTTAGCTTTGAGGCGGGAGAGCGGGGGATCGTAATCACCGCCAAGGGGGTTTCGGCCCACGGAGCCATGCCGGAAGAAGGCGTGAATGCGGCCGTGGAGTTGGCTACCTTCCTGGCAATGCTGCCGCTGCCGGTGGATCAACTGCAGTTCGTACAGTTCATGCGTGACCGTCTGCGCAACCAGTACAATGGGCAGGGGTTGGGTATCGGCTTACGCGACGAGATTTCCGGCTTGTTGACGGCCAACTTGGGTATCGTGCGCTGGGAGAATGATGTGGCTGAGTTGGCGATCAACACCCGTTTCCCAGTCAGCTTTGTCGGCGAGCAGGTGCATGCCGGGGCCAGGCAGGTGGTTGAGGCGGCGGGCTTCACCTACACCGTCATCTCCACCGGTAAGCCACATCACGTGGCCAAGGATAGTCCGGTGGTCAAGGTGCTGCAGCAGGTTTATCAGGAAGAGACTGGGCAAGAGCCAACCGCCTTTGCCATCGGTGGCGGCACCTACGCCAAGATGATGCCGGAAGCGGTGGCCTTTGGGCCGGTCTTCCCGGGCGAACCGGAGCTTGCTCACCAGAAGGATGAGCATATTAGCTTGGGGAACTTGATGCGCTGCGCTCGCATCTATGTGCTGGCCATGGTGGGGTTGGCCAATTCGTAGGCTCGGTATGCGAGAGCGTTCAGAAAGTGGCTTTCTTCTTACCGTAGACCCCGCAGCATGCTGCGGGATACGGCTCGGCATGCCGAGCCGCTACGAGGGGCAAAATGAACAGTCTCGCATGCTGCTTAACTGGCGAAGAGGAGATGAGCAACTATGGATAACCTAAAGCCGTTCGACCCGAAACACAACCCCTGGCCGGGTATACGCAAGGCCAGGATAGAACAGTTGCTGCCCCAAGCGATGCAGCTGGCTGGCGTGGACGCCTGGGTGGTGATCTGCCGCGAGAACGCCAATGACCCGCTGGCGATGCATGTCGGAGGCGAAAACGCGGGCGGCACCGCTGCCTTCTTGTTCCTGGTGCAGGGCACGCGGGTGAAGTCGATCGCTATCAGCCCTTGGGGCGAGGCGGTCGGGCTGCGCGATCTGGCCCTGCACGATGAGGTTGTTGCCCTAGAACAACCCGGTGAGATCTGGAGCACGCTGGCTGGGCGGTTGGCGCTGGCCAACCCGCAGCAGATTGCGGTCAACTGTTCAGCCCGTAATGTTGCCGACGGCCTTTCTTGGAGCCAGCGCACCGAGTTGGAGCAGGCGCTCAGCGACGAGTTGCGGGGGAGGCTGGTTTCCTCGGAGAGCCTGGTGCTGGAATGGCTGTCCGTGAAGCTGCCGGCAGAGGTGGAGATCATGCGCCAGGCGGGGGCTTTGACTGTGCAGTTGCAGCAAGAGGCCTACGCGCAGGTTGTGCCGGGCGTCACGCGCGACTCCGATGTGGCCCGCTACCTGAAAGCCAGGATGGCGGAGCTGGGGGTGGAGGATGCCTGGGCGCCCGACCAAAACCCGAATGTCAACTCCGGGTTTCCGCGCGGCCACGCCGGCCCCACGGACAAGGTTATTCAACCCGGCGACTTCATTCAGACTGACTTCGGCATCAAGGTGTTCGGAGTCTGGTGCACAGACTATCAGCGCTTTGCCTATGTGCTGGCCCCAGGGCAGCAGGAAGCGCCATCCGAGGCCTTGCATAAGTTCGCCCTGGCCAGGCAGGGCCACCGCATTGCCTTAGCCGCCATGAAGCCAGGGGCGCGCGGGCTTGACGTGGATCAGGCCCAGCGCGAATGGATGCGGAAGACGGGCTCCCACCCGGTGAAGTGGGGTACCGGTCACCCCGTGGGCTACTGGGCCCATGATATTGGCCCCGCCCTCACCGGCGGGCAACGCGAAGTGCCGCCACACGACTCCCTGCGCAAGCTACGCCCTGGACAGACCTTTGCCTTTGACGGCTTCTTCTCCTGGGAGGAGACTTGTTCATACGGTCAGGGCGAGAAGCTCATCTCGGTGGAAGAGATGGCTGTGGTCACTGCAGACGGGGCGGAGTACCTGATCCCGCCGCAGGAAGAACTAATACTCATTCCTTCCCGCTGAGCCACCGGATGATGCCACAAGAGAGACCCCACAGAGGCTGCCTGAGCATTCTCGGTGGGGTCTTCTGTTCGCGCGCCACGTATGGCCTTAACTCAGCGGTGAAAGTCCGCCATGGGGGTATGTAGCACCAGCCATGGCCAAAGGCAATGGTTTCTATCGAGGAGTAGGGTATGCACGAGGCCTTTCATATTTCTTGTTGCACAAATCCTTCCCAGTTGTCTTAACATCACGAGAGGTTCCTGAGCGGGAGGTTAGTGGTAAGTGAGCTGCCTTAGTGCTTTTGCAGTCATGGGTGTGAAACGGGTATCTGTGGGAGGAGGGTGTGTATGGACGTCTTGGTGGTTTTTGGGGCAATACTCATGTTGCTTGTCCCGGTGCATTGGTTGTTGCAGTTTAATCAACTGGAAGAAATCAAGGAAATGCTGCGCAAGATTGGCCGACTCCCGAGCGAAGAAGATTAAGATATGAACTAGGCTATTTGGGAAGGAGCATCGTGGTTCACTCCGTAATTAACCATCAGGTTGTGGAGCAAAAAGACAATCGGGGGGTAGGCGTGATGAGAAATAGACTCAAGCAGAAACTGCTGGCCGGTCAGCAGGCGCTCGGTGTTTCGGTAATGATTCCTTCACCGCAGATCGTTGAGATGATCGGCTGGTTGGGCTTCGATTGGGTGCTGATTGATCGAGAACACGGAACGATCAACCGCGAGACGATGGAGCTGATGATCATGGCGGCCAATGCCAGCGGAGTCACCCCCATTGTCCGCCCGCATTCCGGCGACCCCCTGGCCATCTTGGAGGCCATGGACAGTGGCGCGCTGGGGGTGCAGGTCCCTCATGTTAGTACTGCCGAAGAGGCCTGCCGAGTCATCCAGGCGGTGAAGTACCACCCGTTGGGGAGCCGGGGCTTGGCTGTAGGAACTAGGTCAGCCGGCTATGGGTTTGGCCTGGACATGCAGCAGTATGTTCAAGAGGCCAATGAAGACACTCTGGTCTGTGTGCAACTGGAGGACACTGAGGCCATTGAGAACATAGCAGGTATTGCCCAAGTTCCAGGCGTTGACGTTCTTTTCATCGGCCCGAGCGATCTCTCGCAGGCCCTGGGTTTCCCTGGTCAGAAGGACCATCCGACAGTTGAGCAGGTCATCGGGGATGCTGTTCGGGCGATCACTGCAGCAGGCCGGGTGGCAGGAACAGCCGGCAACTCCCAATACCGACATAAGCCCATCCATCAGGGTGTCTTGTACTACTACACACATCTGACGACCCTACTGGAAACCGGCAGCCGGGAGTTTTTGCGTTGAAGGGATACGGCAGCCCCGGAGGTTCTCCGACGAAGAAAAGGGATAGGAGGTTCCGAAAATGCGACGGTTTTTGCTCTGTCTCACAGTGTTCACTCTGTTGCTGGTAACTCCCGTCAATACCCTGGCGGCCGCTCAGCCGCATACGCTGATACCGCCTGGTAACGTGTATTGCTACGAGTTATCCTTTGACAAACGAAATGACTACAACGCCAGTTCGCCTCAGGAGATCCTGGGGGCTGAGAGCTTCCTGGGAAAAGAGAGGGGTGCTCTCACCGAGGACAACTGCCATCTGAAGCTAGAGCTCGTCGTCGGCGCAGCGCTATCCGAGTTCCGCCGAGAGGTGAAGGGTACAGGCACTCTGGCGGCGGAGGAACTGGAGCTGGGTTTCTCGGCAACGGGGGAACTGCGGGCCATGCAGGTTGGGGGCGAAGACTATGTCCATGCGAGTTTGACAGGCGAGATAGACACGCTGCAGGGCCGGGTTCCGGTGAATATTGGCTTTGTCCAGTCATTCCGGGATAAGGCATGTATCCCTCTGCGCATCGGCTCCTACGAGCATGAGGAGGGCATGCTCTCCCTAGCTTTCGGACGAAGCTTCAATGAAATGTCCGAGGCCTTGACGCTGGAAAGCTGCTGGCCTGACGGGAGATACGTTACCGGGGAAACGAAGCCCTTCGTCGTTCAGGCTTTCACTCCCCAAGGGGGCCCTGCTGAAGGGGCGACCATTTATATCTACAAGAGCATGGAAGACGGACCGATCGCCCTGTTCCACGGCAAGACTGACGCACAGGGTCGGGTTGCCTTCAACTTTGATAAAGGCATCATTGATCTGGAAGAGGGCCCGCACAACTTCCGCATCCACGCCACCGCGGCACAGGGACAGATGATGATTTGGCACTGGAGCGAGGATGAGGACTTCCTCCTGAGCGATGACACTCTGCTGATCACGGCTACCTTTGGAGAGTCCTCCTTCCAAGGAGGCGAGTTCAGCTTCGAGCACGTTCCGGCAACAACTGTGCCGAGTGTTGTTCTCACATACTACCCCAATGAACCTCTGCTAACGGCGCACAGCAACGAAACCTCTGAGATACTGCTGCCTCTGTCTCCCCAGCTGAAAGAGGGGCGCCTCCTGGTGCCTGTGAAGCCGTTGTTTGAGCAACTGGGTCACCAGGTGGAGTGGCTCGCGGAGGATAGGGTAGTCCTGATCAGTGGACACGAACAGCTGCTGCGGCTGATTCCCGGTAACCCCACGCTCGAGCTGAACGGGCAGGAGATACAGATGGAACGGCCAGCGGTAATACAGGAAGGATTCACTCTGGCACCCCTGCGTCAGGTTGCGGAACTGCTTGGGTACTGCGTTGAGTGGAACGATGCTCTGCGGCAGGCCGTAGTCACGGCGGGTCAGCGGGGAGATGTTACCTATCGGAACGATCAGATGGGGTTTTCGTTGGCTATGCCGAGCAGCTTTGCGCGCGAGGTGGAGCTGCGCCAAGAGGGTAGTACATTGTTCTTCGTTTACCGACCGGTGCAGGCACTGGAGCCTAGATGGCCCTATTGCGTAGTAGGCAGAGTAGAAATCTACGACAAGACAACAACCACCAGCGAGAACCTGCAACAGAATGCGGACATGTACGGACTGAGGTTGATTGGCGAGAACTCGAAATACTATTTTGGCGTTGCTCACGCGACCGACGTGCAGGTTCCACTTGGTTCATCCGAGCAACTGCGGGTGAAGTTTTGAGCCCTGGAGGTCGAGTTCGACTCAGTCATTCAGTCCTTTCAGGTAGTGAAGGGGAGCTAGTGGAGAAGACACGCAGGGCCTGCCTGCGTGTCTTCTTCGCCAATAGCTCTTCTGGCAGCCTGGGCAGTGGGAAGTGAGACTCCATGGTGAGTTACCTACCATTTCGTTATGCAGCTCAGGAACTCGATTTCAAAGGTGGTTTCGGTCATCAGCGCAGCGCCCTAAGTGCGCCACAATCTACTGCCACGACCCCAGAGAGATTTTGCCATCCTGGGCGAAAACTACGTAGTCGGAATGCACCTGCCAATCGCCTGTGTTCACATACAGTCGCCTTCTCCCAAAGCGGCGAGCCCAGTCCAACTCCTGCTTGAGCGCTCTGTGGGTATGCCCAAAGACGACGATGTCATGGTCGCCATCGACAGCCAGTTTGGTTGCTGCTCTGGTGTACCGGTCGTGCTGCTCCACCGCCCGTCCCGATTGGCCGGTGGTCCGTGGTTTCGTACCCAAGAGAGCGTCCTTGAATGATCCCAAGGCGTCTTCCAGCTGAGGGCCAATTGCATCCAACGCCAGTCCACCCCATTTGGCAAAGAAGGTTGCCGCCCCGGGAACTGCCTGAATGGTAGGGTCATAGAAATGCCCGTGCTCAACATGCACTGATGCGCCATAGATGTCGAGGTGCAGGCGCGGATAGATCACCGGGGCAGGCATTTCCTTCACGGCCATCAGGCACATGTCCAGGTCATGATTGCCGGCCACGTAAATCACCTCAATGCCCTTCACTGGTAGGCTCTACAGCAGAAAGATGACGTCCTTTGCACGCCCGAGAACTTTCACCTCATACTGCAGCCATTCCAGCAGATCACCGGCAATCACCAGCCGCTCTGCCTTCCTCACCACGAACTTGTTCAGAAAATCGATGAGCAGGTCGTACCTCTCGCTAGTCCAGCGGACGTCGCCTAGGTGCAGGTCGGAAATCATCACAGTGCATTCTCTCACCACTCAGCACCTCCGGTAATAGATGTTCCGGAACTATCACCCTATACCCGGTCAATGACCTCGCGCTGGACATGGCTAGAGAAGAACAGGGCCCCGTGGCTGGGAGCAGCCACAGGGCCCTGCGAGGAGAATGGTTTGATGGGTCAAGACCCAGCGTTCTTGCAGACCAACTCATAGCTTCCACTGGCTTCTTCCTGGTCTATCCTCACCAGATAGCACCCGTCCACCTGAGCGGTGAACGTGAAGACATCCTGTGTATCCTCTGTGAAGCACTGCTGCCAGATCTCGTTCTCGTCCGGGTCATCAATGAATAGTTCCAGTGTTCCGGAATCGACCTGCAGTTGGTAGCTGACGCTGACGGTTTCGCCTTGTTCTAGCACCAAGCCCTGCACCCTCGTTTCGAAATGGCGAGGGTAGCTGGCGGATATGGTGACCTCCGCGCCTGCTGACAGGCGGACCGAAACGCGCCCCTCTTGAGCGCAGCCTGCCAGCAGCAGGCCAGCCAACATGATCACCAGGAGAACCCGTGTGGTTCTCAATGCTTCACCTCCCCAAGCTGAGATTCCGCCGATAGACGCTCGGTTGACTGGGTGATGCATTTCTGCTTGAAACTATCGTCTACTTCTGTGACCGTGGCACCACTCCAGCCGCCGGCTTAGCCAAGCCCGGGTCCGCTGATATCGTCGATCACCCACTTGCCGTACCCACTACCGTCCACCTGCTTGTCGCGAACTGCCACACGGCAGGTGTACTCGGTCTCATCCTTCAACCGAACAGAGACGCGGGTCGGGTCGTTCGGGTCGCTCTTCGCCTGTCGGAGAGGCGCCACACCCTCAAGTCGCAGCACGCTGCTCAACTTATTGCCGCTTCGGAAGCGTTGGCTAAGATAAAGGGCAACTAGCTTCTCTCTTTTGTCCGGTTTCGCATGGCGCAGTTGGTAGAAGACCTGCTCTGCCGGATACTCTGGCCGCTGCATCTGCGAAATCGCAATGATGATCGGCAAGAATGAGCCAACGTAGATGGCTGGGTTGACAGAAGAGGAGGAGCTGCCCTCACTCGGCTCGTTGTCGCGGTCACCCAAGGTCGCTAGAGCAACAATGCCCCCAACTATCACAAACAACACCACACAGACAATTAACAGAACTCGCTTGTTCATAGTTGACTCCTCCAAGTCTCTCTCCAGTATGTGGCAGTCTCAGGAAAGGCCGTCTGCCCGGCGAGTTTGAGCCCTTGGCAACGGCAATCTCTCTCGCTCTGCTTATAGGGCCTAATACGGTGGCCGCGGGGCATTGGTTTCAGGTCAACTGTTCTCTTCAGTGCCCCCGCTGTAATAGGCAACGCTGGAACACGGCGTGACTTGCCACTTGGATAGCTAGCCGTCTGCTACCGAGGCCTCTCGGCCTCGTAGCGGCCCAGCAGGGAGGGCGAGTCCGCACGGTGCCGCAACTGGTTGCGCTCTCCGGCTGCCAGCGTGCCGGCGTAGCAGTAACTGCAGCCGTGCAGGCAGGTATCGTACATGCCAATATCCTTGCTCGCCACGCAGCCGCACTCGGCCCGTTGGTTGCGGTCTTTCCGGTCACTCACATCAATGCCGAAGGTTCGCTTCAAGTAGTGGCCATCGATGCACTTCCCCGGGGCTACCCCGTAGGGCGTCAGGTCGATGGTTTCGGCACAGCTCTGGATGCGCATGTTGTGCCGAGCTGCTGTTTCAGACAGATCTCTGACGATGCAAGTGGGTGGCTTATCCGTCACCACGGTGACAGTGGATGATGCCAAGGTGGGAGCCAAGCTGCAGGCTGTGGGAGATAACGCGATGGTTACCCTGCCTGTCACCGGCGGATCTGATGTTGTTGTGGGTCAGTTGACCGGTGCAACGGTCAAGAACATGGAATCCAGAGCAGCGACACTGCAGGTGGTCACAGACCGGGCAACCTACACTTTGCCAGCTGTGCAGATCAACATCGATGAAATTGGAACTCAACTGGGTGAGAACGTCAGTCTGCAGGATATCAGCGTGCAGGTGCAAATTGCGCAATCGCCTGCGGAGAGAGTTGCGTTGGTGGAGGACGCCGCTAAGCAGGGCAATTACCTGTTGATAGTGCCGCCGGTGGATTTCTCCATCATCTGCACCTATGGGGATCAGACTGTCTCGGTCAGTCGGTTCAACGCTTATGTGGAACGGAGCATCGCGATTCCTCAGGGCGTGGATCCCAGCAAAGTGACGACGGCAGCAGTATTGCAGTCAGACGGGACGCTCCTGCACGTTCCAACTAGGGTGACGATAATCGATGGCAAATACTATGCGGAAGTGAACAGCCTGACCAACAGCACCTACAGCCTGATCTGGAACCAGGTGGAGTTTGCGGACGTGGCTCGGCACTGGGCCAAGAGCGCAGTCAGCGACATGGGTTCGCGTCTGGTGATGACCGGAGACAGTGCCGATAGCTTCGGTGCCAATCGCCCGATCACCCGCGCCGAGTTTGCGGCCACGATCGTCAAGGCGCTTGGACTGGCCCCCGCGAGCGGGGCAAGCCCGTTCCTCGATGTACTGGCGGATGAAGAGTACTTTGGCTACATGCTCACGGCATACGAGCGCGGCATCATGGGAGGGTTCCCTGGGAACCTGTTTGGACCGGAGCGGCTGTTGACCAGGGAAGAGGCGATGTCCATCGTGGTCGCCGTCATGAAGCTGACTGGGTTGCCGCATGATCTAGCAACAGGAGAGACCGAGACCATTCTCGCTACCTATGCGGATGGTCAGAAGGTGGGGGCTTGGGCCAGAAATGTGGTGGCAGCCTGCTTGAAGACTGGTATCATCGGCGGCAGACCGGGTCAGACGATTGCCCCCAAGGATTGCGTCACCAAGGCGGAGACAGCGGCAATCGTGCAGCGTCTGCTGAGACGCTCAGGGCTGATTTAGCAGGGAAAGTGGCATCTCCATGACGAGGGGATGTCGCAATAGCGCCCCATGAATAGCGCAAGGGAGACGACGGTTGTCGTCTCCCTTGCGTTTGGGTGAACACATGCTATCCATAGGCTGCGATGCACCAGCGGGTCGCATGCATGCGACCCCTACGGAGTGACCGGGGTATGCGTCGCCCGTAGGGGCGCCATGAATGGCGCCCGCATACCGGCAGGCTTTTTGCGACAGCCCCTGCGCAATTGGTGCTGCCATGCGAAGCCCAGAGTCACAACCCAGTAACTGCATCCACGCGATAGAGCTCGCCGTCCGACTTGAAAACCAGGAAGCGTTCCTCATTCTTGAGCCAGGCACCGTCCCAGATTCCGTTGCCAGCTGCTAAGTAAAACTCGGGATAGGCCGGCTTCAGCGAATACTGAACCCAGACGACGTTATCATGACCATGCATGGGGTCTTCCTGTTTTGCCCACTGAATGGAGAAGTCCGCCAACCGTAGCCTGGGTGATACTGTTTCCGACTTCAAGGGCAAGAAACAGGCTTCCAGCCACTCGCGTGCCGCCTGCTCCAACGTCTTGCCCTCCAGTGAAACAAGTGGGGTAGCTTCTGGCGCTTGATATAATCGTTCGCCCCATTCAGCCATCACCCTCGCCATCCGCAGTTCAACATCCGCCCCGGCCAGGATATTGGCCAAAGAGACAAATGCCGGCCCCCCAGAACTGAACACTGTGCCAGCGCTGCCTCCTCCCGGGGGCAGGAACTCGGTGCTGGAGATGGTGAACCGTAGCTTCGACGCCGGTAGGGTGAACTGCTCTGCCTTGCCGTAGCGGACAGCGGCTCTCCCGACGCTCTGTCCGACCAACTGCGCCAGCCGATTCTGGCACAACAGAGCCGCCAGACGGCAGGCGCTTTCAGAGGTAGAGCCAGCTACTAGCACATAGGTCTGACCATGAAACGCAATATCACGGTACGCGTCGTTGCTAATCCGTTGGGGCTGCCTGGTCTGCATCTCCGTCTGTCCGGGAGATCGCACGCTTTCGCCGTAGTCTTCGTAGCTTTCCACATCCAGATAGCGCAGCAACTCCTGCGCTGTCTGCCAGTCGCTGCCTCGCGTATGGCGCAAATCCAGCACCACGCTTTGCAGGTTCTGAACCTGGACTGCCGCGAAGAATTCACGCAGTTGTTGCTGAAGTGAAGCCCCGGCGCCCAGCTCATTCAGGCAGAAAATCCCGAGCGAGTTCTCTGGCTCCAGACTCCAGCTAGAGTCCTCTTGCGTCAAATCAGCCTGCGGTGGCTGATACTCTTTGGCAAAGGTCAGTCGGAGACTCTGCTTCTGATCTCCCCGTTGGATCTCCACATTGACCAGGCCGTCCACTCCGACCAAGCTCAAGCCTTGCAGCACATGTTGGCTGGTCAACACTCTCCCGATCTCATGCCCATCTGCTGCAGACAGGTAGGGGGCTACCATGCTCAGTGGCTCATAGTTCGCAGTACTCTGGCCGCCCATGGACAGTACCCGGTCCCCGGGTTCCAGCTTGTCGGCCGCACTGATGACATATAGGCCATCTGCGCACCAATAGAGCGGCAAATCCAGGGCCTTGTCCGCGATTGGCCAGATCAGATGGCTTTGCCGGTCGTCCAGGGCGCTCAACAGGTTGGATACCGCCCAGAAGTAGTCAGCGAATGTCGGCTGCTCTATCGCCAAGCGTGTCCGACCGTCATAGATTGCCTGATGCAGCCCGCTCGTCAGGCCTGTTGCCCCAATCGGATGTACATCCTCGATCTTCTGGGCTATGAACTCGAAGTCTTGTCGCATTGCCGTGGGGGTAAGCCCGGCTTCTGACTTGCTGCAACCGGACAGGGTTGCTGTCAACAGCAGAGCCAACGATAGGGCTAGCCAACAGTGCCTCTTTCGCAACGTTTCACACCTCACCTTAGTGCCAAGAAAGCGCTGACCGAAGACCCGGGTTCGGGGCTTCAGTCATTCCGCTGACTTGGCGTTACAGATCCACATGGTCATTAGCTCTCCGCAGTTCTTGCTGCTATTGTATCATAGATATTCCCAGCCGTAGGAGACATCTTGTCCCCCGCGAGACCAGTCACCGGCTTCAGAGCAATAGTCAGTTAGTGTGACCGGAGGAGCGCGTTGTGCGGAGAACTCCTGGCGAGGTGATCGCCAGGTTTAGCTAAGATAGGCGTTGTTCTATTAGCTAATATACCATATAATTATAGCAAATCTACCGAGGGGGTGGCGGTATGCGCGTCAGCGCCACGGATCTACAGAATGCGTTCGGTAAGTACTTGTCATTGGTGCAGAAGGAAGATGTAATTGTTCTCAAGAATGGCAAGAGTGTAGCGAAGCTGGTTAGGTACAGCGATCCGGCCTACTGCCTCATTCGCGAAGAAGGGCGCTGTTATCGAGAGAACAGGCGGATCAACTACGAAGAGTACATGCTGTTGGTCGAGTCGTCCGAACAGCGCTACGAGCTGATTGACGGTGTAGTTTACCTGTTGACCTCACCGAGTTTCACCCATCAAGTTGTGGTAAGTGAGATAGCTGCACACTTTTATGCCTACTTCAGAGGGAAGCCCTGCCGATCGTTGACGGCGCCGCTGGACGTGCGCCTCTTTGGTTATGCCACGAGGTTTGAAGAGGATCCTAATGTGGTGCAGCCCGACATCGTGGTCATCTGCGACGAGGATAAGGTGAATGCGGACGGTAAGTATGAGGGACTCCCCACTTTGATCGTGGAAGTGCTGTCTCCGACTAGCAAAGGCAAGGACATGGCTACCAAGTTACAGCTGTACATGAAGAGCGGGGTCTCGGAATACTGGATTGTTGATCCGCAGGGGAAGAGCATCATGCAACATGTCTTCTCTCCGGAGCGGGATATAGACCGCACGCTGGTCATTGGCAAAGACGATGCAATTCGGTCGGCGGTATTTGAAGACCTGGCAATTCGATTGAACGAGGTGTTTCTGTAGGCGAGAAGGAGATTGCTGCAGCGCATATGCGTGGCCAGGATTTCGGCAGCCTGTAATCACTTGGGTAATCGCAAGAGGTCGCGGCACTCAATTCTATCGGTGGCGTTGAGCTCATGTCCACAGAGTGGAGAGGGAGTCGCCCTCGTCATGCGAGGGGTTTCTTCATAATGCGTTTGGAGGAGTGATCGACTATGAAGACCATCGGCCTAATCGGTGGCATGAGCTGGGAGAGTTCGCTGGAGTACTATCGGGTGATCAACGAGACAGTGAAGGAAGTGCTGGGCGGCTTCCACTCAGCGAAGTGCATCCTCTACAGTGTGGATTTTCACGAGGTGGAAATGTTGCAGGCCCGAGGGGAATGGGAGCGCAGTGGGGAGATGATGGCTCAGGCCGCAGCAGCATTGGAACAGGCCGGGGCAGACTTCATCGTGCTCTGCACCAACACAATGCATAAGGTGGTCCGCCAGATTGCAGAGGCCGTGCAGATTCCCGTGCTGCACATCGCTGATGTGACAGCAGGAGCCTTGCGAAACGCTGGGGTTAACACGGTAGCCCTGCTGGGGACGCGGTTCACCATGGAACAGGAGTTCTATCGTGGTAGGCTGGAGAGTCATGGCCTCAGGGTGGTCATTCCAGACCAAGCCGATCGGCAACTGGTGCATGACGTAATCTACGGAGAGCTCTGTCTGGGGAAGATCAAGGCAGAGTCCAAGCGTCAGTATCTGCAGATTATTGAGAGATTGCAGCGACAAGGCGCGGAAGCGGTCATCCTTGGGTGCACGGAAATCGGACTCTTGGTGAAGCAGGGCGACGCCCCCATTCAGCTGTTTGATACCTGCTACCTTCACGCCCGGCAAGCGGCATTGCAGGCGATGGAGTAGCCGCTCCGGTGACCGCGCTAGCAGAGAATGGCTCTGAACCAAACACGGCACTTGTTCAGCCCAGTGGGGCCCAATATACTGGCCCTAGGCAGGACTGGGAGGGATATACATGCGCGACACTAAGTTGATCATGATCACCGGAATGAGCGGCTCCGGCAAGTCCACGACCGCTCAGCAGCTCGCCAGGCAGTTCCAAGGCAACGGCATACCGCACCTCTGGTTGCACGAGGAAGTTGAGCGGCACCCCATTCGGGAGGGCGAGTTCACGGCGGGCTCGCTGCATTCAGCCGAGGGCATGGCGGCAAATGTGGCCGACATGTACGCCAGATGGGCCAGGCTAACTGCTGAGATTGAGCAGTCGGGCCGGGTGTACATCATGGAGGGCTGTCTCTACTCCAACATCATTCGTTACTTCTTCGATGCGGATTATCCGCTCGAGCGCATCCGCGAGTTCTACGATCAGGTGATGGCGATCACGTCTCGCCTGAATCCCACTGTGGTGTTCCTGCAGCAGGCCGACGTCAGGGCCACATTGCAGCGAGCGTTCCGAGTGCGCGGCGAGAGCTGGCAGCGCCTGGTTCTTGATCCGGCCAGCTTCGGTTACTTCGCCAAGCGCGAGTACCAAGGTGAGGCGAGCATCTATGCCATGTGGGATGAATACCAAGCGATTTCCGACGCGATGTTCGAGCGCTATCAAGGTAACAAGATCAAGCTGGTCACGTCTGACGGAGCATGGGAACGTCATCTGCGGCGCTTGACCGAGTACTTGGGCCTGTCCTACCAGGCGCAGCCGGAAGCTATCGCCATTGACCCTGAACGGTATGTTGGGCGCTACCTGGTGGAGCCGGGCAGTGAGCGGGCCATTACCTTCAAGGCGGTAGCCGGTGTGCTCTACTGTCAGTTGTCCTGGTGGTCCAACATGCGCTTGATTCCGATGGGCGGCGACCGGTTCGAGGCGCTCTCATTCCCGATTGGCTTCGAGTTTGGTTTAAAGGACGGCAAACGGAGCGTGAAAGTCACCGGCAGCTATGATTGGTCGCTCACCGGCAAAACCTTGCCGGAAGCCTAGCCCCTTTCCTAGAAAGTCCGTCGGATGAGACGAAGGGCCAGACCCTTCGTCTCATTCAGTGTCATTCCGAGCGCAGCGAAGAATCTGGATCCTTCGCGTGCGCTCAGGATGACCGGCTTGAGCTTTCATCGTAGATTGTGATTAGCAATCATGGGGGTCTTGTCCGAGATTCAGCACGCTTGTTGTCGCTTCTGGTTTGGTGACAATGCTTGAACCGGTAAGCTCTCTGGGCTAGGCGAGTAGATGCGCCACTATGGCATCGATGTGAATCTGCGTCGTGTTCAGCAGGGGCACGTTCAGGTCGCCGGGCTGAATGATCAGCGGCAGTTCAGTGCAGCCGAGGATCAAACCGTCGGACTGGTGATCGGCGATCATCCGCTGGGCGATGGCTAGCATCGTCTGCTTTTCCTCTGGCAGGACGATACCCTCCTGCAAGTGCGGGAAGATAATCCCGTGAATCGCCTGTTGCTCCGCCTCCGTTGGGACAAAGGCCTCGATGCCGTATTTGGCGAAGGCGGCGGTATACAGATTGCTGCTCATGGTGAAGGCGGTGCCGAAGACGATCACCCGATGGCAGTCCTGCGCCTTTGCCCGCTTGCAGGTCTCCTCCACGATGCTGAGCACCGGCAAGGGGGACTGACGGCGCACTTCGTCGAAGACTATGTGAGCGGTATTAGCGGCCATGGCGGCGAACTCCGCTCCCCCGGCGGCTAGGGAGTTGATCGAGTCAACCAGCTTAGTGGTAAACGGCTGCCACTGCTTGCTGTCGACCAAGTCATACATCTCTGTCAAGTTCAGGCTGTCAATGAGGATGAACGGATAATTATTGCCGCCTGTTCGTGCGCGATAACCTTCGATGATACCACGGTAATAGTCCAGAG
The DNA here is from genome assembly GCA_023436245.1 of Bacillota bacterium. Taxonomy (GTDB): domain Bacteria; phylum Bacillota; class UBA994; order UBA5500; family UBA5500; genus JAEZJZ01. The sequence continues at coordinate 45,260 of JAEZJZ010000020.1, read as the reverse complement.
TTGATGCCGGGCCGATGCCACCGACCAAACCAACCTTTTTCATGAATCAGCACCTCCGTGAGGATGGAACGAGGGGACAGTCCCCACGTTCCATTCCAAGAGGATAATATCTGCTTGACAATAGTTCTGCAAGTAGGCACTTTTTTGTAAGCATGCTTACGAAGAGGTAATTGTCGGCTCCAGTGGGAGGGGATTTGATGGATGAACAGAAACCGATGTGCCCCATCGAAGCGACTTTGGCGATGATCAGCGGCAAGTGGAAGATTCTGATCATCAAGGCACTGTCGCAGGGACCAGTTCGCTATGGCGAGCTGGCGCGGGAGATACCCCAAGTCAGCTCCAAGGTGCTGACTGAACAACTGCGGGAGATGGAGCAGGACGGGCTGGTGAGCAGAACCGTCTTCCCCGAGGTTCCGCCTCGGGCGGAGTACTCACTTAGCAAGACGGGCGCTGCGCTGGCCGCCGTGCTGGAAGCACTGCGCAACTTCGGCCTGACGCAGGACCGAGTGCACAATGTGGAGTGTACCTTCTGCCTGAAGTGCCGGGCCATCACGCAGCTAGGTCGGGCGTAGAACTGCGGAGCCGCCCGTATGCCCGTAGGGGTCGCGCAGCCGCCCAATCCCGTCAGTGTTGCCGTTGAGCCGCCCGTATGCCCGTAGGGGTCGCATGCATGCGACCCGACGGATTGCCCTCGTGCTCCTCACTCCGCGATTGCTCCGAACTTCATCCAGAATTTCCCATAAGGAGGTTGGTCACCGTGATTGCCGGTCTATCGATCATAGACCTTGCTGCTGCAGATCTGCCGTCAGCCGCGCACGTCTTTGCTGCTGCCATTCCCGACGCCTTTGACAAGGAAGGACTGGGCCATCTGCAGGCCGACATTCAAGCCGAGGTAGAGCAGAAGGAGAGGATGCTTGCAGCCTCCCTCGCACCTGCTGCAGAAACTCACTTTCTGGTTGCCAAGTTGCAGGGAACAGTGGTGGGCACGGTCTCCGTTGGGCAGTGCAACGAAGATATCCGCCGCTGCGCCGGTAGCCAACTGCATTCGGTGGTGGAACTGGGCAGTCTTTATGTCCTACCCGGGCATCAAGACCAGGGAATCGGGTCGGCCCTGATTGGGGCGATGATGATTCATCTCACCCGCTCCGGCGTAACGCAATTCTGCCTGGACAGCGGCTTCCGCCGCGCGCAGCAGCGTTGGCTGCGCAAGTTCGGGGCACCCTTTGTAGTGGCCAAGGATTACTGGGGAGCGGGTTCTGATCATATAGTGTGGCTATGCCAAGTGGCTGACTTCATCTCGGGGTCGGGCGAGCCACACTGGGGGTGAAGGTGAGACATCCCTTGGAACGCCCGAGCTGCTCAGAAAACCCATTTTGCCGCCCAAGTGCTTCATCCGCCTCAGTTGCTCAGAGCCCCGATGGCAAGTTCCAGGGCCGCCTGGATCTTGCGGAAGGCGACGGCTTTCCAGACCTCCAGGAACGGAATGAAACGCTGGTCACGGGTCTCCTTGATCTTCTCGATCAGAATGGAACGCGGGGCCAGTCCCCTCGTTCCATTTTCCTGACCGAGCTTCCGCGCGCCAATTGCTAGCGGGTGATGGTAATTAGGTGACCGGGTTCCCACTTCACTCGGAACCCTAGTTGCTGGCTGACGAAGCGCAGCGGAATCATGGTGCGGCCCGGAGCGAGCTCTGGCGCCACCGGATTGCCACTGGCGCCGACGATTGCCGCAGTCTCCCCATTGACCAGCGCTTCGCTCGATCCGACAGTCAAGCGGACTGTGTTCTCACCGAAAACCATGGTGGCAGTCTGCGTGGCGCTATTCCAGGCAAAGCTGACGCCTAAATCCTGCAGCATGCGAATCGGCATCATGGTGTCGTCATTTTTCAGGTAGCAGGCAGCCATGGTTTTGGTTTCCCCGCCGAACGAATAGCCAGCTTCGCCGACCTTGGTTGTGAGGGAAGCTGTTTGCGGCCCGGTGGCACTATCTGGCTGTTCTTGGTCTTCTGCCTCTTCCAGCACGGTGATGATCCCGTCTCCGCCCTCGATAGATGATACCCGAATGTAGTAGGTTTGTCCGGCAGTCAGTTCTGGTTCGAGGATGTAGTCCCAGACGCCATTTGATTGTTCAATCTCGCTAGTCGGCACATCCAATTGGATGATCTCTCCGTCAGCATTGGCGCTGTACAGTACCAGATAGGTGTCGTAGAGATCCGGGCGGCTGATGATTGGGTAGACCTTGGTTTCATTGGGGATGAATGTGTAGTATTTGTCCTGAAAGATTCCGACCGGCATGCCCTGGTCATCCCACAGCTGATTGCTGATAGTCCAGTCGTATTCCGTGTTGCAGCGGTCGATGAAAGTGGCTTCCGCGAACAATGCTGGGTCACACGCTGTGGATTCGATGTCCTCGTTGTCGAGGGCGGCTGCGCTGACCTGGCCGGTTGGCGGGAACAGGCAGATGGCGATCATCAGACAGAGGGCTAGGGCTGCTAAACGTTTGAGCATGAAGTAACCTCCCAAAGATGTGTAGTTTGAGCTCGTGCCTGAGCCCTCTGTGATCATAATCAACCAGGAAAGCGAAGAAACCTAACCAAGGTTAGGACCCAGGTTAGGTTATCACTGGGACGGGGGACAAACCCCTTTCCTTGTTCCCTCTCACCACGGCGCGTCCGTGCTTCGTTTTGCACCCCGTCCACAATGCCTGTTTGGCAGGGCCAACGTTGCTGACTCCAGAACCATGAGCCTGCGAATAAACACTGACGATGCTTCATCAAATGAGTGAGGAGTGTTCTTCCGGGTATGTTCCTAAGCAGATCGTCGATGCGAACGGGTGGTCTAAAGTTTGTGCAGACAGGGGAGGTGATTATGCTGCCACGACTAAGGCGTCTCTTGTTGATCGCAATCATACCCGCGTTGTTAGGCACCGGCTGCATGGCGACGAGTGTCGAGCCGAGATTTGAGATGCTGGACTCGGCCAACTTCGTGGTCTACTATGCGAAGGGTCACAACTCTGCGGCCAAGGACGTGCTGGCGGTGCTGGAGGAAAACTATCAACGCATTATTGATGATTTGCAGCCGGTGCAGACAGGGGAGTACACCGTCAGGAGTTACCCAACTCTGAAGGCGTTTCATGCGGCCATGGGCAGTCCTGATGCACCTTCGTCCATCGTGGGTATGGCCTGGAGCGATAGCGAGTTGCGGATGGTTTCCCCGGGCAACCCAGGGCCCTTCCAGGACTACGAGAGCATGCTGAAGGTAGCCGTGCACGAAGGTGATCACGCCCCTGTTGTGGAACAAACAAGAACTGGAGTACTTATCGTTTGGAGATGAAACGATTGAACCAAGAGCGGTTTGTTGGGCATTCTCGACCGATACTAGGATGAAGTGATCAATGGTGGAAACAGGGCGGGACATGGGTCTTGCGGCGCGGGACGCCGAAAGTGGAGGGAGGAATAGACGTCATGCGTTATGAGAGATGCTCGTGCAACAATCTGCCTGACCTGTACCGAGCGTTTCGGTCTGGCTTTGCCGACTACACAGTGAAGCTGGATGTTCCTTATCAAGTGTTCGCGGAGAGGTTCTTCCAGCCAGCATGGAATCAGCTGGAGCACTCCTTCATTGCCTATGATGGCTCTTTGCCTGTGGGAATGATCCTTGGGGGCATCCGCCATTACGAGGGCATCCGCACCATGCGGTGCGGTGGCTTGTGCGTTATCCCAGAGTACAGAAGACGGCAAGTCGGGCACGCGCTCTATCAACTGCATCGCCGCGAGGCCGTAGAGAATCGATGCAAACAGCTCTTTCTGGAGGTAATTGCTGGCAACGAGCCGGCCATCGCCTTCTACAAGAGGCTGGGCTACCAAAAGGTGTATGACCTCAGGTATTACGTTCATAATCGACCCGAGGAACTGGGTGCCGGGGAAGAATGGGGCATCGAAATTCGGCCATTCTCTGCTGGGCAGGTGCGGGCGGCGGCGAACCCAGAAACACACATCAACTGGCAAAACACCCTCGAATACATAGAGAATGACGATGTCCAATTCTATGGAGTCGCCGGTGAGGCGGCCCCGCTGGCCTATCTTTGCATCAGCCGTAGAGGAAAGCTATTTCAACTCTGGGTGAACCCCGACCATAGACATCAAGGCATTGCCTCAGCCCTGCTATCCCATGCAATTACGCGCCTGGGCCTGAACAAGGTTTCCGCCAGCACCCCCAACAACGCTTCGCTGGAAGGCTTCTTGCGCAAACGGGAATTTGTGGAGGAGCGTATTTCGCAACATGAGATGTATCTGACCCTATCATAGGCAAGCTGTCCGACTTCATCATGTGAGGAAGGCATTTTGGATAGGAAGTCTGAAACTGCTACGACTCTCTCTCATCCTCGGTCTGATTTTGCTGGCACCTGTCAAGATCATTCTGACCGCCGAGCCCCCCACCCTGATACTGCCTGGCAACGTGTGTAGCTACGAGGTCCCTTGACAAGCGAAATGACTACACGCCAGTTCACCTCAGGAGATTTCGGGAGCAGAAAACTATCTGGGAAAGGAGAGGGGTGCCCTCGCCGAGGATAACTGCTTCCTGATACAGGCAACTGGCAAAAGTAGAGATGGTCTTCGCTCAAGTAACGTCAGGGCTGAAAGAGGTGATTGCCTTGGGTATAGCCGAGATGGAGAAGTTTGTGCAGCTGGTGCAGCGGATGGAGCCCAGAAGCAAGTTGCTGCGGGTCTGGCCGTTGCACGGCGGCGTGTCGGCGGAGGTGACGGCGCTGGAACTGTCAAGGCTGGACGGCAGTACCTGCAAGCTGATCGTGCGGCGGCACGGCGAAGCCGATCGCCGAAACAACCCGCAGATTGCAGCGGATGAGTTCGAGTTGCTGCAGGTCTTGCAGACGGCCGGCGTCGCGGCACCACGGCCGCGTTATTTGGATCAATCGTGTAAACTGTGGCCCACGCCATACCTTGTGGTGGAATATATCGCAGGCATGACGGAATTTGCCCCCACCGATCTGGACGACTACGTCCGTCAGATGGCTGAGCAATTGGCCAGAGTACATGCAGTCGACATCCGCGACTTGGGTTTCCTGCCCACACAGGTCGGTCGAGTATCCGCTGGGTTTGCCGCCCAGCTCGCCCAATCCGCGGAGCAAAGGCATGCCTGGGAGATGCTGCAAGCAGGATACCCCCCCGTACTGAGGAATAGCACAGTGCTGCTGCACGGGGATTATTGGCCCGGTAATCTGCTCTGGCAGGAGGGGGAGCTGACCGGGGTGATCGATTGGGAGGATGCTAAACTGGGCGATCCGCTGGCGGATTTGGCCAACACCCGCTTGGAGGTGCTGTGGGCATTTGGTCAGCAGGCGATGGCTGATTTCACCGCGCTATACTGTTCGTTGACGGCAGTTGACTGCTCTCAGCTTCCCTGGTGGGATCTTTGGGTGGCCTTACGTGCGGCCCCCAAGCTTTCTGGATGGGGTTTGCCGGCGCCGATGGCGAAGAAAATGCGGGACTTGTTGGAACAGTTCATCCGCAGGCATCCTCCCAACAGCCGATACCTCTCGGGTGAAGGTCTGGGTCATTGACAATACGACGGAAGCAGCTACTGCAGCCTGTGTGCTTGAGCAGATGGGCCGGATGGCGGCCACTTTAAGCAGATTGCCGGCGTAGCAGTGTATTGATGTCGAGCAGAAGGCCTCCGGGTGACCGGAGGCCTTCTGCTACTTGGGCATACTGGGATGAGCAACAGCGGAACCTAGCAACGCCCAATCACATCTACGCCAAAACCCCGAGTTGCAGCTGTCCGAACAGTAGGGAAAGGTGGCATTCGGGTCATGAAGGCAGTCACAGTGGGAATGATTCTCGCATTTGCACCGACGCCAGTTGACCGATAGGGTGGCATTCGGAGACAATCACAGTGATGATGGATGTTGGAGCAGGGGGCGACTTCCCCGACCCAAGGGAGTGGTGCGAGTGGATATGCGGATTGCCATTTGTGACGACGAGCCCGCTCAGATCGCCTATTTGCGGCGGTTGGTGGATGCATGGGCAGAGGCGCGGGGAGTGTGGCTGACTGTCGCCGGGTTTGCCAGCGCGGAGGCGTTTCTCTTTGCCTATGAAGCGGACAAGGGGTTTGACCTGCTGCTGCTGGACATCCAGATGGGCGGCATGGATGGTGTCTCGCTGGCCAGAGAGTTGCGCGGTCAAGGCGAGCGGCTACAACTGGCGTTTGTCACCGGTTTTCCGGATCATATGGCGGAAGGCTACGAGGTGGCGGCTCTGCATTACATCATGAAGCCGGTGAGCGAAGCAAAGTTGTTCAGCTTGCTGGATCGGGCGCGAGAAAACATGACCAGGGCGCGGCGCTCGGTGCTGTTTGATGCGGCGGACGGCGTCCTGCGGATCTATGAGGAAGACATCTTCTACCTCGAGGCCTTTGTTCACGCGGTGGAGGTACATACGCGGCAGGGGAAACATGCCGTCAGGGCCAGCATCGGGGAGGCGCAGGCGCTGCTTTCGGATGCGTTCATCCGCTGTCACCGTTCGTATCTGGTGAACCTGCAAGCCGTCAAGTCCATCACCAAGAACGATGTGGTGCTGGACAACGACACAAAGGTGCCGCTCTCGCGCCGGTTGTACGGCGACGTAAATCAAGCGTTTATCCGCTATTACCGGGGGTGATGCCATGAACTGGATCTTGTGTGTGTGGCTGGCCGTCGGTCTACTGCTGCTCGGGACCGGCGCCATCCTGGTGGTGAAGCTTTATCTGCCGCGGCTGGTGGACAGGCGCATCGCCGATTACCAGAACGACCTGGTGAGCAAGCATATCGACGAGGTGGAGAACATCTACCAGCAAATGCGCGGCTGGCGCCACGACTACCATAACCATATCCAAGCGCTGAAGGCCTATCTGACGCTGGGACAGACGGCGGAGGTGACCGATTACCTGGGCAAGCTGGACGCTGACCTGGCTGCTGTGGACACGCTGGTGAAGGCGGGTAATGTGATGGTGGATGCCATCCTCAACTCCAAGCTGTCACTGGCCAAGGCACGGGGCATCGCCATCAACGCCAAGGCGACAGTGCCGCGCTCGCTCTCTGTCTCCGAGATCGATCTCTGCGTCATCTTGGGCAACCTACTAGACAACGCCATCGAGGCTTGTCTGCGGCTGGACGCGGCGGACCAGCGGTTTATTCGGGTCTATTTAGGGATATTGAAGGGGCAGTTGTACATATCTGTCACCAACAGCGCCGGAGGCGAGGTGCGAAAAACCGGCGGACGCTATCTCTCCACCAAGGATTCGCCATCCCACGGCTTCGGCCTGGTGCGCGTCGACAAGATCGCCGACAAGTACTGTGGTTATGTCAACCGGCAACACGAGGCGGGCGTCTTCGCCACGGAAGTGCTGCTGCCCATCTGACCATCAGCAATCCAGCGAGCCGGACAGTCGTAGCCCCAGTGAAGCAGAAAGGGCTGTACGAGACCACTGAAAAACCCTCGGGAAATGTCATTCTGAACACTTTGGCAAGCTCAGTGTAAACTCCGTGAAGAATCTTGCCTGTCCGCAAGCACGGCCTTCAATAGGATCCTTCGCTACGCTCAGGATGACAAAGGAGGACTTTTTCAGCAATCTCGGTCCGTCCCTTCCGTCTCGGTATTTGACCATTCGTGCAGAAGAGCATACCACTCGTGCGAAAATCGGCCTGACACGTCGGTTTTTGCTACGCTGGGGATGGAGGTGAGCACATGCATGGCATGAAGCCCAAGTACTCGCTCTGGCAGAACCTCGCTTTTCTCTGGAGGAACATTTGGCTCTGGGACAAAACTTTGCTGATGAACAGCGCATTGAAAGTGCCCGTCACCGTCGCCCTGCCGCTCCTCGGCATTTATCTGTCCAGCCACGTGGTGAAGCTGGTCACAGAAGGTCGGGCGCCGGAGCAGATCGTGTTGCGCATTGCGCTCTTTTCGGTCGCCATCTTCGCCGTGACAGCGATCACCAATGTTCTCGACGGAAGCATTCGTGCCCATTCCCTGATGCACCGGTTTCAATACCTGCGGCTGACAGCGATCAAATCCATGGATACCGATTACGAGAACATTGAAAGCCCGGCCGGTCGCCAGCGCTTCACCAAAGCCTATCAAACGATGGACGGAAACAATGGTGCCGCGGAGGCCTCTGTTGGCAGTTGCGTCGCCGTGGCGGCCAACTTGTTCGGCCTCGTCACCTATGCGAGCATCATCACGACGCTCAACCCGCTGATCATACTGTTCATCATTTTGATCGCTGCTGCCAACTACTATCTGGCCAAGCGGTACAACCTGTGGGAGTTTCAGAGTCGCGACAACTGGGTCTCCATCGACCGAAAACTGTCCTATCTGTTGGCCAAATCGCTGGACTTTTCGCAGGCCAAAGACATCCGACTGTACAACATGGCGGACTGGTTTCATCGCCTGCATGAACGATTCCTGAGTGAACGTCAAGCCTGGTACACAAGAACCGCCAACCGCTGGTTTGCAGTGGAGGCCGTCGGCAGCCTGCTCGCTTTCATCCGGGATCTTGTGGTATACGGCTACCTGATCCATTTGCTGGTGGCCAAGGGGCTGTCGGCCGACAGCTTCGTGCTGTACTTTGGTGTCATCGGCGGGCTGTCGACCTGGCTGATGGGGTTTGCCAGCGAGTGGAGCAAGCTGGACAAACACAGCCTCAGCCTGTGCGATCTGCGTGATTACCTAGAGATGCCCGATCGGTTCAACCGCGGTGTTGGAGCCCCCTTGCCACAATCCACGTGCGAGATCGAATTCCGCAACGTCAGTTTCGGGTATACGCCAGACGAACTGCTGTTCAGCAACCTCAGCTTCACCATCGGCCGGGGCGAGAAATTCGCCATCGTAGGCCACAACGGCGCCGGCAAGACCACTCTGATTAAGCTCTTGTGCGGCTTCTACGCCCCGACGGCCGGCGAAATCCTGGTGGGTGGACGCAACATCCTGGAGTACAACCGCACCGAATACCACTCCCTCTTCGCGGCTGTCTTTCAGGACATGAACCTGCTGCCCATCTCACTCAGGGACAATATCACGTCCGGCGCACCGGCGGATGATGCCCGGGTGCGGGAGGTGGTGCGGCTGGCCGGGTTGGCGGAGAAGACAGACGCCTTGCCGCAGGGCCTCGATTCCCGCCTGGGCAAGAGCCTGTATGACGATGCCATCGAGCTTTCCGGCGGCGAGACACAGAAGTTGGCCCTGGCGCGGGCGCTGTACAAGGGCGGGCACATCCTCGTCTTGGACGAACCGACGGCCGCGCTCGACCCCATCGCCGAAAGCGCCATGTATGAGCAATACCATGAGATGTCCACCGGGAAGACATCCATCTTTATCTCGCACCGGTTGGCCAGCACCCGCTTCTGCGATCGCATCTGCCTGATCGAAAACGGCAGCATCGTCGAGTCCGGCACCCACGATACTTTGATGGCCCAGGGCGGCAAGTATAGCGCCATGTTTGAGATTCAGAGTCACTACTATAAACAGGCCGCGGGAGGTGAAGCCGATGCCGGAACGATTGCGCAATGAGTTGCGGCTCATTCTGCGCGGCTATGGCACCATCCGGGCTACCAGCCCCTGGTTTCTCACGTTGAGCCTGATCAAAGGGCTGCTGGAGGCGCTGTCTCCGTTTGTGAACATCTACATGGCCGGCCGCATCATTGATGCCCTGATCGCGCGGCGAGACCTGAGGGATCTGCTGGTGCTGGCGCTGCTGACAGTGGGCGCCAACCTGGCCATCACGCTGCTGGTCAGTGTCGTCAACCGCCCCATCGGAGTTTTGACCAATCTGTTCCGTGGAAAAACCACCTATCTGATCAACCAGAAACTCGATCAGCTGGATTATCAGAGCGTGGAGAGTCCAGATGTGCAGCGCATGCGCCAACGCCTGCACGATTTTCAGCAATGGTCCAGCCTTGGCTTGATCAAGCTGTTCGAGCGGTTTGGCCCGCTGACCAAGCATTTCTTTGTCGTGGTCTTTTCCGTCGCCGTTGTGTTCGGCGCTTTCACCACCGTGCCGACTCACTATGCCGGCAACTGGATGTTCGTCGGCTCGCCGCTGTTCTCCGCCTTGGTGGTGCTGTTCATCTGCCTGAACGTGGCGCTTTCGATGTGGCTGAATGCGCGCGCCACTAAGGCGACATACGAGGTCGGAAAGGGCTTTATCTCGATCAATCGAGTCTTTGGCTATTATGCTGAGTTGATCGGCAACTACAGGATGGGCAAGGACATCCGCTTGTACAACCAGAGGGATCTGATCATGCGGGAGGGCTGGGAAGGCATGTTCACCCATGGCATGCGGACCTTCCATAAGATGATCGCCTTTGAGACCCGTTACGCCAATCTGAACGTTCTGCTCTCCACCTTGGTCAGCGGTTTGGTTTACGCTTTTGTTGCTCTCAGAGCGTTATTTGGGTTATATGGCATCGGCAGCATCGTGCAGTATGTGGGCAGCATCCAGCACCTGATCGGAGGCTTCTCCGGCTTCATGACCACCATCGCCGAGTTTCGCGCCAATGGCGAAGCGCTGCAGCTATTCTACCAGTTCCTTGACCTGCAAAGTCCCATGCATAAGGGCACGCTGCCGGTGGAGAAACGCGACGATAACGAACATGAGATTGAGTTCCACCATGTATCATTTAAGTACCCAGGTAGCCAGGAGTTCGCCCTGAAGAACCTCAACCTCAGGCTGAACATCGGGCAGAAGCTGGCGGTAGTGGGCATGAACGGCTCTGGCAAGACCACCATGATCAAGTTGCTCTGCCGCCTGTACGATCCCACCGAGGGGGAGATCACGCTGAACGGCATCGACATCCGAAAGTACGATTACGATGAGTATATGTCCATCTTCAGCGTAGTCTTTCAGGACTTCAAGCTGTTCTCGCTGCCGCTGGGGCAAAACGTGGCCGCCGATACAGTATACGACCAGCAGCGCGTCGAGGCATGCCTAGAGGCAGCTGGGTTCGGCGACCGCTACGCGCAGATGCGAGACGGCGCCGAAACCAGCCTGTATAAGGATTTTGAAGAGAGCGGTGTGGAGGTCTCCGGTGGCGAAGCGCAGAAGATCGCGCTGGCCCGCGCGCTGTACAAAGACGCCCCCTTCGTTGTGCTGGACGAACCGACAGCCGCGCTCGACCCCATCGCCGAGTTTGAGATCTATTCCCGTTTCGACACCCTGGTCGGCGGCAAGACGGCCATCTACATCTCGCACCGCCTTTCCTCCTGCCGCTTCTGCGACGACATCGCCGTGTTCCACCAGGGCGAACTGGTGCAGCGCGGCAGCCACGATGAACTGGTGACCGACAAAGGCGGCAAGTACTACGCGTTGTGGCATGCCCAGGCGCAATACTATGCCACCAATTAAGCAAGAGCCAACTGATGGTCTGCGTCCTCAGTCTCCACTGTTCTACCGCCGGGAAAGAGGGTTTGCGCGGGCGAGAGAGGAACTGCTCTATAGCAGTTTTCCAGAAGGGGGTTAACCGAGATGAGAGTGTTCATCAGTGCAGACATCGAAGGCATTACTACCACTACGGATTGGAAGGAAACGCACACTTCTTCCGAGGCAATGGCCGCACCACACGCCAAACAGATGACGCGAGAAGTGTTGGCTGCCTGTGAAGGGGCTTTTGCGGGCGGAGCGACCGAAATCTATGTCAAAGACGCGCATGGTTCCGGCCTGAACATCGACCCGGCGCAGATGCCGGAAAATGTGGTTCTGCTGCGCAACTGGTCAGGCCATCCCTATCTGATGGTGGAGGGAGTGGACAACAGCTTTGATTGCGCCATGTTCATCGGCTACCATTCTGCGGCTGGCAGGCCCGGGAACCCTCTGGCACACACGCTGACCGGCAGGCCGCTCTGGATCAAGATCAACGGCCTCTATGCCTCCGAGTTCACCATCTACAGCTGGGCTTGCGCGTTGGAAGGGGTGCCGACTGTGCTGCTCTCAGGCGACGAAATGCTGTGTGGTGACGGGAAGCAACTGCATCCCAGCTTGTTGACTGTGCCCACCAAGAGCGGGCGCGGCAATCTAACCAGAAACTACTCGCCTGACACAGTGGTCAAGCGCATTCGACAGGCAGCAGAAGCGGCCGTCCGCCAGGACCTCGGAGCAGCCAAAATCCAACTGGCTGAGTCCTTTGAGGTGGAGATTCTCTTCAAAGAGCACGCGTACGCGGAGAAAGTCTCGCATTTCCCGGGCGTGCAGAAGACTGGCGACAACACGGTGCGGTTCACCAGCAATGACTACTATGAGGTGCTACGCACTCTGAAGTGGATCCTCTAGTTCTTGCCTAGACACCTCCGGCCATAAGTAGCAAGCGCACACCACCAGCGGCAGTGTGCGCCTACTTTTTAGCCCCTAAATGTAGCGGTTGAACTCCTCCTGACTGAGCTTCAGCTGCTGTCGCAGGATTCGCTTCCAGAGGTTAGGTGGGATCTCGCCCTGCCCATGAGAGACCTTCAAGATCAGTTCTTCGCCGGTCAGTGGATGGGTGATTAGATAGAACTCGTGATCCGTGTTCCGCAGTAATACTCCATGTTTGCGCGCGAAACGCCGGAGGTCAGCAAGGCTGCCCATTGATCAGGCTGGCGACAGCCTCAACGGTGGGCTGCAGGTACACTTTCATCACATGGGCGAACTGCTTGCGCAGGTTCGGCGAGTGGAAACAGCGCTCAAACTCGGAAAGGTAGACATCGGCGTAGTCGACCAAGCCCCTGGCCAAGGCCAGTTCCAGTTCTTCAGTGGACGAGGCATTTTCACAGACGGGCAATTCCAACACAGAGCCGGACACGCTACCGTCAGGTTCCTGTTCAACTTCCATCGTGAAATCGATTGAGTCAAGCATGGCCTCGAGGTGTTTCAGCGACAACGCGAGCACCATGTCATCGCCATGCCGAACAATGGCTTGCGGTTTTTCATGCAGAACCTGGTCAAAGAACTGTCGGAAGTTCTTTCTCACGTCGGTGGCATTTCGCGTCAAGGCTGCTGACATTGGCAACTCCCCTCTCCCTCCCTCGAGTATACATTGTGTACGTTATATCTACAATGTATGCTCTAGCGGAGATTTCATTACGCATTTTGGATTGATCAGCAAAGGCGGATGGAACGCGGGGACAGGCCCCAGCGTTCCACCCGCCTGTTTGTCATTCCCAAGGACTTGTGCCAGGCGCCATCGAATCGGACGTGATCACATCCAGCAGGGCGGGAGTGCCCTGCCTCGCCTGCTGTATGGCCGTCTGCAGGGCAGTGGACAGTTGGCTGGCATCGTCCACCTGCTGGCCATGCCAGCCGCAGGCGGTGGCCACTGCCCGAAAGTTGGGGTTGTGCAGTTTTGTGCCGACGGGCTGCAGGCCAGCGGCGATCATGCGGTTCCGTTCCATGGCCAGTGCGCCGTTATTGACCACCACCGTGACGATGCCAGTGGAGAGGGCACCGGCTGTCAGCAGCTCACCCATCACCATCTGCAGACCACCGTCGCCGGTGATCAGAATCACCTGTCGCTCGGGTGCAGCCAGCTTGCTGGCGATGGCGGCCGGTAGACCGAAGCCCATACTGCGCCAGGTGCCGGAGAGCTGCACGAAGTGTCTCTGCCCGCTGAACTGGCGGTTGAACCAGACGACGTGGTCGCCCACATCCAAGCAGATAATCGCGTCCTGATCGGCCGCCTGTTCCACAGCCTTGATCAGGCTGGCCGGGTGGACAGGGCTGCCGCTAGCCTTTGCCTCCATCGCCAGCTGATTATCCCATGTTTCTTTGGCCTGCAGCAGACTGTCCAGCCATGCTCTGTCGCCGTTGCTTGCTTGCAGCTTCTTGATCAGGCGAGGCAACACTCGCGCCACTGGCCCGATCAGCGCATATTCCACCGGGCGGCTGGCGGCGACGTTCTCGGCGCAGGCGTCAATCTGCAGCACTGCTGGGGCTCGCGGGGTGTATTGCTTCGGCCACCAGGTTTCACCGATGGAAACGACGAGGTCGGCTTCCTGCAATGCCCGTATAGCCGGGTCTGATGCGCCCTGACCCAGCCCGCCCAACACGTTGGGATGACTCCCCGGAACGATGCCCTTGGCCGGCAGGCTGAGGATGATCGGCGCGGACAGCCGCTCCGCCAACGCTACCAACTGCTCCCCACAGCCCCTCGCCCCCAGCCCCACCAGGAAAGCTGAGCGGCTGGCCTTGGCCAGCAACTGGGCGGCCTCTGACAGTTGTTCGTCGGTCGGTTCCGGCAGCACGCCTTGGTAGCGCCGCGGCGGCTTGATTTCCGCTGCCACCATCTGCCCAAACAGATCCTTTGGAATGGAGAGATGCGCCACTTGCCCTTTCAGTTGGGCGGCCGACACGGCGTTCTCCAGCAGTTCTGGCAGCGCCTTGGGCGTAACCAGCAGCGCCGAGTAGGCTGCCAGGGGCTGTACCATCACCTGTTGGTCAATGTACTGTTTGTAGCCGGTGCCAATACGATCGGTGGGTACCTGCCCCGTGACCGCCAGTACCGGCGCTCGGTCGGTGTGGGCATCCGCTAGGCCGTTCAACAGGTTGAGCATGCCTGGCCCACTGGTAGCCACACACATCGTCATCCGCCCAGTCAGCTTTGCTTCGGCCGAGGCCATGAACGCGGCTGCCGATTCGTGCCGGGTAGGGATGAACTGCAGCCGATCGCTCTTGCCGATGGCATCGAGCAGAAAGAAGAGGCTGTCGCCCACCACCCCGTAGACCCGTTCGACGCCCCAGGCCGAGAGTTGTTCCACCAAATACTGTCCCACTGTCAATCCTTGTGCCACTTGCCTTACCTCCTTCGCTGCCGCTATTCTGCCCCAAACTGGGGGAATCGGTGCGGCATGTGATGGCATTCAGAAAGCCGCCTTTTACCCTAATGTAGCCCCGCAGCATGCGAGACTGTTCAATTTGTGTTCCGTAGAGGCTCGGCATGCCGAGCCGATCCCGGCACCACAGCATGCTGTGGTGCTACGACCCCAAGGATCGGACTTTTTGAACGCTCTCGCATGCTGCGGGATCGGAACTGGCTCGGCATGCCGAGCCGCTATAAGGGGCAACTGGACTAGTCAGGATTGGGAGATTCCGCTTGCCGCTGTCTGCGGCGACTGGCGATGATATACTGTCTGTAAAGGGGTGGAGGCAAGTGGACGAAGGCAAGATTCGCATACTGATCGTCGATGATCATCCGTTCTTCCGGGAAGGCGTGAAGCTGTATCTCGACAGCGTAGCCGGCTTTGAACTGGTCGGCGCTGCGCAAAGCGGAGAGCAAGCGCTGGAGATGGTCGCCAGCAACCGGGTTGACGTGGTGCTGATGGACCTGCAGATGACCGGAATGGACGGCATTGCGTCCACGCGGGCAGTGCTGGCGCGCGACCCGGAAGTGCGCGTGCTCATTCTGACCAGCTTCGGGAGCGGAGAAAAGGTGCAGCAGGCACTGGCCGCAGGTGCTTCTGGCTACTGCTTGAAGAACGCCCCCCCGGGGGAGTTGGCGGCAGCGATTCAAGCAGTGGCCTTTGGCGGCACCTACTTGGGGCGCGGCGTTACGCCCCAGGCACTGGCGGCTGGACATAGCGCCGCCCCAGTTGAGGGCTCGCCCGCCCACGAACAGATCGCGTCGCTGACCGAGCGTGAGCTGGACGTGCTCAAACTCTTGGCTCGCGGTCTCGGGAATCGGGAGATTGCCGAGCAGTTGGTGGTCACCGAGAAGACGGTGAAGACGCATGTGGCCAACATCCTGCAGAAGATGAACGTCAAGACCCGCACCCAGGCCGCGCTGCAAGCCAGCCGGCTCGGCGTGCACTAGGAGCCGGCTATGAGCAGAGAGCTGCGCCAGGTCATCCCCGCCGGCTTTGCCTTCGGGCTGCTGTTTTCGTTTGTTGCTTTCTATGGCGGCCTTCCCGTGCCACACGCCATGCTCTGGGTGATTCCCTTCGCTGCGGCTCTCCTTTGTGGACTAGGGGTGGTCATCGGTAAGGTGGTCACGGCTGCTCTATCCGGTCAGGATATCGATACCAGGTTGAAGTACGTGTTCTCATTCTTGGCAGCTGCTGTCGTCAACACAGCCATCGTCCTGGTGGCGCTCAATCTTGCTGGATTCGCCGTCTTCAACCGGGAGGCGGTGATCGGGATCGTACTCGGACTCGGCGCCGGGAGCGTCTATGGCATCTACGTGTTTGTGATGGACAAGATGAAGGAACGCCTGGCTTTTCTGGAGGCCTTGGCCGACAACAACCGCCGGTTGCAGGAAGCTTCGCGCAAGCTGGCTATCGCTGAGGAACGCAACCGTCTGGGACGCGAGTTACACGACTCGGTGTCGCAGGGGCTGCACGCGCTGGTGTTCACCATTCACTCTCTGCGCAACGAGCTGGCCGAGCCGTCAGAGCGGGTGCAGGCCATCCTGAGCCACATGGAGGCCACCGCCAACTCCACTCTGGATGAGCTGCGTTCGATGATCGAGGAACTGCGGCCTTCTCTCTTGGCTGAGCATGGTCTGGCGGAGGCATTGCGCATCACCGGCGAGCTGTTCTCGCAGCGGAATCAGATTCCGCTCGAGCTGACGCTTCAGACTACGGCAAGCTTGTCTCCTGAACTGGAGATGACGATCTACCGGTTGGCGCAAGAGGCATTGGCCAACGTTGAGCGGCATGCCTCGGCGCGACACGTCGCTCTCAAGCTACTATTGACTGGCGGGCGCCTGATCCTCACCATTCGTGATGACGGCGTGGGGTTTGACAGCCAGACGGATTCAGGCGGCAACGGGCTGCGCAACATGCGTCAGCGGACAGAAGATGCCGGTGGAGTGTACGGTGTAGTCAGTCGACCAGGGCTCGGCACCACCATCACTGCAGAGTTTCCCCAAAAAGGCTGAACCGTGGGTTCAGCCTTTTTGCTGAGCAAACTTCGGTCCAATGGCCGATTCGCCAACTCCTCTTGGCTGGTAAGCTGAAGTTGCTGCAGGGGCAACGGATGAGTGTCCCCGGTGGAGAAGAACAACTGCCACTAAGCGGCAGCAAATAGGTGGAGGTGGCCAAAATGTCAGCCATTGAGGTAAAGGATCTACAGAAGTCTTTTGGAGCGCGCCAGGCGGTGGACGGGGTGAGCTTCGCCGTCGGCGAGGGAGAGGTTTACGGCCTGCTTGGACCAAACGGCGCCGGCAAGTCCACAACTCTCGCCTTGATCAGTGGCCTGCTCCGGCCACAGGGCGGCAGTGTTCGCATTGGCGGGTGGGATGTGCAGCGCGATGCAAGCAAGGCGAAAGGCCTGCTGGGCGTCGTCCCGCAGGAACCGGCCATCTATCCCCAGCTTTCTGGTCTGGCCAACCTGCACTTCTTTGGCGAGCTGCAGGGCCTAGCTGGACCTGAACTGGCGGCAGCCACCGAGAAGGCACTGGCCTTGGTTGGACTGCAGGATCGGGCCAAGGAACGGGCTGGCAAGTACTCGGGCGGCATGAAGCGGCGGCTGAACATCGCCGTTGGCCTGATTCACAGTCCCAAGGTGCTGATCATGGATGAGCCAACCGTAGGCGTCGATCCCCAGTCCCGCCGGCACATTCTGGACACAGTGAAAGCGCTGAAGGCCGGTGGCACAACCATCGTCTACACCAGCCATTACGTGGAGGAAGTGGAATATCTCTGCGATCGAGTGGCGATCATGGACCATGGCCAGATGCTGGCTGAGGGTAGCACCGCGGATTTGCTCAGGCAGGCAGGCCAGTATCAGGAGTTGGGGATTATCTTGAGTGACTGTGACGGTTTGTCCTTGGAGCGGGTGAGAAGTCTGCCGGGAGTGCACGAGGCAACGGCGCAGGGGAATCTGCTCAGGGTGCTGACCGCGAGCGCCGAGCAGGTGTTGCCCTTGGTATTTGAAAGCCTGGTGCAGCAGCGGCTGCAGGTCGTAGAGATCAAGATCAGTAAGCCCAGCCTGGAGAGCCTGTTCCTTAAGCTCACCGGCCGGGCCCTGAGAGATTAAAGGAGGTCTCGGTGATGAGAAAATCCCTGGCAATTGCCCGCGTCGGTTTTCGGCAGATGCTCGCAGATCCGATGTACATCGTCTTCACCCTGGCCATGCCCTTGATGATGACTTGGGCGATGAGCTTTCTGCCGAAGGTGGAAGGCGTCTATGAGATGGCCTCCCTGGGAGTGCTGGTGATGTTTGTGGCGCTCAATTTGATCACCTCAGCCAGCTCCATCATTGAGGAGCGGCAGAAAGGCACCTGGCAGCGTATTCTGATCAACCCCGTCTCCTACAGCGCGATCA
This sequence comes from Bacillota bacterium, assembly GCA_023436245.1. GTDB lineage: Bacteria > Bacillota > UBA994 > UBA5500 > UBA5500 > JAEZJZ01. The sequence continues at coordinate 26,976 of JAEZJZ010000020.1, read as the reverse complement.
TGGGCGGCTACTTCATCAAGCTGTTCGTGCTGGCCTGGGTGCAGGCGCTGATCTTGCTCTGTTCCGGCAAGTTCCTGTTCGGAGCCCCCTGGAACACTGGCTACGGCGAGCTTGCCTTCGTGCTGACAATCTACATCTTCGCCATGACCGGGTTGGGCATGTTCCTGGCTAGCCTGCTGAAGACGCAGGCGCAAGTGCAGGCAGTTGCCACCGGGGTCGTGATGGTGGGTACCATGCTGGGCGGAGTCTTCTTTCCGATCGAGAATCCCTCCGGCATTCTCAGGCTGATCGCCAACCTCTCACCCCAGAGTTGGGCGGCCCATGCCCTGCGGGATATCCTCACCCAGGGGGTGGAGCTTGCTTCGCTGGTTGCCCCGCTTTGCTGGATGGCTGGAGTCGGCGCGGTGTTACTCGCCGCAGGCACCTGGCGCATCAAGCTGGAGGGGTAACTGTCCCTCAAGATCTGCAAGAGACCATGTACTGTCGCCACAGTACATGGTCTCTTGCCCTTCTTTTAGGAGATAGGGGCGTGTTGCGGAATGTACGTCAACAATGGTCGAGGGCGCCATGCATGGCGCCTTTTACGATGGTCGCTCGTAGGGTCGCACGCATGCGACAGTCGGCTCAGAACTCCAGCAGCTTCCTCAGGGTGGGGACATTGGGCTTGCTGACCGGCACTGTCTCCTTGATGTCGGCGAAGCCCAGTTCGCCATATCTCCTGGTGAAGTTGATCAAACGGTGCACCTTGCTGAGATTCACCAGATACGAGCGATGGCAGCGGAAGAAGTCGCTGTTCTGCAGTTTCATCTCATAGTAATTGAGAGAATCCGTCGAGGTATAGGTATTGTTGGCGCACCTGAGCAGCACCGTCTTGTCTCTGACTTCAAAGTAGTAGATGTCTTCTGGCCTGAGCAGCACCGTCTCATCTTCAGAGTTGACGAACAGTCGCTTGGCCGACTCCCGAAACTGACTGCTGAGGTTGTGCGCTCTCTCCTGCCTCAGGGGACCTGCCCCAAAACGCAGCAACTTGTTGACACATTGGTTGAAGCGAGCCTCTGTGAACGGCTTCAACAAGTAATCCAGCGCATTCAACTCAAAAGCTCGCAGCGCGTGTTCGTTGTGCGAGGTGACGAACACAATCCCAACTTGCGGGTGCAGCCGCACAATTTGCTCCGCGAGATAAATGCCGCTGAACTCCGGCATCTGAATGTCCAGAAAGACAACCTGGGGTTTCAGGGTATCAATCTGCCCCAGACCCTCAATCGGGTTGCTGAAGGCTCCGAGTAACTCAATGCCTGCATGGCCGGTTGCCATTTTGCGAAACAGTTCAAGAGCTGCAACCTCGTCATCGATCACCATAGCTCTCAACGCTGTTTCACCTCCCCGGGAGATTCCAATTTCAGGGGTATGGCCAACGTGACCGTCGTCCCCTGTCCCTTCTCGCTGCTGACAGCTATATCCCGTCGATAGTATAGTTGCATGCGGCGGCGAATGTTGCGCAACCCAATGCCGTTTCCCTCTCCCGTGTGATTATCCCGGGCATGGTCCGCGAACAGCGATTGCAGCTCGATACGGCCAATGCCTACTCCGTCGTCTTGCACCGTGACGATCATCTCATGGTCGGTTCTGCGCACAGAGATATCGATCGCCAGTTGGCCTTCTCCCAGGCCGTGCACGACGGAGTTCTCCACCAATGGCTGGACAAAGAAGGCGGGAATCAGCTGCTCCAGACAGCCGTCCTCTACCTCCAGCCTCAGGTCAATGCGATCTCCGAAGCGGGCATTGGACATGTAGACATAGGACTCAACCAAGTCCAGTTCCTTCCAGAGGGGGATCAGCCCTACGTCAGTGTCAAAACCATACTTGAACTTCCCTCTCAGGTACTCCACCAGCTCAATCAACAGTCTCTTCGCTTTCTCAGGGCTCTCATCGATCAGGTACTGCACTGTGGTCAAGACGTTATAAAGAAAGTGCGGCTTGATTTGGGATTGCAGCAGCAGCAGTTGCGACTGCACTGCTCGGGTAGCTTGCTGATAGTTGCCGGCGATATTGCTGAACACGATATACAGCTGACTGAGCAAGAACAGGGAAAAGGCAATGGCATAGCTGTGAGCCGCCCCGTAGCTGTTTGTGATCTTACCCAAGTTGAGCGTGTCATTGATCGTCGCCAACAACAGAATCACCGCACCCACCAACCCAATTTCTGCCGATGGTTGTCCCCTTAGGCAAGCTCTGGCGGCGGCGAAGGCAGCGTAAGCCAGCGCAATCAGGGCATTGGCAATGTAGGCAGCGAGGAAGAGACTGAACACTCTAGTCGGCGCCAGGATTGCCAGCATGATCAGCAGGGAAGACGAAAGACAAATCGCGTCGCAAACCCTGCGATTATATGTCTGTCGGTAGAGATCGCGCATGAACAGGGTCAGGAAGAGCACGGCACAGGGCATGGTCAGGTACTCCAGTTTGGATAGTTGATCAAAACTGACTTGCCCGGCGATGTTCCAAATGGCCACGTCGCGCACCGTGATCTCCCTCAGCCCCGAGAACAGACAGAAGAGGCCAAGGCTGAAGTAGGTGAAGTTTCGCTCGACCAGGCTGAGCGACAGCATGAAGAAGGCCGAGATGACTAGCATGCCGAACAGCAGATAGCTGCGGGACAGGCTGAGGTCCCGGTATCTGATAATCTCTTCCTGCTCCCCCAGCATGATCTGTCCCCACATGCCACCCTTGACATGGTGAAAGTTGGAGACGTGGACGATAAGCTCTAGATCGGTGGAGCCAGTCGCCAGGAAAGCAGTCCCTGGCTTCCACTGCGGAATCTCCGTTTCAGCAGAGGCTCCCGGACTGCCATTGGCGCTGATCAGTGTGCCATTGGCATACAGCCGATAGCAACTGGACATGCTTGGTATCTTCAGCCCCAGAACACTGTCAACCTCCGGCAAAGCCACCCGCAGCCGGTAGGTTCCGTACCCTTCCGATCCGATCTCCTCGCCGTTAACCTGGAAGCTGTTCCACAACTCCGGCACATCAATGTATCCATCTGCGCTGGTTGACACTGGCAGCCGTGGGTCCAGGAACTGGCGGTAGTAGAACTCCCACTCCCCGCCTAGATAGACTGCGCCATCGGCAGACAAGTCACGGGTCGACAAGTCCAGCCGTCCTTCTTGCGCGCTCAAGGTGTCTTTGTTGTTCGAGGCGCGGAAGACGAGACTGTAGACAGTCAGCACGATCAGCATCAGGCAGGCGACCGCTACGATCCTACTGAAGATAGCTCTTCTCATGATGCCCTCCAGTTACTATATCTCTCTATCAGCTATGGCCAAGTGTCTGGTAATCTGTCGACCGAGAGACTACCATGCGGCGTCACGTCTCAGTCCAACTGGTTTTACGGGGTCACAGGCTTTGCGCTATCCAGGTTGACCTGAGGCCCAGTAGTTTAATTATGCGAAATTTCGCACTGGAAATAAAGTCCCAAAATGGCGTCAAGGTTATCTCGCGCTCAGGATCGTCCGCTTCGCGTCAACAATTGGGCTGTTTACGCAGTTCTTGCCGTTTCTTGCCGCGTGCGTGGTAATCTTACTTGTGTATGGAATAACTAGACTGGCTAGTTACCTGCATATATCAATGCAGGATACCCTTGATTTTGGCTACTGTTTTTTGGGAAACCAGTGGCACAAGCCGATTCTTGACTAGCAAGAGTCGCTTTATTGAGATCGCAACTCTTGGAGTTGCTGTGGAGGAGGATGTCAATGCGTAGGAAATGTCTCGCTTGGCTGTTGTTGGCTTGCCTGGTCCTGTCCTTCGTGCCAATGTCGGGAATGGCAGAGGGGGATCCGGCTGCCTCGCCGACACAAGAGGAGCAGATTATCCTGCCCGAGGGAGCCGCCACCGTGGAGACAGGGCAGGTCGCTGACGAACTGCCGCCACAAGCGATGACCCCACAGGCTATGGGCTTTGAACCGGCACCCGAGCTGTTGCGCATTCGAGTGCGAGTGAACGATGCGGCATCGTCCTACGCCGCCGCCGGCGATTGGATCTACTACCTGCTGCAATTCAGCAAGCCGGTCCACTACACCAGCGGTGTGATTCACTTTGACTACGGAGATATCATCAAGGACGGGAGCATGACTTACCGAGGGGGCAGTGGCACGGACACGCTCACTTTCGGCTATTTGGTTCCGTCGCCGGAAGAACTGCCGATCAACCAACGGGTGAGCATGGGCAGCCCGTCGTTTCGGGCGACAGGCTGGGAGAGTTGCGTGATTGATGACGGCGTCTACCGCTATACCGACAGTTCCGGCAATGTCGCCCGCATAGGGCCGAGCGGCAATTACCCGATTCTCTATGCCGTCGACAGCTGGGCGAATCAGCAGTTGGGAGAGACTCCGTGGCTGGCCATTGACAATACTCCGCCCCGGGTCACTCGCATTTGGACCGGCCATTCGACGGGGACTTATACTGGCGAGCTCTACTTTGTCGTCGAGTTCAGCGAAGCTGTCTCGCTCGGTGGTCAGCAGACTCAGCTCAAGTTCAACAACGGAGGCGAGACCAGCAGCGTCCTGCATGGGTCTCGGCCCGAATGGGTCACCAACTTGCAGTTGCAGCCTGACGAGGACACGAGAGTGGTGTGCTATTATCTGCCAAATGCCAATCAGAGTATCGACGTGCTGAATGTACAAGAGCTGATCGTCGGTGATCGCTATGACCAGGCTGGCAACAGACTATCGCCCGCGCTTCCAGTGGGCGCCAACCTGGCGGATCAGACGCAGCTCAGAATTGTCGCGCCGGAAGGGGAGGAGATTCGCATCCCGTATGCGGTCGCTTATCCAACCACGCATACGGGCAGTTACCTGAAGGACCTCAGTGACCAGGCCCCCCGGTTGAACTATCTGACGATCGGCTGGGCCAGCACCGACATTGGCATGCTCTACCACTGGAGCCAAAGCCCGGACATTGCGGTTGGCAGAGCGTACTTTGGCTCGCCGGCCAATCGCGAGGCCAGCGCCTGGGTGTCGAACGGGGGGACAGTGAGCGCTCCAACTGATGTTGAGGCGGCGGGGGTCTACTACTTGTACTACTCAGCGACCTATCATCGCAGTAGTAGTCATTACAATCACACCATGGCTTTTCTGGATTCCCAGGGGGAGTCTGTTTGGGCTGCCGGTCCGTTCTGGCTCGACTGCAGAGCTCCAAGCATCTCATTCCCATTGGACAGCAGCAAGCCCTATAGTGCGCGCTATTTGATCCCGGTGGAAGTCAGCGATGAACACAGCGGATTGCAGCAAGTTACCTATCAATGGTTTGCCGGCGACACAGCGCTCGACTCGCCGCAGGCCATCAGTGTGAATGCAGGCCGAGCCTGGGTGATGGCGCCAATCAACCAAGGATCCTATCGTCTACAGGTGTCGGCTACTGACGTTGCCGGCAACACCCGTGGAATGTGCTCTCCGCCGTATGCAATCGTGGCCACACAAGGCGTGCCAGTCAGCGAACAGTTCAGCGCCGCCATTTCGCCTGCGGGCAACGCCCGCATGCGAGTGGTCTGCTTCTTCAGTGCCGGCATGGGTGTGCCGGTGAATGACGTCTTGGGTCAGTGCTTTCAGATGTGGCTGCCCGCCTCACAGGCAGGAGTCGGTAAGGATTGGAGACCTGATGCGGCTGACGGTCGGTGGCGGCAGTTCTACAATGGATTGAACAGCGCCACAACCCTCGATCAGACCCTGCAGGCACCGGCGGAGTTGCCCTCTGGTGACTACTACTTCTATGTGCTGGCCTATGATCAGATCGGTAATCCGCATATAGCCAGCTACGGCCAGTTCATTGGCGACGGTGAACCGATCGGTGTCAGCATCGACAACAGTCCTCCAGTGGTGACGATCACGCCGAACGGCTCAGGGCCAGTCGATTCCGTTGAGGTGATCATCGAGGTGCGCGATGACTCGCCTCTCCCTTCGTTCGACGACATGGACTTCTATCTCGCCCTGGACACCACCAACATTTGGGAGGATGACAGTGAAGTCTATCCGTTCCAGCAGATGGATCTGACGGAACTGGAGCGCAGCGACTCGCTCGTCAAGTGGCGGCTGACGCTTCCGTATCCGTATCCGTATGATGGCGCCGAGTTTCGTCATATCTACACTGATCGTCCCCAGCCGCCGTTCTATCTGTTGTTAGACGTCAAGGATGCGGTTGGGAACGTGACACAGGCGTACAGCAATCCATTTTACCTGGACATCAATCCGCCTGACGTCGCAGTGACGGCCAATACTCAGGTTGGGTCAAGCCGGCACCTGAAGCTCACGGTGGACACTCACCGCGAGTCTGGGGTGGAGTACTGCTACATCTTTGACAACGGAGCAGTGTTGGAGGAACTCTGGTTTGGGGATGACGGGGAACCTATGCCCCATTACTACGTGCGGCCGGATGCAGCTTGGAGTGCCTGGCAGCCGGTTGGTGCAGCCATGACCATACCCCTGCCCGCAGACTTGTCCCCTGGAGAGCATCGGGTCTCCCTGCGTTTCCGCGATGCCTTTGGCAATGAGGCGCGCTGCTTCGTTTACGACTATGGCCGGGAGGAATTGGGAGAGCCGCTGGGTTATCTGTACCGGGAGCTCCTCTGGACTACGAACAAGGTCTTCACCTATAACCCTGTCGCTTCCGAGCAGCAGTACACGGCGCCGGTGCTGCAATATAGCACGCTTACCCCCACTAGAGTGGGTGTGCAAGTAACCCTGCGGCAGTGGGATGAGTACGGCTATCCGCTGTCCGCTGATGAATGGACGCACATCTTTGAGGAAAACGGTTCACACGTTTTCCATTACTGCGACGCTTGGGGTAACGCACAGGAGGTCACGGCGACGGTCAATTGGATTGACAGGACACGGCCGAACGTTTATGTTCGCTATTCTACTGAACAAAGCGTGCCGACGCGTTCCAATGTCCTGGCAGAAGTGTACGCCGATGAGCCGTTTTGGGTGATTATGGACTCTGGTTACTGGGGAGAGACAAGCCATCTTTTCAAGGAGAACGGCAGCTTCCAGTTCAGGGTGCAGGACTATGCCGGCAACGAAACCACTGTCACGGCAGAGGTCATGAACATCGATCGCACCCCGCCGCAAGTCCAGGTGAACTACCAAGCGCCAGAGAATTGGGGAGACCCGGTTGTGGTAATGCTCACGGGTGATGAGCCCTTCATCGTGCTGAATGAACCGTATTCCATCGGGGGTGACCCGAGTGGGCGCTATACCTACTCTACGCACAAGACTTACAAGTTCGGGTCAGCCCAGAACATAGATGTCTACATTGAAGATCGGGCGGGCAACTCCTCCACGGTGCGGGCAACGCCCGGGTTGGCGCACAGAGGCGCGCCGGAGGTCAGCGTGAAGCTCACACCCAGCCAGCCGACCGCGGGTGACGTGAAGATTCAGCTTTACTCCAGTGAACCGATCACCCTGCTCGGCGTAGACAGCCAGCCGACAGAGGCATTCACAGCCAGCGAGAATGGGAGCTATACTCTGCGCTACCGTGATGCAGATGGTCGCCTCTTCACCAAGACGGTGGAGGTGACGCTAATCGATAGGCAGGCCCCCGATCTGCGGTTCAGCGGGTCGGAACAGAGGCTGATCAAGCAAGGGGACGTCTTCGACCCGCTGGAAGACGTGAGGGCAAATGATCAATACGAGGGCGACATTTCCTCGCGGATCGAGGTAGTGGAGAATCCAGTCGACGTGAACACCCCAGGCAGTTATACCGTCACCTACAGGGTTCGTGACACTGCCGGCAACAGCGGGCTCAGACAGCGCGAAGTGCGCGTGATGGGGGACCAGCGATTGGCTGTGTTTGTCAATGGGCAAGCAGCGGGACTGGCGGGAGAGCTGTCGGTCACTGGCAACGTCCTGCTGGTGGATTGCTTCGGAGCGCACGGCCAGTGTGTGGTGCGCTGGGCCGAGGGCAAGCGGCCGGACGGAGTGTTCAAGTACATCAGCAACAACGGGACTGATGCGTTCGGCAATAGAGTCGGCATTGCGATCGGCAGCAAGGTGATTGTGCCGCTCAGGTATGGCGGGTGGTACACCCTTTATGTACAGGATGAAGACCAGCAGACACTCCATCTGCAGGTCTACGTGGATTACCGATGAAGGCGCATGAAGTCGGGGGGATGAAGGTGTTGGGAATGAATGCCCGCCATTACCGGCAGGTTGCCCTGCTGTTGCTCCTGGTTCTGGTGCTCGGGGAGCTCCTGCCCTGTGCCGTCACGCTGGCAGAAGGTCCGGATTATCTGTGCATAGCCGATTCTCGCGGCTACGTGAAGCTATCCGTCAATTCCGTCAATGGGCGCTTTCGGTTGGACTCTGTCGGGGGCCTTCCCTGGCGTTTGGAAGACGACGGTAAACCGCTGCTGTCTGATTCGTTTACCAGCTTTCGAGTCAATGCTCAAGATTATGTCTATGGCAACGCCTATGGGCTGAACGGCAGTGCCGGCCGGCTGCTGCAGGCCCCTGTCGTCGACGGCAATAGTATCGTCTCCCGCTGGCAGGTGCAGGGGGTTGAGGTCATCCAGACGCTGAGCCTGTTTGATGCAGAGGACAGCGACGAGCTGGGCAACCTGCTGGTCAGCTATCGGGTGAACAACAGTAGTGCCGAGGTAGTGCAATTGGGTAGCCGTATCCTGCTCGACACCATGTTGGGGGAGAGCGATTCCGCCCCACTCGCCTTGTTGGGGCAAGGGGCTTTTGTCACCAACGAGGCGGAGTTTGCTCCCTCTCCCTCTTTGTGGCGGGTGGTGGACAGTTCCCAAGTGACCCGGGTGACAGCCATTGGCCAAACCCCAACTGGCGCTGTTGAGTCGGACAGGATGATTGTTGCCCACTATGCGGGCATCTCCCAGAGCAAGTGGGACTATCAGCCGGACGGAAATGTAAATTTCACGGAGGTCACCAACCGGCATGGCACTGCCGACTCAGCAGTGGCACTCTATTGGGATCCCGCCGTGCTTGGCGCTGGTGAGACCCGCACATATCAGACGTTGTATGGCCTGGGCAACGTCAGAGCGCAGAGCGCCGAGGCGGATTACGCTTTGCAGCTGTTTGCACCCAAACAGCTTCATCTGAATGAGGCTCAGACGGGGTATACTGATGGCTTCTTCACGGTCAGCCTGGAAATAGCCAACGGCATGAGTGCTCCTCTGCCCGCAGTGCAGGCGACATTAGATCTTGGCGCAGCCCGGGGTGTACTGAAATCGGCGCAGGGGGAGTCGTTGACCAAGGATATCGACTTCATCATGCCTGGGCAAATCAGGACGTTCACCTGGCGGGTGGAGGCCATCGGCACTTATCTGCCCAGGGTGGCTCGCTATCGGGCTGCGATCAGCATTGCCGGAAAAGCAGGCCAGACGGTGAGCGGCATGCTGCTGGTGCCGCCGCTGGCAGGCAATCCCCCGCCGTTGCAGGTTACCGGCGTCACGCCGGATCGAGTGTTCATGCGCGAATCGGGGCGTCGGGTGACGCTGCGCGGCAGCGGCTTCAACATCCTGATGCTGCCGGAGACTGATTGGACGCTGAAGCTGATCCGGCAGTCGGACCCGAGCGATGTGCGGACGGTTCCTCGCGATGAGACGCATGTGCAGGTGGCTGGCGACAACAGCATTGTTGTGTCCCTGCAGGATGGACCTCTTTGGGGCGAGGCGCTCTCACCCAGCATGGAAGCTTATACGCTGGAATTGGATGCTTTGGAGCGAGGCAAGTTCAGACAAACGATTGTCTTCACTAATCAAAACGAGTACCGCACTCAGTCCTACGGCTTGCTGGTCGTCCGCCAGGATGGGGACAGCCGATACAGCCTGCAAGGCGTGAAAGACGAGACGGAGTTGGGCGAGCTGAAGCAGCAGGGCATGACTTCGCTGCTGGAGATACGCGGCAAAATAAGCTCCAAGCACGGCAGTCTGCCCGGCGGGTATTCCGGTACCTACTATGAGGTGGAGCCAGGAGCGGTGATCAACTCCAAGGTGCAGTATGAACTGGACAGTGAGTTGGCGGCATACTTCGGGAAAGAATCACAGCGGATGATCGCCTTTGCCAGTGGCGGCGGCGTCTACCTGGAAGGTTCCGGCACTCTGTCCATCCCCAGTTTCCCCTTCTACTCCGGCAAGTTCGAGGTCAACCTCTTGGCCGGCAAGACCTATAGCCTGCAGCCGAATCAGGATCAGCTTCCGGTGGCAATCACCTGGGGAGACATGGACATGCTCAGTTCCGAACTGACTTTGATCAGCGCATTTCCGGTGGTGGTTACCGGTGCGGAAATTGGTTCTGACAAGGTCAACTTCACTGGCAAGCTGTTGTTGCTCCTGGATGCTGTGATGCGCGAAAGACAGCAGAGCGGCGACGAGACCACCCTGCTCAATCTGATCAATGCCGGGGTAGAGGTGCGCCGGGCGGAGTACCTGGTGAAAGACGGTGTCGTTCAATTGCAGGGCCTGAAGGCCGAGGGCGAGATTGGTTTGTTGAACAAGGTGTTGCCTATCCAAGGCCTGGATTTTGGAGCAGGGGCTCGCGTCTTGATCGACACCATCGCCGGGGTCTATGAGATCGATGCGGCCATCAAGTTTCATGTGATCAACTTTGACGGGAAGATCCATTTGAAACTGGTCAATGATCTGCTCCTCCCGGACGAGATTTCGTTCAAGGCCTCCAGTTCTGTCGGCATTCCACTGGTGCTTCCCAAACCATTGATCTTCATCAACGGTGGGGGTGGTGGGTTTTCCGGCCTGGCTGATACGGTGGCAGGTCGCTACAACGCAGTACCTCCCCTCAAGCTTTGGATTGAGGGCAGTGGCAGCATCGCCAAAGTCGTCTCGCTCAGCGACGCCAAGTTCGTCATTTCGCTGCGGGAAATTAGCTACACAGCGGGAATGTCCGCTTTTCATATCTCTGTCTTTGACGAGATTTCCGGCCATTTGCTCTACGACGACAATACCGGAGCATTCACAGCCAAGACCACGGTGAGCCTGAATTTGCTTTCCGGGTTCCTCACAGGCAGCGGCAGTATCACCTTCCGCCATACTCCCGGGGCAAATCACGGTTTGTTCGGCCCCGTGTGGGTAGGCGGCACGGTGTCAAGCTACATGAAGATCCCGACCTTCGTGCCACTGGTCGGAGGCGCGGAGTTGAGCGGCATGACGATTCAGGTCAGCAGTTCCCACCTTTACGGCGACATGGTGGTTGCCACCGTGCCCGTCTGGGTGGAATACAACTGGGGCAGCGAAGGCATCACTGTCGGCGCCGACAAGCCAACCTGGCTGGGCGGGCAGGCTCCGGGGGCCAGTGACCCCCCGGTAGCGGGGCTGGCTTTGCTGGCAGTTGATGCCGGCGTTCCTGATACAGCAGAGGGACAAGGGCAAGTGATGATTGGTCGCAATTGGCAAGTGCTGGGTACATCCGAGAACAATGCCATTCCCTTGGGGGAGGATGGGATTACCGGTCCCGAGCTGTCCAGCAGTCAGCTGCCCAGCGGGATGCAGGCAACGAGCATGTCCGTGTTGGCTTCGCCGGAGTCGTTGGTTCAGTCCAATGCAAACTTCACCCTGCACACCGTGCAGTTGAACGATCTGGATAACGGGGTGATCGTGCTGCGCTTTGTGGGTGATGTCCCTGGGTACGAGAGTCTGAGCGTTGACGACATCACCGTGTCCCGTCCAGATGGCGGCCCTTATCCGCTGCAACTGGATTCATTCACTGATGACAGTGACAACGCCACAGCCAATTGCCTGTTTCAGACGTTGACGGCGGAAGAGAGCAGTACCGGAATGACTGAGCGGATCATCACCATAGGAGTGCCTTCCCCACAACACGGTGCGTGGCAGGTACACACCAGGATGTCGACCACCAGCGTGGCCCTGATCAATGCTCAGAGTGGGCGCAAGATCAGCGATGTCAGTGTTACCCCGGAAGATGCGTCCGGCCACGCTTACCATGCATCATGGCAAACCAGCCATCTGCAGGGCGGGGAGAACGTCACCTTGCTGCTTTGCGGAGCGGAAAAGGACGATAACGGTCAGTTGACTGACGCCGGCACGGTGATTGCCGAGGGCATTCCGGCCGCCGCTGGTCAATACTTTGGGCGGCTGTCTGATCACCTGGCCAGTGGCGACTACTATTTGCGCGCTGTACTCTCAGGCAGCGATCAGTTTGGCGAGACGATCAACTACTCCAGTGATGTGGCTGCTTGGCCGCTCACCGTGACCGACCGCTTCCAGCCGCAGACGCCGCGGGGACTACAGGTGAGCACGATAGGCGATGGTTATCTGCGGGTTCTGTGGGACGAACAGCCCGGGACCGACGGCTACTATGTTGAACTGCTTGATCAGAACGGCTTGCCATTGGACCAAGTGGGTGCAGTGGAGACGTCAGCCGACGAGACCGAAATTATCCTCGGCGGCACTTTCCGCGCGGTGCCGGCAGAAGACAGCCCGAACTCCGGCGCGATGGCCGACCCGGCCGGTCTGATTCCTGGGAGAACCTACAAGGTGGCAGTGACGGCCTATCGCGGCGTGCAAAATCAGCAGGCGGAAGATGACGAGAACGCACCGGCCAGCATATCCCACTACAGCGAGGCCGCCGTTTCCACCGGAGTCTATCTCCCCGAACCTCACCCGCCTGTGTTGCAGGCTGTGCTGCGGGATAGCAGTGGCGAACAGTTGCTGACGGAGGCAGATGCCACTGGCACGCTGTACCTCTCGTCCACCGAGCAAGTGCGACTGCAGTTGCAGAGCGATCAGCCGCTGGCTTCGCTGGTGGTTACGAGGTTTGGCAGCGAGTTGGTAAGTGACAGCAATGTGGCAGCCGGGACGTGGACAGATGACTTGAACCTCACTAGTGGCGAGCAGCGGATCAGCATTTTGGCAGTCAATGCCGCAGGTGATACCGCCCAACTGCACCTGCGCGTCAACGTTGACAATGTCGCGCCTGCTTTGCAGATGGAGCAACCGGAAGTTGAGGGCGGGCAGGTGAAGCTGCGCGGTCGGACCGAGCCGGGTGCCACCGTGACCATAGATGCGCAGCCCGTGGCGTTGGCCAATGATGGTTCGTTCGCGGTGACCAGGAGCTTGGCGGAGACGCTGCGGGCGGAGTACTTGCTGGAAGCCACTGACAGAGTGGGCAACAGCACGACTGCTCATCAGCAGGTGATGCGCGCGGTTGAGTTCCAGAAGGTGCAGTTGCAGCCCTCCGGAAACGACGGTGCGCTCAGTATCGCCATCGGACAGTCGCAGAGCTTCCAGCTGCGTGGTTATGACGCGCAGAACAACAGCTACTTGATTCCGACTCAGTTGACGGAATTTGAAGTACTGGCAGGAGAAAGTCTGCTGCAGTCCCGGGAAAAGGGTGAGTGGCAGGCGCTGCGCGGCGGCCAGGCCGTGCTCAGCGCAGCTTTCCGCGTCTCGGCAGACTACGCGTTCTATGACACACTGATTCTTGAGATCAACGACCCGAACGCTCCGCCGGCGGACGGCCTGCCCCCGCGGGTGGCGCAGGCGATTGCCGATCAGACGGTGCGCTCGGGAGAGACCCTGGTGCTCGACTTGGGCGGGGTGTTCACCGACCCAGAGGGGCTGCCTCTGGCACTCACCGCAGACGGTGAGATCGGCCAACTGGTCGGCAACGCTTGGAGATATACAGCCGTTTCGGAGGACATAGGCAGTCATTTGATCACCCTGCGCGCCGATGACCAGGCAGGGCTGCATGTCTCCTGTTCATTCTTGGTGACGGTTCTGGGGCGACTGCCGGCAGAAGACTGGGAACCGGCCGGGCAGTCGAAGACTATGATCAGCGATTACGTCAGAACCTCCGATGACCGACGAGCGGAAGAGGCTCTAAGGCAGAATCAGGATTTGCGGTTGATCCTGATCGGCGATCAAGCCAGCTTCAGCTCCGGGGTGCTGAATGCATTCTCTGAGGCAGGCAGATCCTTCTCTTTGATAGGTGATGGCGCAGCCCTCGAGTTCCCGCCCAGTTGGCTGGCAGGAGTGGAGGGCGGGTCCACGGTGGAGATTGCCGCCAGGCAATTGAGTAGCGAAGAACAGGCGCAGCGTCTGGCGGAAGCAAGGCTCGAAGGCAGCACCGGCCTCTTCGAGATTGGCGGCAAGATCTTTGACTTGTCGGTGCTGGTGCACTCCGGCAACGGCACCGAGCAGCCGGTGGAGCAGTTTGGCGAGCCGGTGGCCGTGACTATCGATCTGTCCGATCTGGAGCTGACGGCGGCGGAGGTTGCGCAGCTTACCGGTGTGCGTCTGCAGATGGATGGAACCGGTAACCTGGTTCCGGTAGCCCTCGGGGGCGAATACGACCCCATCACCAGGACGTTCACCTTCTATACCGATCGCTTCAGCCTCTACACGGTGATGCTTGAGCAGCAGGAGAAATTGGTGCTCAGCCTGACAGCGGGCAGCAATCTGGTTGTGGTCAACGGCGATACTCGGGTGGTGGATGTGGCGCCGCAGATCGTCACCGGGCGCACTTTGGTCCCCCTGCGCTTCATCTCGGAGATGATGGGTGCAGATGTGGCCTGGGTGCAGGAGACTAGAACAGTGATTGTGCAATGGGCCAGTCAGCGAACTGAGCTCTGGATCGGGAAAACAGACTTCGCCGCCGGACTGGATGTGCCAGCGCAAGTTCAGCACGGACGCACGCTGGTACCGCTTCGCTATCTCTCGGAAACACTGGGAATCATGGTGCATTGGGATAGCGCCAGCAAGACGGTGAAACTAGAGAAGTAGTAGGTATTGCGGCATGCTGCGCAGCAGCCCATGCCCTGCGGGACATCCTCACCCAGGGGGTGGAGCTTGCCTCCCTGCTCACCCCCTCTGATGGCCGGAGTCGGCGTGGTGCAATGGAACGGGGGGACAGTCCCCCCGTTCCATGTTGTGGTAGAATATTGGCAATCATTGTGGAAGGGCGGGGACCAATGCTACTCAGAGATTTGAGGGGACAAATGCTGCTTCCCAGGTTGGAATATGTGATCAACCAGCGCGCCAATATTCGAGGGCTCGAGGTGCAGGTGCTCAGCTTCACCGTGGGCGCCAAGCGAAATAGCCTTTGGATTGCTTACCGAGAGGATGTGCGGCGGGAAACCGCAGCTGCAAATTGGGAACAGCCCAGCACGAACCGCGAGGAGCTGTTGCGTCATATCGCGGCCGGCGCGGGTAGTGTGGATTTTCAGCTCACCGGGATGGAAATCCAGGGGCAGCGGGTGAGTTTTGGCTCATCCCGCAGCCACCGGTTGAATGAGATGAACAGCGAGGGTCTGATGCAGCTACAGCACTTTGCCGAGCGCGACCTGCTGCCAGCCGAGTGGGATGACCTGGACCTGGAGAGTATCGTGATCGCACAGTTTGAGCTACTAGAGGGGGAGGACACCCCGGAACTGAGCGTGGCTGCGGACTCGCAAGCCGTGCTGCACGTTGCGCGCACCGCCCGCGAGATTGCTGTGCAGTTACCTTTCCGGGTGCCGTTCGGCAAAAGGGAGCCTGGGGTCAGAATTGCATATCCGTACCCGCTGTCGGGAGAAGAACGCTACTTCTTCGTGGATGAAGTTTATGCTCACGATATCTATCAAGATGTGTTCGCGAACTCGCAGCCCAGTACTGCTGCAATGCCCAAACGAGCGCGGCGGCAGTTGATGCGGGCTCTGCAGAATGTCTGTCCCCCGGACAAGGTGTTGGCCGCAATCAAGTATGAAACGCCGGATGACGTGCAACTCCGCTTCATGCTGCGCGGTTATCTGCAACAGGAACCGGTGCGCAGCAACAGCGGCATCATCTTTGGGAGTGCCTCGGACCAAAACGTAAGGGGAGAGAACGGCCATAGACTGCGCGAGTGCGTGCTGCAGCCGGTGGACAGAGGTTTTGGTGGAGAACTGGAGATCGAGCTATTCTCGCTGTGGGTGAACGTCCCGGCGGAAGTCGTCCCTTGTACCGCAAGGTAGGTTGTAGGCCTCAGGTTTTCCATGGGTTGACCCTCAGTCTGAAAGGACAACAGGCAGTTGGGGACGAACTTAGCTACAACCCGAATTCTTTAGGGAGGCGAGATACTTGAGCAAACGGCCCTTTGTAGCCACAGACCTCAGTCGCTTCGTGCTCACCGGCGAACCGCAGTTCTCACCCGACGCTCGGGAAATAGTGTTTGTGCGCCAGGTGTCTGACCTGGGAGACAACAAGCTGTACTCCACGCTCTGGTTGATGGATGCCGATGGCAATAATCTGCGTCCCTTGACCCACGGTAAGCTGAACGATCGTCAGCCGCGTTGGTCCCCGGACGGACAGCGAATCGCCTTCATCTCCGGTCGCAGCGAGCAGAGCAAGCTCTGGGTGCTGGATCGTCGGGGCGGCGAAGCTTGGGAGATCAAGACTGATGTGGCCGTCAACTCTGCCCCGGTCTGGTCGCCAGACGGGACGCAGATTGCCTTCAGTGGGCGCAGCTTCCCGCATGAGCACACTTGGGCTCCCTATCCTGGCGCGCCGGCGGACGACTTTGACCGCGCTAAGGCGCAGGCTGACAAAGCCCTTTCCGGCAAGAAGGATAAAGGCGACCCGGTCAGCGATGTGAAGGTGATCACCCGCCTGCGCCACAAAATGGACGGAATCGGCTACTTCGGCGACCTGCGCAGTCAGATCTTCGTGGTCGATTTGCCGACAGAACCGGGTGGGCAGGCAACTTCTCGCCAACTGACAGACGGGGATTTCGATCACCTCAATCCGGTCTGGTCAGCCGACGGCAAGGAACTGCTCTTCACAGCTGCCCGTTCGCAAGAGTCCGACTGGCAGTTGAAGCAGGATCTGTGGAAGGTAAACCTCGTCAACGGCGAGCTGGTGCAGGTGCTCGACTGGACCGGCTTCATCTCCTCGCTCAGATGCTCACCTGATGGCAAGTGGCTTGCTTTCGCCGGCGACGACAAGCGCTTTGGCGGTTCCACTTCTACCGATCTCTGGCTTGTGCCTAACCAGATCGGTCAGCAGTCGGCATTAGCCCGCAAATTGACCGGCGGACTAGATCGGCCCGTGGGCAATGTGCCCAGTTCGGACGTGCGCTTCGCCTCGAGCAACCAGACGCTGTACTGGAAGAATGACGGCTGCATTGTCTTCCTCTATGGCAATGAGGGCGCCACCTGCATCGGCGAGGTGTGCCTGCAGTCGGGCGAGATCCGCACCGTCTGGCATGACGCGATGCGCACAGTCAGCGCCTTTGATCTAAGCACCGACGGCAAACTTGCCGTGCAGATCGGCAGCCCCACCCGCTCTGATGATCTCTATCTGGTGCAGGGCAGCGAGGAGCGGCAGTTGACCGACTTCAACTCGGTCATCTATGAAGAGTGCCTGGTGGCGCCCTGCCAGCGCCTAACCTATGTTGGGGATCAGGGCTGGGATATCGACGGCTGGCTGCTCACTCCGCCAGACTGGGACGGGCAGACTCCTTTGCCTACCGTGTTGCTCATTCACGGCGGCCCGCATGGCGTCTATGGCTCATGCTTCGCGTTCCAAGCGCAGATTCAGGCCTCGAACGGCATTGCCGTGTTCTACGCCAACCCGCGCGGCAGCCAGAGCTACGGGCAGGACTTCGCCTATGCCGTGGTCGGCGACTGGGGTGGGGCCGACTACCGCGACCTGATGCTCGGAATCGATCACCTGATTGCTACCGGAGTGGCTGATGCTGAGCGCCTCGGAATCATGGGGTGGAGCTATGGCGGATTCATGAGCAGTTGGACCATCACCCAGACGAACCGCTTCAAGGCGGCGCTGCCTGGGGCCATCGTCGGCAACCGCCACAGTTTTTACGGCAACAGCGACATCGGCTACTTCTTCGGAGAGCATCAGTTTGGCGGTACTCCCTGGGAGGATGCGCAGAAGCTGCTGGAGCGCTCGGCGATCAACTCCGCGCACCAAGTGCAGACGCCGGTGCTGTTCATGCACGGTGAGAGCGACCTGCGCTGCCCGGTGGAACAGACGGAGCAGTTCTTCACCGCCCTGCGTCGCCAGGGCAAACCGGCCGTGATGGTGCGCTACCCCAATGAGTTCCACGCCGTCAGCCAACCGCGCCACAAGGAGGATCGCTACAAGCGGATACTGGCTTGGTTCAAATATCACCTGGCGTAGCGGAGAGTGATCAGAAGTCGCCTACTCCCTCTCGTAGACCCCGCAGCATGCGAGAGCGTTTAGAAAGTCCCTTTTCCCTGGGATCGTAGCACCACAGCATGCTGTAGTGCCGGGATCGGCTCGGCATGCCGAGCCGCTACGAGGTACAGACAGAACGGCCTCTCGTAGCCACCCGTCTGCTCGTTCGGCCGGAGATTACCGCAAAGATACAGCCCACAGGCCAAGCTTTGGTCTGTGGGCTGTCGCTCTCTTCGCGCTCCGGAACGGGACGCCGGGACGGATCCAGTGCCTGCAAATTTGTTCCATCCAGGGATCAAGAAGTTGAGCCATCGAGCGAGCGAGTCAATTTTCTGTGAAGTGGGCAAATGCCTTGATAGCCACTCCGAAGCCCTCCGGCTGGGATCAAACTGAATGGGAATGGCACGCGGGGACAACCCCGTGCCATTTCTTAGCTGATGATGTTGATTACATCATGGCGGGGAGCCGCCAGCATCATGTTACCCAGTGCAGAGCCGAGTCAGCCATCGCGCTGCGGCTTTCCATTAGGTTGGCGACGATCACGTATGTGGGCGAGTATGGTCGTCCGAGTGCCTCTTGAAGGTGTCGAGCGAGAGAAGTGCAACTGTTTGCCCGTTGCAGCGGGCAGCAAATGTGCCCTCAGGGAATTCTGCTTTTGCCTTTGCAGGAAGAGGCCCAAGATTTATTGAATGGTGCCACTAATGAATTAGCAAAGAGTGGAACAGCGAGAAAAGACGTTGTGTTGCGTCTAGTGACACGAAATGAGGAGGTGCCCAAGTGGCGACAATTTTGGGAAGATGGTTTGGCAATCTGTACGAAATGAGACCCGCACGGAGAGCTGTGGCCGTGTGGTTGCTATTTCAGGCGGTGCTGTGGCTCGCCTTCGGATCTGGATATCTGACAAGCCCAGAAGCATGGGTGGATGTTCCAGTAGTCTCGACATCTGAGGCGGCGGTGGGTGGGTGGCTGAGTACTTTCCTGTTCATAATCGCCAATAATGCGCTGGTACTCGCCGTCATCATCGTTGGCAATCTCTTCGCGCGCTTCGCTTGGCTGACGCCTGGGCTGCTGGTATTGCTCATTCAGGGCGCAGCGATTGGGTGGCTCGCGGGGACCAACGGGTTTGAGGTCCCATTTGCCAGCGTGGCGGCTGCCAATGCCCAGTTTCTGCGCGTGGGACTCTGGGAAACGACGGCATACGCCATAGCCTGTGCCATGACCCTGCCCAAATCGCTGTTCATCTCCAGAAGCTTTCCCGCCAAGGAATGGGCGGAGGTGCACAAGCTACGGGATTTGCGTTTCTCGGGCATAGAGATACTGCTGGGACTGCTCGTGATTGTCGCCCTGCTGGCAGCGGCACTAGTGGAAGCGAACTATCTAGCCAATTGACGTGCGCCGGGGCACTGACAGTCAGGCGGAACTATGGGCGAAGGCGATGGAATGAGATGAACATGGAAAAGCAGTCGAGTGGCGCGCATACCGATGAGTGAAGCATTGAAGGCAGGAACGTAATAGCGTAGCGCGCCCGCGGAATCGACAGGCCCAGTAAGCACGTAACGACGTGTTACCGGGCCCTTTTCGTCTCTTGGTTTGGATGTTGCTTTACCCAAACATATGTTCAGGGTATAATATGGAGGACGAGGAGGCTGATTGCTCTTGGACGTCTTCGACAAGCTGGGGGTTCTGTCCGATGCAGCGAAATACGACGTGGCCTGCACTTCGAGTGGCGCGGATCGGAGCACTGCCCGAGGCGGTCTGGGCAACGCCGTCGCCTCCGGCATTTGCCATAGCTTCGCGGCCGACGGACGCTGTATATCGCTGCTCAAGGTGCTGCTGACCAACGCCTGCGTCTACGACTGCCAGTACTGCATCAACCGGCGCTCCAATGACACCCCGCGCGCCACGTTCACGCCGCGGGAACTGGCGGAGCTGACCATCGGATTCTATCGGCGCAATTACATCGAAGGACTGTTCCTCAGTTCTGGCGTGCTGAGAAACCCGGACTACACCACAGAGCAGTTGATTGAGACGCTGCGCCTGTTGCGGGAGGATTATCGCTTCTCAGGCTACATCCACGTCAAGGCTATCCCCGGGGCAGATAGCCAACTGATCGCCCGCATGGGGCTTCTGGCCGACCGCATGAGTGTGAACATCGAACTGCCGTCCGAACACAGTCTGCAGCTGCTGGCTCCGGATAAATCGAAGACAGCCATCTTCACGCCGATGGCCTATATTCAAGACCGTATCCATGAAAATACCACGGACTTGGTCAAATACCAGCATGCGCCCAGGTTCGTACCAGCGGGGCAGAGTACCCAGATGATCATCGGAGCCACCCCGGACACAGACTTTCAGATACTCAGCCTGACCGAAGCCCTTTACCGGCGCTATCGCTTGAAGCGGGTCTTCTTCTCAGCCTACATGCCAGTGGGGCAGAATCCACTGCTTCCTGCCGTGGATACCAAGCCGCCGCTC
Source organism: Bacillota bacterium (assembly GCA_023436245.1). Classification (GTDB taxonomy): domain Bacteria; phylum Bacillota; class UBA994; order UBA5500; family UBA5500; genus JAEZJZ01. The sequence goes on along the minus strand of JAEZJZ010000020.1, from coordinate 6,347 downwards.
CTGCGCGAGCATCGCCTCTATCAGGCGGATTGGCTGCTCAGGTTCTACGGCTTCAAGGCAGGCGAGTTGCTGGATGAGCGGCACCAGACCTTCAACCCTTATCTGGACCCGAAGTGCAACTGGGCGTTGAACCATATGGAGCTGTTCCCAGTAGACGTGAACCGTGCGCCGTACGCAGACCTGCTACGGGTGCCTGGCATCGGTGTGACCAGCGCCAAGCGCATCCTCACGGCCCGACGCACCGGCTCCATCGACTTTGCCGGCCTGAAGAAGCTCGGCGTGGTGCTGAAGCGCGCGCAGTACTTCATCAGCTGTGCCGGTCAGCCGAGGATGGGGACACGCCTGGCATCGAGCGTCGTGCTTCAGGCACTGATGTCTCCTGCTCAGCTTGGCCTTTATCGCCAGGAGATGAAGCCGGTGCAGCTCTCGCTCTTCGGCCAAGCAGCAGAGAGCGCAGCGAATATCGCCGCTGGGGTGCCATCCGATTCTCGACAAGCGAGAATCGCCTTTAGTGACAGCGCAGCGCAAGGCGCTGCTGGGGAGGCTAGCTTGTGCCTTACCAGTCCGATCTAGTCTATCGCTATGACGGAAGCTTCGACGGTCTGCTTTGCTGCGTGTTTGAGAGCTATCACCAGCAGGAGATACCGTCTGACATCCTCGGACCCGGTGAAGGCCAAGCGATGCTCTTCCCGGCCAAGGAGATTGCCACAGATGAGCAGCGCGCGCGCCGCGTGCGCGTCTCCATCCCCGAGAAGATGGGCAGCGCCGTGCTGGAGTTTGTGCAGCGTGCTTTTCTCACCTGCCTGCCGCGCAAGGAGTTGTACATTCTACTCTTCCTGCGTCTCGGCTACCGGCATGGACCCTCTGTGCTGGATATGCTCACCGACGAGGTGGTGGATGCGTTGCACAAGGCAGTGACGTACCTGGAGAAGGAGAGCCATCTCCTCACCGGGTTCGTGCGTTTCTCCGTGGCCAACAACGCCCTCACGGCGCGCATCGAGCCGAACAACTACGTGCTGCCCCTGCTGGCTCGGCACTTCTGCGATCGCTATCGGGAAGAGCGATTCCTGATTCACGACCAGACCCACGGCATGGCCTTGATCTACCAACCCTATCGTCACCTGATCATTCCAGTTGAGGACCTGCAGTTGCCCGAACCGGACGAAGAGGAGATTGCCTTTCGCGAGTTGTGGCGACTCTTCTACAACACCATTGCCGTTGAGGGTCGCCTGAACCCCAAGGGTCGACAGAACCACATGCCGAAGCGCTACTGGAAGTACCTGACCGAGTTCGGCAGTGGAGAGTCTGCACGCCATCCGCGCAGACTGGAACGCGGGGACAGTCCCCCCGTTCCAAACTGACCGAATGCAAAGGCCTTCCGGGCAATTCCGGAAGGCCTTTTTCTACATGGTGCTCAAACTCAGAGCGAGCCGTCGCTTCCCGTGGTTCACCTATTCCCGGCGACGATCGGCTTGACGCCCTATTCGCCAACTACCCGCGCGGTCCGCCGGGCCCTTGCCTGCTTGCGCTCGATCAGGTAGACGGCCATGAAAGCCAGAGCGCCCAGACCGCGGAAGAAGGCGGCGCCGAGCAGGGCCATACGAATGCCTCCGGCCGCGACCATGGCGATGGCCACATAGGGTGACAGCACCGAGACGACGCCGGTGGCGGTGTTGTGGTAGGCGATGTATTGCGTGCGATCTTGCTCCGGGCTGACCTCGAGCAGACCGTTGAAGAGCATGAGCAAGGTGCCAGCGGTGGCAAAGCCGACCACGACGCTCAGGGCTGCCAGCATCCAGGGCTGGGTGGAGATGGCGTAGAACACCGGGGTGAAAGCCATGCCCATGGTCGAGAAAATCAGCAGGCGCTTGTTGCCGTAACGCTCGGACAGCCTGGCCCAAATCGGGTAGACGAGCACGGAGCCGATGGTGGAGCAGACGCTGATGATGCTCACCCAGGTGGAAGTGGTATGCAGCTCCTGCACCTGATACTTGGTGAACAGCGGGCCACCCATCATCCACCCGAAGTAGAAGGTGAGCGAGGCAGCAGCGAAGCGCCAGTAACCAGGGTAGCCCTTCATCACCTGCCAGGAGTGCCGGAGCTTCGCGCCGAGGCCGGCCTGCTGTCGCGGAGCGCGTGCCGGCTGCTCAGCCGGCGTCTCCTCGATGCGCAGAAAAGCAGCAATCTCCAGCAAGGCCAGTACGAACCCAATGAAGAACATCACTTGGAACCCGACCGGGAAGTTCAGGTTGTCCATCACCTTGCCGGCGATCAGGGACGCGATCACGCCGCAGAACCCCATCAGCTGATTGCGGGTGGCGATGGCCATAGCTCGCCGATCACCGGGGATGACGTTGCCGATGAATGATTGCCAGGCGACATTTGCCACCGCACCGGGGATGTTCATGATCGCAATCATGGCCACAAACAGCAACGGCCGCCGGGACTCGTCCCGAATGATCAACGGCATCAGCGAGAGCAGCAGAAAGAAGATGCGGTTCATAATCATGAAGCCGGCCACCAGCTTCTGCTTGCGGGGGAAGCGGTCTACCATGCGCGCCCCTGGAATCATGGCAAACAGACTGACCAGCGCCGGCCAGGACGAGAGAGCGGCAATTTGCGCATCAGTTGCGCCAAGTTTGATGGCAAAGATGCCTGTGAACGGCATCAGCATGTTCTGAGATAGCGTGGAGAAAACCCCGTTGATGTTGTTCCAGCGCAGGTTTCTATCCAGTTTGGTTCCATGTTGTTTGGCCATTGTTGTCCCAACTCCTTCGCATACCTATCAATTATACAGGAAAGGCAAGGCGGGGAGGGGGAAAGTTTGCTTCTCAGTTGGGTGCGCTCAGCGCCGATTCACTATGTCATCCTCAGGTACTCCGCCGTGACGGTCTCGCCCCGCTCAATCATTTCGCGGGGAGTGCCGGTGAAGACGACCTGCCCGCCGGCGGTGCCGCCGCCTGGGCCAAGGTCGATGATCCAGTCGGAGGCGCGGATCACCTGCTGATTGTGCTCCACCACGATCACTGTGTTGCCGGCGTCCACCATGCGGTTCAAGAGGGCCAGGAAGTTGTCCACATCCAGCGGATGCAGCCCAGTGGTCGGCTCGTCCATCAGGTAGAGGGTGTTCTGGCCGGCGTTGCCGAGCAGTTCCCTGGCCAGCTTCAGCCGTTGGCCTTCGCCGCCGGAGAGCGTGGTCAGGGTCTGCCCGAGCTCCAGATAGCCAAGACCCACCTCCTGCAGCAGGCTGAGGATTCTGGCGATTTTGGGATGATCGGCGAAGACCGGCAACGCTTCCTCCACCGGCAAGCGCAGCACATCTTTGATCGAGAGGTCCTGGTAGCGCACGGCCAGCACCTCGTCGCTGAACTGCTTGCCACCACAAACCGGGCAAGTGACCTCCTGATCCGTGAAGAAGAGCATGTGGCTTTGGACATATCCCAGCCCTTCGCAGTTCTCGCAGCGACCGCCCTTGGTGTTGAAGGAGAAGTGCTTGGCGGTCAGCCCGCGGCTGCGGGCCGCGTCCAGCCCGGCAAAGATGTTCCGGATCTCCGTGTAGACGTCACTATAGGTGGCGACGTTGGAGCGGCGCATGCGCGTGATGGCCGCCTGCTCGATGGTCACAATCTGGCTGAAGGCCTCGCTGCCGTGGACGGCGCCCTCTGTCCCTTGCTTGCGCCCCTTGGCCAGCACATCAAAAACCAGTGTCGATTTTCCGGAGCCGGAGACCCCGGTCACAGCCGTTAGGCAGCCGATGGGAAAGCTGACGCTGACCTGCTGCAGGTTGTGCAGGCTGGCGTTCTGCACATGGATTGACGTTCCGGTTCCGGATCGGAACTCTGTCTTCGCCGCTTTGGCGGCCCGCAGGTAGGCCCCGGTGACCGAGGCCTGCTGCTTGGCTAAATCTGAAAGAGTGCCGCTGCCCACAACTTGGCCGCCGTGCCGGCCTGCACCAGGGCCGATGTCCACCACGTAGTCGGCGGCGGTCATCACATCCGGGTCGTGCTCGATCACGATCACGGTGTTACCCAGGTCGCGCAGCTTGTGCAGGATGGCGATAATGCCTGCGGTGTCCTGCGGGTGGAGGCCAATGGTTGGTTCATCCATGATGTAGATTACCCCAGTCAGATCAGAGTCCAGCGCTGCCGCCAGCTTCAGTCGCTGCAACTCGCCACCGGAGAGGGTGATGGTCTGGCGATCCAGGGCCAAGTAGCCCAAGCCAACGTTGGCGATGCGTCGGGTCTTGGTCTTGAGGTCCAGCAGGTAGGCGGCGACCAGGCTGCTATGGGCTGGGGTGAGTGAGCGCTCAAGCTGTTCCACCCAGTGTTGCAGCGACTGCAGTGGCAGCACCGATAGCTCTGGAAGGCGGGTGTCGGCAACGGTGACGGAGCGACTGGCTGCTCCCAGGCGCTCCCCTCCGCAATCGGGGCAGGCCTCCCGGCTGAAGAAGTCATCCAGCCGCTTGGTATCGCCTCCTTGATCGGCCAAGCGGCGCATCAGGGTGACGCACACGCCCTCAAACTTGCCGGCGACCACCGTCTTTGGCGGGCGGACCGCCGGGAAAGCCTGCCGGATGGCGTCGCTTTCCACCCCGTGGTAGAGGATTTTCCGTTGGAGGTGGCTGAACTGCGCCACCGGTGTGCCAGGGTTGATGGGCAGGCCGAAATGCCGGAACGCACTGTAGAGTGAGGAGATTTGGTACTCCTTGTATTGCTGCTCCCAGAAGCGGACTGCACCCGCTTCCAGGGAAAGTGACTCATCGACAGTCGCCTGTTTGTCCACGGTCAGCACTTGACCGAGGCCTTGGCAGGTAGGACAGGCCCCTTCTCTGGTGTTGTGTGAGAAGTCGGTCCTGGTCAGCTTCCGCATGCGCTCTTGGCAGCAATTGCAGTACATGAAGACGTTGAACTCGTCGCCTGTCTTCTCCGTTTCTTCTTTGCAGTCGCCGGCGGAAATCGTCTCACCGCAATGCGGGCAGGTCCGCACTCCCAGCTTCTCATAGACCATGCGCAGGTCGGTGTAGATGTCGGTGACAGTGCCCACAGTCGAGCGCGGGTTGCGATTGGACTCGGCCTGCGTGATCATGATTGCCGGGGAGACATGGCGGATGGACTCGACTTGCGGCTTGTGCAAACCCTCCAAGCCGATCGCCTCCAAGTACTGACGCTGACACTCTTGAAAAATTACATCCATGGCCAGGGTGGTCTTGCCGGATCCGGATAGGCCGGTGAAGACGACCAGTTTGTTGCGCGGTATCTCCAGCGAGACGTTCTGCAGATTCCCTTCTCTGGCGCCGGTGATGATCATGTTCTGCATCGCTAGCCCCTCCTTCGTCGTTTTTCGCGCGCGCGTATACTACTATCATATAACATTAAAGCAATTGCCGAGGTTTCTCCGCGTGTCTCCGCGATATACCAGCCTAATGCCTGAAAAAGCTTACATTAGTGCTATAATGTTTTCGGTTGACGGGGAGGAGATAGGGATGCGACCGATAGATGTGGCGCGCAAGCTCGGGGTCAGTACCAGTGCTCTGCGCAACTATGAGGTCTTCGGCTTCGTGCCGCCGGTGGAACGGACCGTTGCCGGGTATCGGGTCTACACCGCGGAACACCTGGCCTATTTCACCGCGGCGCGTGAGATGATGCCCGGTTTCAGCTTTCCCAGCATCGGAACGATCTTAGGCGAAGTGATGGCGCAGCGAATCGAGGCGGCACTCTGGCTGGCGACCAAAGCTCAGGCAGAACTGCATCAGGAGCGGGAGATTGCGGAACGAGTTGTGGCGCGCCTGCTCCGGAAGACCAGAGTGTCGGTCGACAAACGGCAATGCCTGACGGTTAAGGATATGAGCCGGGAGACAGGCATTCCGGTCACGACCATCCGCTATTGGGAGAAGGTTGGGCTACTCCATGCGGAGCGCAGGGAGAACAACTACCGCCTGTTCCCGGCCAGCCAGGTGCAGCGCGCCTTGGTCATTTACGCGCTGAAGCTTGCGGTTTATGCCGATAACCAGCGCTACTTCATTGACTCAATTCGGGCCGACTTGGAGGCGTTTGATTGTAACGATCGAGGCAGAATCGAGCGGATGACCAGCGGCATCGCGCGCCATCTGGATCAGTTGAACCGCGATCGGATTCGGGGGATTGCCGCCTTGCACCGGCTCTGTCTGCAGGTGGAGGCTGGCTGCTTCGACCCGGAGCAGCGATGACCTGGCCCATGGTTCGCTTAGAGAAGTGCGACAGCCCGCTGTCGTGTTTCGTACGGTAACATGAGAGTAAGCGAGACTGCTCAGTATGACCTCTGTAGAGGCGTGGCAGGACGCAACCGATGCCCGTCCCGCATTGCGGGAT
>JAEZJZ010000077.1 GCA_023436245.1 Bacillota bacterium | reverse complement strand
GTGCCAGACCCCACTGCTGTACGGCTGTGCCCAGGATGGCGGCCAGGTCTTCGGCGGGCAGCAGGGTTGGGGTTCCGCCGCCGAAGAAGACAGTCTCAATGGGGCGTTCGGGAAGGCCTGACGCCGTCAGCGCCCCGGCAGCGAAACGCACCTCCTGCGCGGCTGTGGCCGCGTAGGCGTCCTGCGAGGCACCTCCACCCAGTTCGGTAGCGGTGTAGGTGTTGAAGTCGCAGTAGCCGCAGCGTACGGCGCAGAACGGAATGTGGACGTACAGCCCGAATTTCCGCTCTGCAGCCGCCGCTGCTGCGTCGGACGGGAGAAGTCCGTCCTTTGGCGCGGGATCCCCGAGGGGCAGTGCGCTGGGTGTCACTTCTTGGATTTGTCCTTGGATTCGTCGGAGGACAGGGCAGCCACGAAGGCTTCCTGCGGGACTTCCACGCGGCCAACCATCTTCATGCGCTTCTTGCCTTCCTTCTGCTTTTCCAGCAGCTTGCGCTTACGGCTGATGTCGCCGCCGTAGCACTTAGCCAGGACGTCCTTGCGCAACGCCTTCACCGTCTCGCGCGCGATCACCTTGCTGCCGACGGCCGCCTGCACCGGAATATCGAACAACTGCCGAGGAATCAGGCGCCGGAGCTTCTCCACCAGTGCGCGGCCACGCACATAGGTGCGATCCTTGTGCACGATGGAAGAGAGCGCGTCCACGATCTCGCCGCCGATCAACACATCCAGCCGCTCCAGAGCGCTCTCGCGGTAGCCAATCACATCGTAATCTAATGAAGCGTAACCTTTGCTGCGAGACTTCAACTGGTCGAAGAAATCATACAGAATCTCGGACAGCGGCAGTTCGTAGGTCAAAACCACCCGACTGGTGTCCAGATACTCCATGTTCTTGAAGCTGCCCCGCTTCTCTTGGGACAGTTCCATCATGTTGCCGATGAACTCTGACGGCACGATGATGGAAGCGCGCACATACGGCTCAGCCAGGTGCTCAATCTGCCCGACTGGCGGCAGGGCAGCCGGGTTGTCCACCAAACTGACAGTGCCATCGGTGGAGGTCACCTGATAGATGGTGTTCGGGGCTGTGGTGATCAGGTCGAGCCCATACTCTCGCTCCAGCCGTTCCTGCACGATTTCCATGTGCAGCAGGCCGAGGAACCCGCAGCGGAAGCCGAAGCCCAAGGCCTCCGATGTCTCCGGCTCGTAGATCAGGCTGGCGTCGTTCAGTTGCAGCTTTTCCAGAGCGGTGCGCAGATCATCATACTGGATGGTGTCGATCGGGTAAAGCCCGCAGTAGACCATGGGCAGTACCTTTTGGTAGCCCGGCAACGGTTCGGTCGCCGCGTTCTTGGCGGCCGTGATCGTGTCACCGACGCGGGTGTCGCGAACGTTCTTGATACTGGCGGACATGTAGCCCACCATCCCCGTTTCGAGCACCGGTAGTTGCAGCGTCGCTGGCACGAAGGTACCTACCTGATCCACCTCGAACTCCCGTCCGGTGGCCATCATGCGCACCTTCATGCCCGGCTCAAGTCTGCCGTCGACCACACGCACGTAGGTGATCACGCCGCGATAATCGTCATAGTGTGAGTCGAAGATGAGGGCCCGCAGGGTCTTGTCTTCGCTGCCGGTCGGCGCAGGAACATCACGCACGATACGTTCCAGGATCTCCTCAATGCCGATGCCCTCTTTGGCGGACGACAAAATGGCGTGTTCGGCATCGATGCCGATCACCTCTTCAATCTCCCGCTTCACTCGTTCCGGGTCTGCTCCCGGCAGGTCGATCTTGTTGATCACCGGAATGATGGTCAGATCGTGCTCCATGGCCAAGTAGACGTTGGCCAGAGTCTGCGCCTCTATCCCCTGCACGGCGTCCACCACCAGCAGCGCACCCTCACAGGCAGCGATGCTGCGGGAGACCTCGTAGGTGAAGTCCACATGCCCGGGGGTGTCGATCAGGTTAAGCGTGTATTCCTGCCCATCAGACGCACGATAGACCATGCGCACTGTCGTCAGCTTGATGGTGATGCCGCGCTCCCGCTCCAAGTCCATGGAGTCAAGCACCTGCTCCACCATCTCCCGCTCCGAAAGAGTGCCTGTCGCCTGAATCAGGCGGTCAGCCAGCGTGGACTTACCGTGATCTATGTGAGCAATGATGCAGAAATTGCGTATCTGGCTTTGCACCCTGTTTACCTCTCCTTTGGTTGGCTCATATGTCAAAGTATTATATCACACGCGGGAATGCCAACCAAGCAACCAATCCGCAGCAATGGACCGCGGGGCAGCGGGGACGGACCTTTTTTCTCGAAAGCTTGTGGTGAAAGAGCGCGACCCCTAGTCTTGAAGACGCGGCGGGGATTTTGGTGAAAAGCGAGACTGCCGAAAAATGGACAGGGAATGCCCGGGCCAGCCATAATGGCGGGCCCGAAGACCTCACCTTTTGGCTAGTTTGCCGTGATGGCTATTCTTGCTGTGTCAATGCCTAGTTCCTTGAGCTGTCTGACCAACTTAGTGACCTTGCGCTGTTTTGCGCGTTCATCAAGATTGGAGACCAGTTCATAGTACGGTTCCTTTCGGAGCAGGATGAAGTATGAAATGATGAGCATTCTGTGCGCGGTGGCAATCAGTGCCTTCTTGGCCCCTCGTCGCCCTGCTAGCTTCCAGTAGCGTGTGGCTAAGTAGGTCGTTTTGGTGCGGGATGCCGCCCAGGCGCATTCTGCGAGAACTGACTTCACATGAGGATTGCCGTGAGGGGTGCGTGAGGACTTTTTTTTCCTGCGCTCTCGTTGTTTCCAGGAGAAAGCCCTGCCCACGAAGCAAGATGGTTCTCGGAATGGAACTGAGACATATCCACCCCAATCTCGGCAATAAGGGCAGCCGCGCTATTTTGGTCCACGCCAGGTATGGTTTTTAACAGGGCCACCTCTGTTTTGTAGTCCTGAAGATGGTTGTCAATAGTCGCGTCCAGTTCCTCTACGGCATTCTCAAGATAGGCAAGATGTCCCCATGATTGTCTGATCATGAATCTCTGATGAGACGACAGCGGGGCTTCTAGTGCGTCCATCAATTGAGTCACCTTGGTCTTGATGTTGCCCTTAGCTAGGCTGAGAACTGTGACCTGGTCAAGCCTCTGACCATCCATTAGCCTTTGCAGCAACTCACGTCCCGTTTTACCGAATGCGTCAGAGATTACGCTGGCTATCTTGACTCCCGCACTCTCTAGGTACTTCAAAATGCGGTTCTTCTCGGCAGTGCAGTTTCCCAAGAGCTTCTTCCGATACCGAGTGAGCTCTCGCAGTTCTCTGATGTCTTCTGGAGGTACAAAGCTCCCCGCAATCAGACCAGAGCGAAGCAGCTTGGCGATCCACTCTGCATCACTGACATCAGTCTTGCGACCCGGTACGTTCTTGATGCGTTGCGCGTTGGCCAGCCGGATCTCGAAGTCATCTTCTAGCACAGCGTAGATCGGCTTCCAGTAGACCCCTGTACTCTCCATGGCCACGTGAACACAGCCCTCCTCCAGCAACCACGCCCGCATTTGGTGCAGGTCTTTGGAGATCGTTGAAAACGTCCTCATGACTTTCTTGGGTCGCTGATCGAGCGCTCCTGTTAGCAGGCAAGCCACTACCGTGTCTCGATGAACGTCCATTCCACAGCACTTTTCCAGAATCGCATCCATTCAACCACCGCCTTAATAAAGATGTAGGCAGGCACAGTCAGTAGAGATAAGGTATTTTTTCTCACGTGCTCACCTTGTCATAGCAAGGGGCAACAATAGATTGTGCTCCTCCGACTGCATGCGGTTTTGCCCCCGAGGTTGTTCCATCATTAAAAGTCCCGCACTACGCCTGCCATCCATAATATGCCACAACGGCGGTGGTCCTATTGGCGCGCCGCTCTGAAAAGCTTTCATCGTAGATTGTGATTAGTCAATCATGGGGGTTTTGCCACGCGCGAAGCGAGGAAGCGATGGGGATGGACAGGAGAAACGGGAGACCCGGGGCGAAACCCCTCTCTCACCGCGCCGTTCGGACAGGCTGGTCGCACCGCCACGCATGTCTGCCAGTGAGAGTGATGTAATGAGCTCGACTCGACCGGGGTCCAGCAACGGCGCGCGGGCGCCGTTCCATATGCCTCCGGCGCTCGTGCTCTTCGTTCTGAGGCGATTCGCGTTCCGACGCGTCCTCATAGGATTTGCAGTGGAGGACATAAACGCTAGGGCGGCTCAAACAGTTGCTGTCCGTACTCCGGCCTCGCTCGCTCATCTGATTTGGGGCAGCCAACGCGTGGCTTGCGCGAACCAAGCCTGCCCTCTGGCGCTCTTGGCATGCCGTTAACACTTGACGACGTCCCTTCGATCCATTACAGAAGTCTACCCCGAGAATATCATTCTGAGTGCAACGAAGAATCTGTCCCGGTCCTGTCCGTGCGGGTCACCTGAAGCGTGAAACCGCAGACTTGCGGTAGCGCGTGAGGGGTGGGCGACACAAACAAGCTGTGACCGACTAGGGGACGTGACTGACTGGGGACGGACCTTCTTGCCACACTCCCGCCGGGCATGAGAAAAGCGCGCCGCAGCGCGCCTGTCATTTCTGTTGGTCTTTGGCCACGGCCACGATCGCTTCCGAAAGGAATGTGACCGCCCGTAAGGCTTCGTCCATCGTGTTCTGTTCCGTCCCTACCTCTATCAAGAGGGCGTTGTCGCGTACATGCTGGTTATAGCGAGAACGGTCCGTGATCCGCACGCCGCGTGATAGGCCAGGGTAGAGCTCATTCAGTTTGTCGTTCAGCTGATTGGCGAAGGCGATATTCTTCTTGTAGTTCGGGTGCCCCAAAGTGGTGTTGATGCCCACGACGATGTAGATGCGGGCAGTGCTTTGACCTTTGATCACGGTCGTCGCCAGAGTGCGTGGACCGGCATCCCGGTGAATATCAAAGGTGTAAGCGATGCTCGGCTGCTTTGCCAAGATACTCGTGATGTTCTTCAGCGAATGGCTGTAAGCTAGAGTGTAGTTTTGGCTGGAGTTGTCGGCTTTGCTGTGTGTCACATCAACGCCGGCCTCAGTCAAGCATTCAGCCAGCTTCGCTCCGACTCGCATCACGGTTTGGTCAGGATTGTCGTAGACATGGGATTTTCCCGATGTCGGCACATAGGATTCGATGTTATGCGTATGGTAAATCAGCATTTCGGGCACCGACTTCCAGCCCAGTGCCTCCTCCTGAGCGGTTGGAGCTTCGCTTGTCTCGACCAGAGGAGGTACGGCTGGCTCGTTGGCCGGGAGCAGCACCTCGTCCGCATCGGGCAAAGTGAGTCCGCGGAGGGCCGGAATGCCGAGCGCCAGCAGCGTTGCCGGCGTGGAAACGCGCATCTGATAGAGCAGCGAGGATACTGCAGTGCCCCAGGCAGACGAGGATGGCGGCGCATTGGCACCTTGCAGCGACTTGGGCAATGCGCTGGACAAGACCTGCTGCCAGAACACTCCACTCGCGGCGAAGAAGCGTCCAATCAAGCCGTCATCCACAGGGCCTTCATCCCCTTCAGCAACTGCCCCCGCCCCTTCCGCCCGTCGGTTATCTTGATATCCGGGGTAAAGCAATGTGCTGACAATCACAAAGACCATCAGCAGCACAAAGCCAGCCTGCAACTTTCCCCGATGTCTCTCCAGTCTCTTGATCATCTCTTCACCTGCCTCTTCGCTCACTCGCCATTTGACCACCCTGCACCAAATCTATATGAGTTTGGACATGCCCCTAGAACAAGAGAGCCCGGGAGGATAACCCCCCAGGCTCTCGAATCAGTTGACGGCGTGGTCGCCCCGTGGTCTACTCCATGGAATGAGCTTGAAGTCCTATCCGAAGATGAAGCCGGAGATGAACCCGGCAAGCAGACCCAAATTAGCTGCATGACTGTGATATTGGTGCGACTGAGGAATTAGTTCATCGCTGACGATGTAGATCATCGCACCGGCGGCAAAAGCCAGCGCCCCACCGACAAATCCTGGACTGACGGAGAAAAGCAAGGCTCCGATTGCCGTGCCGACGGGCGTCATCAGACCAGCCATCGTGGTCAGGAGCACGACCCGCCATTTCTCCATGCCGCCAAGCAGGAGTGGAGTTGCCGTGACCATCCCTTCGGGCACATTGTGCAGGGCCAAGCTGACCACGATCACCATGCCAAGCGCCGCGCTGGAGGTGTAGCCTGCTCCGATAGCCAACCCTTCCGGCAAATTGTGCAGGGCGATGCCGACCACCAGAAAGAGTCCACACTTGAGCAGGTTCGCGTAGTTCAGCTTGCCGGACACCAGCCCGGTTGCCTGCGTGCCGTTGACGATGAGCGACTCTGCTTCACCGACGGAGATGCCCTCGGAATTGCGGAAGCCACGATGTATATGTGGCAGGATAACATCAAGCAAGGCCATCATGCCAGCACCCATGATCACGCCTATCGCCGAAGCGATCTCGCCGCCGAGCTGCTTGGCCTCCGGCAGCAGTTCGAAAGCCGATATGGCCAGCATCACTCCGCCGGCAAAACCGAGCATGGCTGAAAGAAACTTCACCGAAGGTTTGCCAAGAATGACCACCAATAAAGCACCAACGCCCGTGGCCAGCCCAGCCAGTGAACTATACAGAATTGTCTGCAGCATGCTGCCCTGCCTCCCCGCCTCTATCTCAATGAGAACGATTATCTCTCCCGCTCAATTCTAGCACAGATATCACTCTCGGTGTCGTAACTTTTCGGGAATCGCGACAAATTCGAAATGAAGTCACTCTGACTGTGATCTGAGAGCAACAAAAAAAGAGCCACACTCTGTGGCTCGGTACGTCGTCATGTGTCAGGCTTGGCTGTGGTCGGGAACGTTCAAGAAGCCGCTCCGGAACCAGGGCAGATCGTTCGAAAAATCTCCCCTCGCTAGGGATATCGGGGCTGACGCGCACCCTGAAGGGCAGCAGGCGCCATGCATGGCGCCCCTACGAAAAGCGCTCTTGGTCGCATGTATGCGACCCGGATACAGTCTACCGCAGTCGCTCTTTAGCAGGCGCCATGCATGGCGCCCCTACGGGAGACTCGCAGCCTTTGGCGCTTCATTGCAAGTAACGCAAGGTGTCGCTCGTCGTCAGCCCTGGCTGCAGCGCAACGTTCAGCCCACCGGCTACTACTTTGCTCATCTGGCGAATCTGCTCATCTGTTTCCTTGGGGGTGACCACAAGCTCTCCCCAATAGGGGCTGAGAACCTCATGCAGCAGTTGACCGCGTTCCTGGTCCGACAGCGCCCCTAGCACGCCCGCCATCGTCCGATCACCGTTTGTCTCCTGTTCGAGGCTCTCTTTCAGCCTGTCCAGGGCATCAAGCACGATCGTGTTGGCATAGACGACAGAAGGAACACCCACCGCCAGTACTGGGACCCCTAGCGTCTCCCGGTTGAGCGGCTGCCGCTTGTTCCCGACACCGGAGCCGGGCGAAATGCCAGTGTCGGCAATCTGAATGGTTGTGCACAGGCGATCGATGCTTCTGGCGGCCAGGGCATCGACTGCCACGATCGCAGTCGGCTTGATCCGTTCGACCAACCCATGGATGATATCCCCGGTCTCAATGCCGGTCAACCCCAGGACCCCTGGCGCCAGCGCACAGACGGAGCGCATGCCGTCATCGACATAGTCGGGCGCATACTCAAAAAGATGACGGGTGACCAACAGTTCCTCGATCACGCGAGGGCCAAGCGAGTCCGGAGTGACGTTCCAGTTGCCCAGCCCGACCACCAATGTGTTGCCTCCAGCCTCCCGCGAAGTGAGTTTCGTCAGCTCGGCCGCCAACACTTTGCTGACCTGTTCCCGCAGATCCACATCATGAGACCGCAGGCCAGGCGCTTCGATGGTGACATAGGTGCCAGGCGGCTTACCGAGCCGCACGGCACCGAGTTCGTTCTCCACCACGACCCGGGTGACGCGCCCTCCCGCGAAATCACTACTCTCAACACGAGCTCCCTGGCTGTCCCAGCCTGACTTGGTGGCTGTCTCATGTGCCTCCAGGGCAAGGTCTGTGTGCACCGATACGTGGCGCCCGAAGTCAGCTCCGGCGTTCATGAATCACCTGATCTCCGTCGGGACCACCGCGTCGATCAAACCAATCACGACCGACGCCAAGAGTGCGCCGATGATGCCTACGTTGAACCCGGGGATCAGCCACCCAGCCGCATAGATGACCACAGCGGCCGTAAGAAAGCCGACGAAACCGCGACTGCGAGGGGATATTCTCGCCCCAAAGAGCGCCTCCGCCAGCCAACCCATTGCGGCAATGGCCAAAGCTGCAATCAAGGCAGTGGTGAAACCGCCCACCTGCACACCCGGCAATAAGAATCCGACAAACATCAGAACCAATGCTGAAACTATGAACCTGACAACTGCTCCTAACATCTTGCCACCTCCTCGGTTTTCTGCTAAAATTTGATGGACGATTTTAGTCTGTCCGCACGCTTTCCGCTATATTCCCGACATGGCGGAAGGTTGGCCGTGTCTCCGGTTGCATAGCAACTGGCCCCATGGTAGAATGACCAAGGAGGTGAAACATGTGCCTAACATCAAATCCGCTATCAAGCGCGTCAAGATCACTGCCAAGCGTACTTTGCGCAATCGGCATGTTAAGTCAACCGTCCGTACAGCCATTCGCGGCTTCCGGTCTTCTCTTGAGAGCAACGACGCTGAACTAAAGCTGCGCGCGGCTGTTCGTGAAATCGATAAAGCTGTCAGCAAGGGCGTATTGCACAGGAACACTGGTGCTCGCAAGAAGTCTCGGCTGACCAAGCAGCTGAACAAAGTTGCGGCTGCAAAGTAAGAGCCGACGAAAAAACACCTGTTGCACAGGTGTTTTTTGTTTCCCCCGGTTTCTTTGAACAGTCTCTTGGTAGCAGTCCCGCAGGCCGAGCCGTTACCAGAGACAGGTTGAGCATCCTCGTATGCCACGCAAGCTTACGGCTTGACGCCCTACTGGATTAGGTTCAGGAACAACTGATCCAGTGACCGCTGGTCCGAGAGCTGACCGGTCTTGGTCATCTCCTCCGCCTCCAGGCAATGCTGAATTGCCTGCTGCAGACCGGTCCGCGTCCAGAGGCGGGCCTGCTGCACGCACTTGCCTGCCGGATAGGGATGAATCCCGAGTGCGCTGGCCGCCTGCTGCTCACTAGCACCGCTGTCCAACTGCATGCGAGCCAGCAACAGCAAGCGCAACTGCCTGCTGATCATGCTGAGAATGTAGAGCGGAGCTTGTCCTTCTGCCTGCAACTGATCTGCCAGATGCAGCGCCTGCTCCAACCGTCGCTGTCCCACGGCGTCCACGAGATCAAAGACACTTGTCTCCATGTCGTTTCGAACTAGCGCGACGATGTCTTCTGACTGCAACGGTGAACCACTGGCATAAGCGACCAGCTTGTCGACCTCCAGCCGCAGGATACGCAGGCTATTGCCGGCGCGCTCCACTATCTTCTTCCCCAGTCCAAAGCTACCAATGCCGGCCCGCCGTAGGCGATCGTCGACCCAATTCGCGGCCTCGCCTGCGCTTAATGGCGGAAACTCGTGCGTGCTGTCCTTCAACCGTTTGACCAACTTCAACCGCTTGTCCATTTGAGCCGCCAACAGCACGACACAAGCAAACTCGGGCAGATCATCCAACATCCGCTCGATTCCGAGCAGTTGGCCTTCCTTCTTTCCGGCCAGGAACCACGGCTGATCGATCACCACCAGCCGCTTAGCGCCAAACATAGGTGGCGTGGCAATGACAGCCACCAGCTCCTGATCAGTGACCTTCTGCCCGTCCACACGCTGGTAGTTGAGGCTCTCCATGCCGGTTGGTATCAGCTGTTCCTGCAACACCGTGACCACGTATTCAGCCAAGACTTGCTCCTCACCAAACAGCAAATAGACAGGAGCGATCTTCCCGGCCTTGATTTCCTTCACCAATCCTTGATAACAATCCAGGGCTTTTGCGGCCATGGCAGCCACCTCCTCATCCGTCTCTCGTGGCGCTTCTGCTACGGGTGGTGCGCGCGGAACGTGCTCACA
This sequence comes from Bacillota bacterium, assembly GCA_023436245.1. Lineage (GTDB taxonomy): Bacteria > Bacillota > UBA994 > UBA5500 > UBA5500 > JAEZJZ01. Next base: position 15,751 of record JAEZJZ010000077.1, on the reverse strand, counting down.
CCCCGACGACGCAAGTCGGTCCAAACGAGCACAGCACCTGCCTGGTCGGTGCGCAGCACCTGTTGGCTGTAGCGCTCAAGCCGCATCACTGCTGCCGGCGCCGGATGCCCATACTGATTGGGCCCGGTAGAAATGATGCTGAGCATTGGCGCCAAGGAACTGAGAAACTGCTCCCCACTGCTGTTGGCGCTGCCATGGTGGGCCACCAACAGCACATCCAGCGGCGTACTGACGCGCGACCGAATCTCGCTCTCGGTCACCGCGCCAATGTCTCCGGGGAGCAAGGCGCACAGGTTGGGCCAATCCAGTTGAAGCACCAACGAGTCCTCGTTCGCGTCATCGCTGGCAGCCGTTCCGCTGGGATGGAGCACCGAGACGTGCAAAGCTCGCTCGACTATCTGGTCGCCAACACCCAGCATGTGCAACTGTATCTCGTAGCGAGTCGCCATCTCCGCTAATACACTATACCACGGTTGGCTCTGTGCTGAAGCAGCGAGATAGATGCGATCCACGGGGAAGGACGCCAGCACATCAGTTAGTCCACGTACATGGTCGGAGTCGAGGTGAGACAGATAGATTGCGCTGACTCGCAGGGTCCCCTGTTGGCGTAGGTATGGCACAATGATGCGTCGGCCCACGCTGTCGCTCCCGCCACCGACATCAAACAGCAACGCTCGACTGTCGGGAAGATGGACCACTGAGCTGGCGCCCTGCCCCACTGCCAGCACCCGGAGTTGATACCTATTCAGCGCGAAACGCAATATTGGCTGCCACCCCGTGGCCAAGAGCGTCACCACCAACCACCCTACGACCAGCCAACGCCTGGTCTTGGCGGCTTGCAGATACCAACAGAGCCCGAGCAACAGCAAGGACAACCCTACCAGCCAGAGCGGCGGCTGGCCGAGGCTGATGGTCATGCCCGGCACGCGGGCCAGCCACTCTACGATACACTGGGCGATGCCGAACACCCAGCCAACGAGCGGAGCGAGCCAGCCAGCCAGCGGAGAAAGCGCCAAATAGACCGCCCCCAAAATCAACAGCAACGGCAGGAACGGCAGCATCACCAGATTGGACAGAATGGCGAGCGGGTTGATCAGATAGAAGTAATAGAGCACGATCGGCAGCGTCGCAGCCTGAGCAGCCAGGCTGGTGGCGATTGCCCGATCGAGACGGAGCGGCAGCAGCGGCAGGCGAGCCACGATCAGCGGACTGAGCGCGAGTACCCCCCAGGTGGCCGCGAAAGACAGCTCCCAACCAGCATCGAACAACAGCCGGGGGTTATGCAGCAGCAGCAGAATGGCAGCGGCTGCCAAAGCGCTCGGCCAGTCACGCAGACGCCCGGTAGCCAGAGCCAGAAGCCCGATCAGAGCCATAATGATGGCGCGCCAGACGGAAGGGCGAGAACCTATGAGCAGACCGTAAGCAATCAGTGCCGAGGCTCCCAACAAGTAGCGCCAGAGCGGTGGAACTCTCATCCAGGCCAGCAAGCGAAGGAGCATCGCCAGCAACAGGCCGACATGCAATCCGGACACGGCCAAGACGTGCGCCAGACCGGCCTGGCGCCAGCAAGCGGCCCAATCGCCGGGAGTCTCGCCGAGGAGTAGCGTAGACAGCAGTTCGCCTGCCTGTCCTGGCAAACCTGAGGCGCGCACGCGCAAGGTCTGTCGCGAGTTGTTGCCTCGACCCAAAGCGCCGGAGACCAACTCCAGTGAACGGTCGCCAGTCAGATAGGCAGTGGCCAGTATGCCCTGGCGCTTCTGGTAGGCGGCATAGTCAAACTCGCCGGGATTGGCAGGTGAGGCAGGCTGTTGCCAGTCAACCTCTGCGCGGAGAATGTCGCCGGGGCCGTATTTCGTGTCGCCCTGGAGATAGAGGGCAGCGCGTACTGGGTTCCAGGCGGGAACTGGCTTTCCGGCCAGCGACCGAAGTGCCACCGTCAACGTGACGCCACCGCTATTGGCTTCTATCCGCTGGACCGCCATCTCACTTGCGGCAGCACCGTATCCCCCTGGCCAGACAGACGCTGTGACCAACAACCAGAGTGAGCCGACCAAGGCGGCACAGCAGGGCAAGAGCGCTTTGCGCGCACGCCGGGTCCAAACGGCAATCAGGCCGCCGCCCATGACGCAGGGCAGCGACCAGAGACCGAGGACAGACGACAACAGGATCCCACCCGCGAGGCCAAAGGCGATCAAAGGCAAAGGCCGACGCACCGGCATCTCCTCCCTAAGCGGACGCAGAACTGTCCTCTATAGGGATTCCGCTGCCTTCTGCCAATTTCCTCCCGAGTGCGTTCGAAAACGCCGCATGCGAGACTGTTCGGTTTGTCTAGCAGCAGCAGAGACGGGAACTGGCATCTACCAGTTCCCGTCTCTGCGCTAGCGAGGCAAAGAGCTGCGGTCTACTTGATTCCGCTCGCCGCCTGATTGGGAAGGCTGACGGCCTCCAGACGTACTATCTGGATCTCTGAACCATCCGCTGCATCCACATAGACCAGGAACTGATCCGTTCCACGGCTGACCGGAATCTCATAGACCAAGGTCTCTTTGGCCCTGGCATTGAAGATGACTGCCTTTTGGGCGGGTCCGACCTGCTGCAATCCAGTAGCCAACTTGCGGAGGGCCTGTTCCAAAGACAACATGGGCTCAGGCACTTGCCGAGGTTCAACGTGGTAGGCAACATAACCATTGCCCTCAAAACCGATCACCGAGCCATCGTCGCTGGCCATGCGCAGGCGCAGCAGATCTGGATAGATCAGGACGCCATCCTGCTCATAGACATAGGCAAAGAGCACTGACCCCTGATACTCGTGCTGCCCAATCAGGCGGAGATTGTCATATCCCCGACGACGCAGCCACGCCTCTGCCTGCTGACTGAGAGCAGCGGCAGGCACCTGAACGGTGCTGGGTACCCTGTTCTCCAGCATCCAGAACACCTTGCCTCCGCGCTCTGTAACCTCAACCGTCACCCGTCGGTCACTCTGATTTGGGATAAACACAAAACGGTATGTCGGGAGACTCCCTTGAGTCAGTTCCACGGACTCAACCTGATAAGCCGCTTGATCGGTCGGTGCCAAAAACCAACGGGCGATCTCCTCGGCCTCAGACTGACTGATCTTGTCTCCCTGCAGCGCGGTGGGAGGTGGCTGCGCCACGCCGATGCGCTGGTCGAACTTGATCTCTGGAAACTCCTGAACCTCTTTGTTCACTAGCTTGAAACCATTGATCACCGTGTTATCGGCTACCTCGTCTTCGCGCTTTGCCCTGACCAGGGCAGCCTGGACATCAGTCCAGAGGATATTCTGCTGCAGGATGGTCGATTGCAAGGCTTCCAGTTCATTGCCGATGCTGGCTGCGGATTGCTGCAACTTGGTCACATTGCTGCGATCGTCCGCGGTGAGTCCGTCACCCTTGGTGACCAGGGCAAAGACATAGTCGCCGGTCTGGCTGAGATACGCCTCTGTCTCATCTAAAGGAACAAGGCCAAGTGGCAGCTGTCCCACCTTTTCCTGTGCAGCGTACACCTGCCGCCAAACGGTGGCCAAGCTCTGCATCTGTTGTTCGGCACCACCTGCCGCACTGAGCAGAGCTAGTTCGTTTTCCACGGTACGAATACTCCAGACCAGTTCATGAAAAGCACGCTGATAGCTATTCTCCAGCTGAATGTTCAGGGACCTGCGCACCCGGTACTGATCGTACCCCCACCATAGGCTGAGCACCAACGCCAGACTGAGCAATGCAGGTATGACCCAACCACTTCTGGTTCGCGGCATCGACCCACCTCCTTCAGTTCTTGACTCTCTCATTTGCAGAAGCGATGACGCCCGATGGTCATGATGTAGGGACGGGACCAAATCCAGGGCGAAGTCGCGGTGACCGGGTTGAAGTAGTAGATTGCCCCGTAGGTGGGATCCCAGCCGTCAAGGGCCAACTGCGCCGCCCGATAAGCATCCTGATTCGGCTGCAGGTAGAACTGCCCGTCTGCAACTGCCGTGAAGGCTCGGGGTTCGAAGAGCACTCCGGCCACGGTATTCGGGAACAACGGGTTGCGCACCCGGTTCAGCACCACGGCGGCGATTGCCACCTGCCCCTCAAACACCTCGCCTCTGGCTTCGCCGTAGACCATTTTGGCCAGCAGGGTGAGATCCCCGGAGCTGGTTGTCCCAGTTGACTGCACCGCCGGCGTCTTGTTCACGGCAGGAGCAGCGCCGACTGTCGGGTTAAAGCCCAACGCGCGAAATGTGCCCGCGTCAACATTCCCGGTGACTGCCAGCCCATTGCGCGATTGGAAAGACCGCACCGCTTGAAATGTAGCTGCGCCGTAAACGCCGTCAGCGCCGCCACGCATGTAGCCCCAGCGAATCAATCGCTGCTGCACCTGTCGCACGTCATCACCACTATTGCCCCAATACAGATTGCGTTCGCCCACGGCCGCGGCGGGTGCAGCGACTAAGGCGCCCAGCAAACAGACCAGGAGCAGGGCCGATAATCTCTTCTTCATATGTCTCCTCCTCTGATCGCAATCCTTCTGTCTATTGTCTCCAGAGGCGAAAGTGGGATATGCAAGAAGAAAAGGAACGATGCGCTGAGGTGTCCCCTGTCAAGTTGACTGGGGGCACCTCAGCGCATCGTTCTTAAAGCAACAGTTTGCCAGCAACACTGCGTGCTGGGGATCACTCTCGTCTATTCGGCTTTTTCCCGCTGATAGATATCACACTCTCCACCCTGCCAGTGTTTGCAGAAGTCGCAACGCCGGATAGCCTCGCCTCCAACCGCATACGTCAACTGCGCACCGTCAGAGTAATAGCTCGTCTCGAACTCCCGGCATTCCTCTGCAATTGCCATCAGCTCCGCCGGTGTAGCCGCACCTGTCACTGACCTCACCTCCAGCAACTATTATGCCGCGCGGATGCACGGAATAGTTGCGGAATCTCAATGTCAGACTGTGACCAGATGCTTAAACTTTGCCAGCGTAGCCTCTCCGATGCCCGGAACCTTGAGCAGGTCCTCCACGCTGGCAAAGGCGCCGTGTTGCTGGCGATAGGCGATAATTGCCTCTGCCTTGCTCGGTCCGATGTAAGGCAAAGACTCCAATTGGGCTGCCGTCGCAGTGTTCACATTGATCAAGTGGGTACGAACACTGGCCTCGGAAACGGTATCAGCGCCCGCTGATTTGGGCTCCACCAAAGCTGGCGCCACGGGAGCAGTTGCAACCAACACCTGCTCGCCGTCAAAGAGCGGCTTGGCCAAGTTCAGCTCGCCGAGCACGGCGCTCGGCAGCGTTCCTCCTGCAGTGGATAGCGCATCCGCGATGCGCGATCCGCTGGGCAGGCTGTAGAGCCCTGGCGACGCTACCGCCCCCAGCACATGCACCTGCAGCGTCGACTGGTCCGGAGGGGTCCACTCACTGAGCAGGCGACGGTTCTCAATCAGCATCCAGACATTCGCAGCCAAAGAAACAGCCAAGCAGAAGGCCAAAACGCGTGTGCCAAAGCGCTGTGCCATCCTTCACACTCCCCTGATACCATCCCTCCAACCACAATCTACCATATGACATCGAGTCTCGTCCAGTTGGTCCGGCTGACCTCAGCCTGCATGTTCTGGTTCGAGGCCTGACGCCTTACTGGTACTGTGTCAGCCCATAGACTGCGATACGGCTCACGTCCATGTTGACAATGGCTTAAGAATGGCCTACTAGGATGCAGATATTGGCTGTCCGTCAGCGATTATCCTGCTGAACTTACGCGATGGATTAGGAATGGCGCGCGTCCTCAGCGTCACTGGCCGGCAAGCGCATGCGAAAGATGGAACCTTCCCCCACTGCGCTTTCCGCCCAAACCTGGCCCTGGTGCAACTCCACGATATGTTTGACGATAGCCAGGCCCAGACCGGTACCGCCATGCTGCCTGCTCCTCGCCTTGTCTGTGCGGTAGAAGCGCTCGAACACGCGCTCCAGATGCTCGGGCTCAATGCCGATGCCGGTGTCCCGCACAGAGATAATGAACGAGCGCTTGTCATATTGCAGATTGACTCGTACCTCACCACCCGTCGGGGTGTACTTGATGGCGTTATCGATCAGATTGCCTACCGCCTGTCCCAGACGGTGCTCGTCCCCTTCTATCTCCGCCTGCTCGACCCCGATCGCCAGGCGCAAGCTGATCTGTTTCTCCTCCGCTTTCAGGCTGGAACGCTCCACGGCCTCTTCCACCGTCTTGACCAGATTGATCCAGCGCTTTTCCACAGCGCGCGGATCTAGCTCCAAGCGCGAAAGGTCCAGCAGGTCATTGACCAAACGAAGAAGGCGTCCTGACTCACGATAGATTATTTCCACAAAGCGCAGACGCGCTCGATCATCATCCAGGGCCCCCTGCAGCAGGGTTTCAGCAAAACCGTGAATGGAGGTGACCGGCGTCTTCAGCTCGTGCGAAACATTAGCCACCAGGTCAGCACGAATCGACGCCAGGCGTTTAGCCTCACTGATGTCATAGAAGACCGCCACATAGCGATCCTGTGCCGGCAAAGGTACCACATTCAGTTCAACCGCCCGATCAACAGGTGTCTGCAGATCGATCTCCCGCTTGAACGGCTCTGCCTGGCCGAGCGCTTGATCCAGGGCCTGGCTCATCTCCGGGTTGTGCGTGAGCTGCCAATGACCGCAAGGTATCTCGTCCTCGTCAGAGCCAAGCATGCGCATAGCAGCGGGGTTGCTGAGCAACACAGTCCCCTTGCGATCCATCAACAAGATTCCACTGACTGTGTTGCTGATCACCGTCTCCAGCTGTGCCTTCGCTGCCGTGATTTCCTGTACCCTCTCCACATTCGCGCGAGCAAGGCGATTGAAGCTGCTGGTTAACTGTCCCAGCTCGTAGCTATCAGTTTCCTGTACCTGATGACTTGGCTCGCCCATGGCCAACCGCTCTGCGGCGGCTGTCAGTTGCTCAATCGGGTGCACAAGATGCCGATTGATCCAGAAGATAAGCCAGGCAAGGATGCCCATGATCAACAACCAGCCAAGGCCAATCACACGCCAGAGCTGGGAATTTGCGGCCTCAATGGTGGGAGCGTCCAGTGGCAGCTGTTGCAGCTGCCACGAAAGAAGGAAGCCAGTCGCCAACGCACATGCGCCCATTAGCGCCGCCAACATCACGCTCAATCTGGTCCGAATACTCTGTCGCATTGCGAATCACTCCTTCATGCGGTAACCGAACCCACGCACTGTCTGAATGATCTCGCCCACTTGTCCCAGCTTCTCCCGTAGATGACTGATGTGCACATCGACTGTGCGCTGATCCCCAAAGGCTTCCTCACCCCAGACCTGATTGAGTAATTGGTCGCGACTGAACACCTGCCCGGGGTTCTGGGCAAGAATGGCCAGAAGTTGATACTCCATCGGCGTCAAAACCAACGGGTTGCCTGCCACCAAGACCTCATGGCTGCGGAAATCGATGGCCAACTCGCTAAATTTGACGACTGTCTCTTCCGTGGAAGCTCGGCGGTATCTGCGCAACACGGCCTTGACCCTCGCTACCAGTTCGCGTGGACTGAACGGCTTGGTCACGTAGTCGTCTGCACCCAACTCCAGGCCTAGGACACGGTCAAACTCGTCGTCTTTCGCCGTCAAGAACAACACTGGCACATTGCTCGTTCTCCGCAGTTCGCGGCAGACGGACCAGCCATCCATGCCGGGTAGCATCACGTCCAGCAAAATGATGGCCGGGTGCTCTTCAGAGGCCATACGGAGCCCTGCCTCCCCGTCAAAAGCCACCACTGTGGCAAACCCTGCGTTTTTCAGGTTGTATTGAATCAGCTCCGAGATCGCCTCGTCGTCTTCCACGATCAGCACCTTTTCTGCCATTCACAGTCCTCCTCCCAAGCAACATGGTTTGCTCTACCAGTATTATAACCTTGCCACATTTCCTGAGCCAGACCTCGCGAAGGAGCAGTCTGTTAAGCAATGGTGAAGAAAAAGAGAGATGAGCGGAGGCCCATCTCTCTTTGTGCTCTGTCAATCCAGTTTGAAAGCTGACTTGATTTCCGGATGGAGGTTAGGGTACTTCTCAAAGTACTCCTTGCGCTCCTGCTTCAGTTGGGCGATGTAACCGGAAACCTCCTCATCGCTGTAGAAATGCTTCGGGTTCAGGCGGTCAAGATCCATGTCCGGAACGGTTTCGGGGATCTCCGCCCCCCAAATCGGATCTTGCTTCCATTCAATAGTCTCACGCACGATACCGCGAATGATGGATGCCATCTCATCGATCTCGATGCGGTTGACCTTACGCAAGACCTTGCGCTTGCCTTCCACCACTTCCACAACCTCACCAACCCCGCCCGTATTGAGCATGTAGCAGTGGATCTTGTCTGGATGCCGACTGACGAAGTCGTAGAAGCGGTTGCCCTCTTCTGCCTCATCACCAATGATGAATGGATTGGTTCCAACCTCGCGAATTGACTCTCCAGCACGCCGAGGATTGCTACCCGATGTGTGAATCGACTCGCCCAGCATGAAAGCGGCTGCTGCCTGCGCCGGGTCAAGTTTCGTGGCTGAGGGCAAAACGGTATGCCGTCTGGTGATGAAAGCGATGATCAGCCCATCGATTTCATCCAGGTTAGGAGTGTTGATGGACGGCGACATAGCAGCGCCTAGTTCGGATCGCTGAATGATGCACCTGCCGTTCCCAGTTAATGTCTCATCCTGGAAGTAAAGATTCCCCTCATAGTCCACCATCACATTCTCGAAGATGGCGGAACGCTTGGTCGCAGCGTTATGCAGCAAGGGTTGCGTCTGTGGGTCAAGACCGTCCGTCTTGATGTAGTAGCCGCGCTCAGTGCCCAAAGTAGAGCCATCCGGGCGCCAGAAGACAACATCGTCCTGCACGATGGCCACTCCCTCACCCGGGAGATCCAGGTTATGGTGATGACAGGAATGGGTTGTCTTACCCGTAGCAGTCAGGCCGAAGAAGAGCATGGCATAGCGCTTCAGGTTTCCAGCCGGGTCCTGCGCAGTGATCAGCTTGGAGCCAGCGTGCACACCTAACATGCCCTGCTGTTTGGCCGCATACATGGCCATGCGCAGGAAGCCCTTCTTGCTTTCGCCGAAGTAGTCGCTTCCGAGAACATAGGTGACGCCGAGCTCAGGAAATACCAATGCTTGGCGGTCCTTCTCCTGCCACTCCGGTATGAAGATGATGTTGAAATCAGGACCGTTTGCGGTCGCGTCATACGGGAACAGGGTCTGTCCCCACATATACGGGATTCGGATGCTGTCAGGACGATTGGTGGAAACATAGAGATGGCACTTCGGGCTGAAGTCTGGATTATCGCCCATGGTGCGGTGCACGGCCACAAAGGGAGCCTTCGCTAGGTAGGCGTGCACTTGAGCCAGCGTCTCTGGCAGGTTTTCTATCAGTTCCTGCTGCGCCTTGCTCAATTTCCGGTCACGCACCGATTCGTCTCCGATAATCACTGTCAGCTCTTTACTGCGATTGCGCACGGTACTGGAGAAGTCGATGTTGCCGAAACTGGTACGGGTGCCGTAAGCCTCCGCCATCTGGCGCAGTGTCCAATCGCTGGGTTCATAGACGTTTGGCCTCTGCTGCATGCTGCCTATGGATTGCATGATTTGCTGCTTGAGACTCTCAGTTAACATGGCCCATCCTCCTATTGCTCTGGCAATCAATGCGGGTAACGCTAGGTGCTGAATCAGGACAATAATAACACTCACAACCACATACGTCAACGCAATTGTCGCGCTGAAAGGACAATAGGCTATGCTAAATGCCCTAATTATATATACTGTGGACGCTGCTACTGTGTTCATTGTCCCCCAGATCAGCCAACTACTCTCGCGCTCCTGCTCTGAGGAAAATCGACTGCCGAAACACAAAAAGACCGGGGCAAAGCCCCGGTCTTTGGTAGGCCACTGCTAGAGCCAGTCTAGCCGAGCAAACCTAGCCACGTGCCCAGAATGTCCTGCATCGCGCCAAGGAGCAGTGAGATACGCCCCATGACCACGTTGCCGAAGGAAACACCGAAGGTAATCATCAGCAGGAAGCGTCCGCCAGTTGCCACCGGCTTGATCGGCCCCTTGTGGTCTATGGCAAAGAAGAAGTAAACGAGAATTGCCAATACGCCGAAGACCAGAATGAAGTTGTCGATCGAGTTCAGCGGCAACAGGTTGGCTTTCACCTGAGCGAGCAGGTCAGAGTTGGTCACACCGTAGAGGGAGAGACCAGCACCAACGCCTGCCAGGATACCCATCGGCCAGCGGCTCAACCAGGCGATCGGCTTGATGAAGCGCGCATAGGCCATCAAACCGAGCAACAGCGGGATCAACAGAACGAATTCGCCATCGTTCTTGATCGGGTTGAAAGCCTGGTTGATCAGGTTCTGCCAGCCCATGGTCAAGCCGTATCCGGCAGCCAAGCCCACAAATATGTGCTCACACAACCGATAAAGCGGATTCTCGGCGAACACGAAGGAGAAGATGCCAACCATGCCTAAGCCCATTGCCCATACCCATGGATCATTCGACATTAAATTCACCTCCTTTAGGAGTCTAGCTCATGGAACGCGTTAGGCCTTCCGGCTCTTGCCACCGGTTGCGAAGTGAGCGATGTTACCAATGAGGATGAAGGCAATGATTACGACGTGCCCAAGGGACTGTGCATCCATGCCGGAAGCAGCCTTCCCAGGGTTCCCACTCATAATCTCATACTCAGCAGCGCCGCGCAGGCCCTGCAAGAGGCCCTGCACCTGGCCGGCATCAACATAACCCATAGTCTTCGGAACGCTGACGGTAACAGCGCCGCAAAGCATCTTGATGCCGAGCGGACCCTGCACCTGCTGCACCCATTCCTCGATACCGGGGTTACCGGAGATGAACTCGATCACCAGGTCGAAATCACGCACATCATTGATGCCCTGCATAATCGGCTGAGAGGCCACCGGCTTGCCGTGGAAATCAGTCGGCTGGGTTCCTTCCGGATCAAGGCCGAAACTGCGGATTGCAGTTGCGCCGCCGGCTATGTAACCCAAGTTGGTGACATTCTCACCGTAAACCAACTCACCACTGGCCAGATACGGATCGTAGATCTGCTGGCCGTACATCGGGCCGGCATCCCAGAAAGAAACGTATACGATCTTGACGCCTTTCTGAATGAGATGCTGCGACACAGTCACAGCCTGCGGATGAACGTCGGCAGATCCGCCTGGAGAATAGTCCAGCGAAATGAGCACTGTGTCGCCCGCCTGCAACTCCGAAACTGCATCATAGAAGGCGATGGTTGTGTCACTGTAGGAGAGCGGGATACCGATCGGACTCATCAGCGGTATTGCCAAGGCGAGAATAATCAGGACATAGATAATCCTGCGGTCTACTTGCTGTAGTCTATCCCAGAGACTCATCAAGGCACCTCCTTTCTTCAAAACTCAGATTCTACTCAACGCCACCTAGGTGGCCGCGCTCTAGACCGAGCATCACGCGGAGCGAGGTAACGAACGCGCCGATGGCGGCGCCGATCATGATCGCGCGCTGTCCGGCAGTATTCGGGATCTTGAGCAGCCAAGCAGAGAGCGTCGGGAACTTAGCCCAGACCAACTCTCCGATCGGAGCCTTACCAAGCATCACCAGCACAGCTGCAACCAGCAACACTGTGGCCTCCAGGCTACGCGCCCGGAATGCACGGTATGAAGCGGATGCGACATAGAAAGCAATAATTGCGAACATCGCTGCGCCAAGCGGAGACTGGATGTTGTTGAAGATCTTTGAGTAGAGATCGTTCCAAGTGGCATTATCAGGGTAAGAGCGACTCATGATGCCGATAAAGCCATAGATGAACAGCGCAGCCAACAAGGCGATGCTGTTGAACCAACCTGGGCGCCTGCGGGCAATGTTGTTGCCGTGAATGCGAATCAGGTTGACGGAAGCAATACCGAGCATCAATGCACTGATGATGATAATCCACTGGGAGAGATCCGCCGAAAGACCGTCAATCATGTCGCTGGCAAAGAACGAGCTGAGCAGCATGACCAAACCGGCGATGACAGTCAAGGCTATCGGGATTTCTCTACGCACTTAGTACACCTCCTTCTTCCGTTACTCGAGGCGAGTCTTACTTGGAGACCAGATCCTTCAGAGTGTTGACGCCGGCCGTGGCCATGACGGTGCCGAGCACCAAGAACGCCATTACACCCAACTTGATGAAGTCCTGACCAGAGATGGAACCGATGCGCACCTTGTCCTGCGCGAGGTAAGCGCCAGCCACGTACAACTCTTCGCCGAGCAGCGTGTAGTCACAGGCTGCAACGAAGAACGGCAGCTGAGCCAGAGATGCGGTACCTGCAACCTGGATGGCTCCGGCCTGAGCACCGGCCTCAGCGAACAGCATCGACTCGGCCCAGAACGCGCCCATCATCACGTTTGCGGCTACCTGACGGCGGAAGAAGATTCCCATCACGCCAGCAGCGTAAGCGAACTGCTCACTGGACAGGAACTGTACCGTGTCCTCCTTGAACATGTCTGGCTTACCGGCTGCGAGGTAGGACTGCCGCACTGTCTCCTGAGCAATCGGAAACACAACCGCGGTACGGATGGTCACGATCAACTCGGTGTTGTACTTGGCGGTCAGCTCGGTCACGAACTGCAGCACTGACAGACCGGCAAAAGTCTGCGGGGCGCTGGTATCCGTGATACCTCCAATACCAGGGCTGAAATGCACCGGGCGGCCCATTTCGGTAGCACGACCAACGGCCTCCTCAATGGCATCCAAACCGGCGATACGACGGAGATGCGGCTTGAACTTGCCGCTCATCGTCTGGGTGATACACCAGTAGGCCACCACCGCAAAGACGACCTCCATGCAGAAGAGAAAAATAGTACCATCAGCAAACTTCATTCTTAAATACACCTCCCTTCTAGTGTGAGCACGAGTTGTTGCACTCGTTTCACTACACAGATTATTCCTCTATGACAGACCGAATTCCTTCTTTGTTAACGACACTTTTCGGAATTTTTTTTCAATTCTCAGTTGTTTGTTATTTAGGATTAATTAGCATCAATTTCTTACTGTTTTCTGGAATTCCACATTTCTTCTAGTCTGCAATATTTTCCAGAATACGCTTTGCGCGGCGGGGCCTCGTGTTCCGCGGTGCCGACCCATCGCCATGCGGGTCGTCAGTATTCATGGAACCGTCGTCCGCACAAGATGCGCCATGTCAGTTCCCGGCCCATGGTGGCGTGGCGGCAAGCTTTGTCGTAACGCGCGAAGCATGACGAAAAGCCCCGGACTTTTCAGTCCGGGGCTTTTGCCTCGATCTGCGGCTTAAGAGAGAAGTCCCAACCAGGAGCCCAGAATGTCTTCCAGAGCACCGAGCAGCAGGGAGATACGTCCCATAACCACGTTACCGAAGGATACGCCGAAGGTGATCATCATCACCCAACGTCCGAAGACAGATACGTACTTGATTGGTCCTCTGTGCTCCATCGAGAAGAAGAAGTAGAAGAGGATTGAAAGTACGCCGAGCACCATGATCACGTTGTTCAGAGTGTTCAACGGAAGCATGGAGGAGCGGATCTGCGCCACGAACTGGGAGTTGACACCACCGTAGATAGCGATACCGGTACCGATACCGACCAGGAACGCCATGCTCCAACGGCTGAGCCAGGAAATCGACTTGAAGAAACGAGCGTATAGTAGAATACCGAGAATGAGCGGAACGATCATCAGGAATTTCCCGTCTTCAGTGAGCGGCGTAATGGCGTTATCGTAGATCGACTTGATGTTGACGCTGATGGCGTAGCCGGCGGCAGAGCCAACATACAGGTGCTCGAAGAAACGATACACCGGGTTCTCCGCGAAAATGAAGGAGAAGATAGCGATCATACCGATTGCTTGTACCCATACCCACGGATTGCTGTTCATCTTTCCACCTCCTTACTGTCAAAGAGTGCAACAGCCGAAGCTGGGTATTGTGTCTCTACTTGTTAGCCTTCTTGCCACCGAGGAAGAAAGCGACGTTACCGACGAGGATGAAGGCAATGATGGCCATATGGCCGAGGGACTGTCCGTCCATCTTAGCGACGGCAGAACCAGGCTTACCCATCAGCAGTTCGTATTCAGCAGCGCCACGAAGACCCTGCAGCAAACCAACGACCTGTCCGGCCTGCACGAACGGCATGGTGGTCGGAACGTTAACGGTCACGGCGCCGGCTGCGATCTTGATGCCGAGCGGGCCTTGCACTTGGCGAACCCACTCCTGAATACCAGGGTTACCGGAGACGAAGTCAACGACGAGAGCGAAGTCACGGGTGTCCTTCAGGCCTTCCATAATCGGGAAGCTCTGTGGATCATTACCACGGAAGTCCTTGCGCACGATGTTGACGTCGCCACCGAAGTTACGGATGGCGGTTTCACCACCAGAGATATAACCGAGGTTGATGAAGTCCGTGCCGTATACCTTGTCCGGATAAGAGTTCATCAACTGTTCGCCGTACATCGGACCGGCATCCCAGAAGGAAACCATCACTACCTGTACGCCCTTACCCATCAGATGCTCCATCATGGCGATGGCCTGCGGATGAACGTCAGGAGATCCACCTGGAGAGTAGTCCAGAGAGAACAACACCTTGTCACCCGGTTGCAGCGACTCCGCCAGATCATAGACCGACTGCGTCAACGGGCTGATGGACAGGGGCACGCCAATCGGGTTGAGCAGCGGCACGGCGATGGCCAAGAGCACAACGACATAGATGATGCGACGGTCTACGTTTTGCAGCTTTTCAAAGAATCCCACTTCATGGCACCTCCTTTCTTAATGATTTGTCTTATTCCATACCAAGGTGTCCACGCTCGATACCGAGCAGGATACGCAGAGAAGTAGCGAAAGCACCGATTGCGGAACCGATCATGATGGCCTTCTGCCCAGCAGTGTTCGGGATGTTCAGCAACCAAGTAGCGATCGTCGGGAACTGGTTCCACATCAACTCGCCAATCGGAGCACGTCCAAGCATGACCAGCACTGCAGAGATGAGCAGGATGGTTGCTTCCAGACTGCGCATACGGAAAGCGCGGTACGATGCAGAAGCGATGTAGAATGCCAACATGGCGAACATCGCAGCACCCAAAGGTGACATGATGAAGTCGAACATGTTCTGATTCAACTTCGCAATCGCCTCAGCTTTGGCGTTCAAACGAGCGATGGTACCGACGACAGCAAAGACGATCAAGCTGACGATCAGCACGAGGCTGTTGAACCAACCCGGACGCTGACGGGTGACATTGCGGGAATGGATTCTGATCAGGTTGACCGAAGCCAGACCCACGGCAAATGCGGACACGATGATCATCCACGTTGACATTTCCTTCGACCACACCTGGAGCATGCCTGTGCCCTCAGCATTGCCGAAGAAGTTGGTGAGCAACATAACTATACCGACGATGAAAGTAATCGCCAACGGAATCTCTCGACGCAATTCTTACACCTCCTTCTTTTACAGATTTGGAATGGCGTCGAACCATGAACTGACTATTTCTTGGTCATGTTGATCAGAGCCTGGGAACCGCCAGTAGCCATCAGAGAACCGGCCAGGATGAGAACCATGGTGATGGCCTTCAGGATGTCCTGTCCACCGATGGAGCCGATCTTCACTCTGTCCTGAGACAGGTAAGCGCCAGCAGCGTAGAGCTCTTCACCGATCAGGGTGTAGTCACAAGCAGCCACGAAGAACGGAATCTGAGCCATAGCAGCGGTACCGG
>JAEZJZ010000067.1 GCA_023436245.1 Bacillota bacterium | reverse complement strand
ACTCAACCACTGTCACCCCGGTGCCACCTTCCGCTGGTCCTCCGAAGCGGTAACTCTGTACCGCCGCATGGCTCTTCAAATAGTCTCGCACCGCATTGCGCAGGGCGCCTGTCCCCTTCCCATGGATGATGTGCACCTGAGGCATCCCTGCCACGGCAGCGTCATCCAGGTACTTGTCGACCTTCAGAATCGACTCATCCACGGTTTGCCCGCGCAGATCCAGTTCCATTCTCACGCTCTGCCGCGACAGGTTCACCACCTGATAGCTCGGCTGCGGCGCTGCCGGCTTTTCAGAGAGCAGCTTCTCCAACTGCTCCACCCGACAACCAAGACGCAGTGCGCCCAGTTGTACCTGCACCTCTCCACCCTCGGTGGGATCACCGAGCAGCCGCCCTCGTTGACCGAGATGCTTCACCAACACTTCGTCGCCAGAGTGGAAGTCGCGGTCGTCCGCGACCTTCAGCTGAGGTTTGCGCTGCGGAGCAGTCCCCTCCACCTCGGTCTCGCCCTGTAGGCGACGGAACTGTTGACGAGCTTCCTCCAACTCCTGCATGCTTGTCTTGGCAGGCTCGCTACCAGCCCGGAGGGCTGCAGCGCGCAGCTCAGCCAGCAGTTGGTCCATCTCCTGCTTCTGACGGTTGAGTAGCGCTCGGGCTTCTTGCTTTGCCCGGGTGAGAATACGTTCCTCCTCCCGCTCCAAGTCGCGCAGACGGCGTTCCAACGCCAGCTTCGAGGATTCGGCCTGCAGACGCATCTGCCGGGCCGTGTCGCGTTCGCTCTCTGCCTCCTTGCGGCTGTCCTCCAACTGCTTGATCAGGTCCTCCACCTGCATCTGCTCGCCGCTCAGATACTCCCGAGCATGCGCAATCAGATAATCCGATAACCCCAAGCGACTGGAGATCTCAAAGGCGTTGCTCTTTCCAGGCAGACCGACAGTCAGGCGATAAGTCGGTTGCAGCGTCTCAACATCGAACTCCACACTGGCGTTCTGTACCCCCGGCTTCTGATAAGCATACGACTTGAGCTCGCTGTAGTGGGTGGTCGCCACCACTCTGGCGCCGAGGGCATGCAGATAGTCCACAATCGACATCGCCAGGGCGGCACCTTCCGCCGGGTCTGTGCCAGCACCCAGTTCGTCCAGCAAAACCAGCGAACGCTCATCTGCGCGGAGTGTGATGTCCACGATGTTGGTCATGTGCGAAGAGAAGGTGCTCAGACTCTGCTCGATGCTCTGTTCATCGCCGATGTCGGCGAAGATGTTGTCAAAGACAGTGACCTCGCTACCCTCATCAGCCGGAATGTGCAAACCGGACTGCGCCATCAGGGAGAGCAGCCCGACGGTCTTCAACGTCACCGTTTTGCCGCCCGTATTCGGCCCGGTGATCAGGAGCACGCTGAAGTCACGCCCCAGGTAGATAGTGTTGGCCACCACCCGCTCGCGCGGAAGCAGCGGGTGCCTGGCATTCTTTAGATGCAGATACGCCTGCTGGTTCACCAGCGGTTGCACAGCGCGCAAATCATAGCTGAACTTGCCTTTGGCCATGCAGAAATCGAGGTGGGCCAGCAGGCTGATGTTCAACTGCAGAGCGTCGCTATCAGCCTGCACCAGGCCGGCTAGTTCCCGCAGAATGCGCTCGATCTCCTGCTCTTCCTCAGCTTGCAGGCGCCGCAAGTCGTTGTTAATCTCCACCACTGCCATCGGCTCAATGAACAGCGTCGCTCCGCTGGCGGATTGATCGTGAATGATGCCGGGGACCTGAGCTCTGTACTCCAGCTTCACCGGCAGCACGTAACGGTCGTCACGCAGAGTGACGATCGGCTCCTGCAGATACTTCTGGACGGTGCTGGAACGCACCATCCCATCCAGCCGCTCCTTCACCCGATGCTGCAGAGTCCGCATGTCTGTACGCACCTTGCGCAGCTTGGGGCTGGCACTGTCCCTGATCTCCCCATACTCGCTGACCACAGCATTGATGGCTGTCTCCAGATCGGGGAGGGGCACCAGGCGCTGGCCATAACGCGTCAGTGAGGGGTAGGCAGACGCCTTTTCCCGAAAAAAGCGATTAGCCCGCCGGCTGCACGCACAGAGTTGAGCGATGTTCAATAGCTCCTCCGGCTGCAACATGGCTCCGAGTGCGGCCCGCTGCAATCCAGCCCGCACATCCAGCAGGCCCTGCAGCGGAAAATCCTCGGTGCGACAGATCGCCCTCGCTTCGCTGGTTTCCGTGAGCGCCTGTTCGACTTGCTCGTGATCGAGCAATGGCGACAGCTGTTCGATCCGCTCCCGGCCGAGGGCAGACGATGCGTAGACGAGCAGCCGCTCTTTCAGTTTAGTGAATTCCAGGACTCGCAGTGTTCGCTCATTCATCAGCTTCTAGATCCTCCCGGACAGTTAAGACTTTCTCTATTCTATCATTCCACCGGAGCGGGCAAAGGCAAAAAACAGATCGCAAAAAGAAACGCCCGCCCAGCGAAGCCGGCGGGCAGAATCCTCGACAGAGTGCTAGAGGCGAGCCTGCACAATTCGATTCAGCAGGGCCTGCAGATGCTGGTAAAAGGAAGGGCTGAGCTTTTGCACCTCGGTCACCACGTAGGATCCCTTGGCAGTTGACCCCAGGCTGCTACTCGCCGGCAAGAACGAGAGCAGGCTGGCCACAATGAAAACCACCAGTGCACCCTTCAGCGCTCCCAGCAAGCCTCCCCCCAGACGGTTGGCGGTGGCCAAGAGAGGCAAGTGGGTAACGGATTGCAGAATGCCGCCGAGCAGGCTGAAGGCTATGCTGACTACACCCCAGACCAACAGGAAGCTGAGCACAGCCAGAGCAACCGGCTCCAGGCTGTAGTTGCCGAAGATGGGGATGAGTAAGGCACGGATGCTCGTACCCAAGTTGAAAGTGCTGTTCAGCCAGACCGAGACCTGGGGAGCCCACTTGTCCGCCAGAAAGAGCCCCACGAACAAGCTGGCGAAATCCAAAGCCTGCTTGACCAAGCCTTTGAACATGCCGGAGAGCGCCGACAGGGCCAGAATTAGGAGCAGCGCCCAGTCCATCCAGTTGAAAGCGGTGGTCTCAATGGGTGGCACCCTCAACGCCGTCCCTTCCGATTGTTGTGGTTGGCTCCACCCGAACTAGCCCGAGCCAACTCAGTCCCGAGGCGGCTGTTCTCTGCCCGCAGCTCGGACAGATCCTGCTCCATTTGCCTAACCCGCTCTTCCTGATTCAGGGCCTGATCCGCAAACATCATTGCGGTCATCACCGCCGCACGCGTGACGGAGAGCCGGGGCTCCTTGGCAATCATCTCCCGCATTTTCTGATCAACCAGCTTACCCAACTTCTCCAGGTGTGCCGGAGACGCGGGGCTGAGCATCACATAATCCTCATCCAGAATACGCAGCTTAACCCGAAACCGATCAGTGAAGGCCACAGGCACAACCCCTTTGCGCGTGATCTATTCCCAATACGGTAGGATATGCTCCCTACGCTTACTAGCGTAACAGAGCACCCAGCTCCTTGGCAAGGTGTCCCAAGACCTTGCTGTGCACGCCGGCGATTTCCTCTTCCTGCAGCGTGCGCTCCTGACTGCGCAGCACCAAGGAATATGCCAAGCTCTTCTTGCCTGCCGGCACCTGCCCCCCCTGATAGATGTCAAACAGGCGCAGGTCAACCAAGAGTTCTCCACCAGCGGCGCGAATGCAGGCAGCCACTCTCTCGGACGGAACTGCTTCGTCCACAATAACCGCCAGATCGCGTTCCACCGCTGGGAACCTGGGCAATCCCTGAAACAGGGGGACATAGTCGGCCTGTTTGAGCAGCGGGTCCAGATTCAGCTCGGCAACGATCACGCGCTTGCGCAATCCGTACTGCTCCCGGCTGTCCGGATGTACCTCGCCCAGGAAGCCGATGCAGCTGTCGCCCCAGAAGATTTCCGCGCTGCGACCGGGATGCAGGAACGGGAACTCGGCTGATGCTTGATACCGCAGTCGATCTACTCCATAGGGCAGCAAGATGCGCTCGACCAGGCCTTTGACATGGAAGAAATCGCGCTCCAGCGGACTCGTCTGCCAGCCGGCTGAGAACTGGCCCACCGAAGCGATAGCCAGATGCAACGGTTCCACCGGTTGCCGCAGCGTCTCGCCACTTTGAGGAGTGAACACGTTAGCCAGTTCGAAAATCTCCAGGTCAGTCTGCTGCCTGGCCCCATTGTATGCCAGAACATCCAGCAACCCAAACAGCAAGGACGGGCGCATCACACTGCGCTCGCTGGTCAAGGGGTTCTGCAGCCGCAGAGCGTTGTTCCAAGGGTGATTAGCCCCAACCAGGTCGGCGATGGATTGCGGGTTAATGAAGCTCATGTTCACGACCTCATTCAGCCCTTGGGCCAGAGCTCCTTGGCGCAGTCCCTGCACCATGCGCTGCACCTTGGTCATGTAACCCTGCATTACCGGACCGGTCATGCTGCTGGTCGGGATGCGATCGTACCCATGCAGGCGTGCCACTTCTTCCACTAGATCGATCTCGTCGACCAAGTCAGGGCGCCTACTGGGGGCGGTCACTTGCCAGGGCAAGACGCTGTCATCGGTAACCAGGCCGAGGCGATCGAAGATGCTGCGCATCTCTCCCTCTGGAATATCAGTCCCCAGCAAATGGTTCACCCGCGACGGTCGCAGGCTAATCCGCTGCTCAAACTCTACGGGCATCATCTCGCCCACCATCACGGAGTCCGGGCGTCCGCAGTTGAGCTTGCTAATCAGATAGGCCGCCCGCTCCAGCGCCATCAGCACGCGGGCAGGGTCAACCCCTTTATCAAAGCGACTGGAGGCATCGGTGCGCAACCCGAGATCGCGGGAGGTGCGCCTGATGCTCTGCGGCTGGAACCAGGCAGACTCGAGGAAGACGCGCCGGGTGACCGCCGTCACCTCCGTCTCGGCCCCGCCCATCACCCCTGCGATGCCAACCGCCCGATCCTGGTCGGCAATGACCAACATCTCGGGCGACAACTCCCGCGTGCTGTCGTCCAAGGTTACGATCTGTTCCCCAGGCAAGGCGCGACGCACCAGGATCTGCTGGCCGTGCAGCTGATCCAGATCGAAGGCATGCAGCGGCTGCCCCAGCTCCAGGAGAATGTAGTTGGTGATGTCAACCAGGTTGTTGATCGGCCGGAGACCGGCCGCCTGCAACGCATTCTGCATCCAGAGCGGCGACGGACCGATCTGCACATCCTCCACCACCAGACCGAAGTAACCAGGACAGAGGTCCTGATCGACCACGCTCACCTGCATGACCGAGTGCTGCTGTATCCGTTCCAGGCGGTGCAGTTCGGGCAACTGTACGGTTTGCTCGGCGAGAGCCGCCACTTCATAAGCGGTGCCGAGCATACTCAGACAGTCAGAGCGGTTAGGAGTCAGTCCCAACTCCAGCACATGGTCAGAGAGCCCGAGCACTTCCTTGACGTCCACACCCAAAGGCGCATCTGCCGGCAAAATGTAGATGCCGTCCCGCATTTCCGGCGGGATGATCTTCTTCTCCAATCCCATTTCATCGCCACCGCAGAGCATACCCTGCGAAAGCACCCCCCGGAAGTCTGCCGTGCCGATGTCTTTGCCGATGGGCAGCTTGGCGCCATCCATGGCCACGGGCACAACCGCCCCCACAAACACATTGTTGGCTCCAGTCACGATCAGGAGTGGCGCACAGAGCTGACCCATCTCCAGTTGGCAAACTTGCAGTTTGTCTGCATTCGGGTGGGGAGACAATGCCGTGATCTTCCCGGTGAACACCCCGGACAACCGCCGACCGCGTTCAGCCACGCCCTCGACCTCGATGCCAGACAGCGTCATCCGTTCAGCCAGAGCCTCCGGGCTCCATGGAACACTCACATATTTCTGCAGCCATTGATATGAAACTTGCATCAAAGCACCTCCCTAAAACTGTCTTAAGAAGCGCAGGTCGTTGATGAACAGATGACGCATATCGTCCACGCCATGCTTCAGCATGGCGATTCGTTCAATGCCCATCCCGAAGGCAAACCCACTCACCTGCTCCGGATCATAACCAGAACCAGCCAATACTTTCGGATTCACCATGCCAGAGCCGAGTATCTCCAGCCAACCGGTACCCTTGCACAAGCGGCAACCGGTTCCGCCGCAGGCGAAGCAAGAGACATCGACTTCCGCGCTCGGCTCCGTGAACGGAAAGAAGCTCGGGCGCAACCGAATCTGACGATCTTCGCCGAACATCGCCCGGGCGAAGGCGAGCAGCACGCCCTTGAGATCGCTCAAGGTGATGCCGTGGTCGATCACCAACCCCTCCATTTGGTGAAACATCGGTGAATGAGTGGCATCATCATCGCGGCGATAGACTCGCCCTGGCGCCACTACTCGCATCGGGTTGGGGCGATAAAGCTCCATGGAATGCACCTGCACCGGAGAGGTATGGGTGCGCAGCAGGAGCTCCGGATTGAAGAAGAAGGTATCCTGCATGTCTCTAGCCGGATGCTCCGGCGGCAGATTCAGCGCCTCGAAGTTGTAGTAGTCAGTCTCAACCTCCGGACCCTCAGCTACCAGGAAACCCATGCCGATGAAGATCTGCACCATTTCGTCCATTGTTCGGGTGATCAAGTGCTGATGTCCCCAACTGAAGGTGCGCCCAGGCAGGGTCACATCCAGCTCTTCTGTCCGCAACTGCTTTGCCTTTGCTGCTGCTGCCAAGAACTGCAGGCGTCCCGCAATTGTTCCCTCCAGGCGGTCGCGCAACTGGTTGGCCAACTGCCCGACCACCGGACGCTCCTCAGACGAGAGGCTGGCCATGCTCCGCAGGATGGCAGTGAGCTCACCCTTCTTGCCCAAGTACTGCACGCGAAGCGCCTGCAACTCGTCAATGGATGCTGCGGCAGCCGCAGCCTGTTCTGCCCGTAGTTCCAGCTCCTTCAGTTCCGATCTGATATCCAAGACAATCCCTCCTTCAACTTTGTCAGCTGAGAATCCATGATGCGACATCAAGTCTCAACCTCTAAGAATACAAAGAGCGCCATCGTCCATAGGGACGATGGCGCTCGCGGTACCACCCTAATTCGGCTGCAAGACAGCCCTCAAGCGGATAACGGCATCAGCCGACGCTGCCTACTGCTAGTTTCAACAGCGTAGCTCGGGAGCGAAGGTTCATCACAGCACCGTGAGCACACTCCCAGTCTACGGTGTGCTCTTCCTGCGAACGGCCAACCTGCAATTACTGAACTCCTTCATCGCAATTCCATATGCGGTTTGTCCAAACCTAACGGTTATCAGTTCAACGACAACTTCCGATACATCAAGTAAGCGAAGACAGACCCGGTTTCTTCAAAGATTCTCCAGAAAAAGGTGGCGGACAACATCTTCAAACGGAGATGCACCCCTCTCGGATAATGTTGACAGAAGAACGGATAACAGTTGCTGTTTAGTACCGACTCCCTTGCCGGCAAGGGAAGTCATCCGACCAAGGCTCACTCAGATTTGTCAGACTTATTGCCATTATACCACAGCGGAGCAGGCCAGACAAGAAACCACAGTCGGCCTAGGCCTGACCGAGCTTTGCCAAAATGATGCCAGTCGCCACCGCCACGTTCAGCGACTCAGCCTGCCCGACGATCGGAATATTCACCCGAAGGTCTGCCGCCTGCAGCAGTTCCGCGGAAACACCGGCGCCCTCGTTGCCAACTACCAGGGCTACCCGCTCGCCATAGGAAGCCTTTGTATACGGAACCGCGTCAGACAGGCTGCTGACCACCAACTGCAGACCGGCGCGGCGCAATATGGGCAGGACGCTGGAGAATTGATGCCCCTGGCGCAGGCGCACATGAAACAGCGAGCCCATGGCGGAGCGCACGACCTTCTGATTGAACGCGTCCACCGTGCCGGCCAAGGTGAGCACCATCTGCACGCCCAAGGCATCAGCCGTGCGAATGATCGTGCCCAGGTTGCCAGGATCCTGCACCCCATCCACGATCAACAGCCGGGACAGGTCAGCAAAGTCTGCCTCGGTCAGCTCTGCATCTGGCGGCAAAACCGCCGCCACGATCAGCCCCTGGGGATGCTCCGTGTCGGCCAGCGAACGAAACAGGCTGCCGCTGATCAGCTGCGGCTGGCAGCCAAACGCGGCAATCCGCTCCAGGCAGACAAGTCCACGCTGATTGTCCCTGAGCCCGGGGCTATAGACGGCTTGCTTCACACTGACTCCAGCATCTAGCGCAGCCTCCACCAAGCGAATGCCCTCCAGCAAGAACAGGCCTGCCTTCTGCCGCCCGCCGCGGCTACGCAGGCTCCGCAGTTGCTTGACCAATGGATTATGACTGCTTTCGATCACAGAGCGTTACCTCCCAGAGAGCTAGTGCTCGGTAAACCAAGATTCTGCCGTGCGGCGATAGGTCTCACTTCAGCTGGTTTCGGATGTCAATAGACACTATCTGACCTGAGACTGACACCCTACTAGACCTTCTCCAGCCGCTTGAGCGCCTCGGTATCCCCGATCACTACCATGACATCGTCCTGCTCCATGCGGTCATCGGCGCGCGGAGCGATGTTGATCGCCCCACCACGCTTGATGGCGATCACGTTCACTCCAAAGCGGTTGCGCAGATCGAGCTGGCGCAACTCCTTGCCAATGAACTTTTCGGGCGAGACTATCTCAATGATGCTCACGTCGGGACTGAGCTGAATGTACTCGAGGATGTTGGATGAAACCAGATTATGCGCTACCCGTGAGCCCATGTCGCGTTCCGGGAAGACAACTTTGTCGGCGCCGATCTTATAGAGCACCTTGCCGTGCTGCTCATTCTGCGCCTTGACCACCACGTAGGACACGCCTAGATCCTTTAGCAGCAAAGTTGTCAGAATGCTGGCCTGAATATCGCCGCCGATGCCGACGATCACCACGTCGAAATTGCGGATGCCGAGCGACCGCAAAGCATTCTCATCAGTGGTGTCCGCGACTACACAGCGAGTGGAGTGATCGATTAGATTGCGCACTCGCTCTTCGTCTGCGTCGATGGCCAGCACCTGATAGCCCATCTCGTAGAGAGTACGGGCCACGCTGGAGCCAAACCGACCGAGCCCAATCACGGCGAACTGCCTACTGTTCAATGGATTCACCTCACCTAACTATAGACTGAATGGCTGATTGACTGATCAGCCAACGATCACCTTGTCCTCGGGATAACGCACTGCCGCATTGTTCCTGGCGTGGGCCACGGCCAGGGCCAAGGACATAGGACCTACCCGGCCCGCGAACATGGTGAAGCTGATGACCAACCGTCCGATCGACGTCAGTTGGGTGGTCATCCCCAGCGAAAGCCCGACAGTGGCGAAGGCAGAGACGGTCTCAAACAGCACTGTCAGGAACGGCTGCTGCTCAGTCAAGGACAGTAGCATCGTCACACCGATCACTAGGGCGAAGGCAATTGCCACGATGGTCATTGCCCTAAGCACGATATCGCGCGGGATTTGGCGGCCGAAGATGCGCGCATCCTCACGACCGCGGACGGTCGCCACGACCATCAGCACCAGAGTGGCGAAGGTGGCCGTCTTGATGCCGCCGCCGGTGGAACCGGGAGAGGCCCCAATGAACATCAGCACGATCATCAAAAAGATACTGGCGTCCCGCATGCGACCGAGTGCTAACGTGTTGAACCCGGCAGTGCGGGTAGTGACAGACTGAAAGTAGGCACCGAGCACCTTGTCTGACCCGGACATCCCCGCCAGCACTCCGTTCCACTCAAAGGCCAGCAGCAAGATAGTGCCGCTGATCAACAAAAACGCAGTCATCACCAGCACGATGCGCGTGTGCAGGCTGAGCTTGCTGAAATTGAAGCCACGCCGGTGGTTGAACAGATCGGCGATCACGCTGAAACCGAGACCGCCCATGATGATCAAGGTGGTAATCACCAGATTGGTCACCCAGTCTGAGACATAAGGTGTCAGGCCGCGAAACTGTCCGATCAGATCAAATCCGGCATTACAGAAAGCGGATATTGAATGAAAGACGCCATACCAAATGGCCGTTGGCAAACCATACTCGGGCAGAAAACGCAGAGTCAAGACAATCGCACCCAGGCCCTCGAAGAAGAGGGTGACGGCTCCCACTGCCAGGGTTAGGCGCAGGATGCCACCGAGCGAGAACTGATTCAGCGTCTCCTGCATGAGCATACGGCTGCGAATGCTGATCTTGCGGCCAAGAAAAATGGCCATCATGGTAGTCATGGTCATCAGCCCGAGTCCGCCAAGCTGAATGAGGATGATGATCACCAGCTGCCCAAAAAAGGTGAACTGAGTGAAGGTGTCCACCACGATCAATCCGGTGACGCAGACCGCGGAGGTAGCCGTGAAGACAGCATCCAAATAGGATAGCGGTTCGCTGCGGGAAGCAAACGGCAGGCTGAGCAAAAAGCTGCCCACCAGGATCAACAAAGCGAACGTGGCGATCAGAATCTGCGTCGGAGTCCAGCGGGAGAAGCTACGTTCGATTACCCCCATGGCTCTACAACCCCTTTGATTCAATTCAGCCCCCAACCGAGCCAGCGGTTGGGGGCCAAAGTAGCTAATTACTGATTGTGCTGTTTGGCTGTCTCCACCAACTGGACGAAGGCGGCTGCATCATGCACTGCCAGATCAGCCATCATCTTGCGGTTGACGACCACGCCGGCCTTCTTCAAACCATTGATCAGGTTGCTGTAAGACATTCCGTGCATGCGAGCGGCGGCGTTGATGCGCGCAATCCACAGACGACGGAACTCGCGCTTGTTGCGTTTGCGATCACGGAAGGCGTAGGACAGAGACTTCAGTACTTGCTGATTAGCGCGACGGAAGAGTTTGCTCTTAGTGCCGCGATATCCCTTAGCCAGCTTCAGGATCTTCTTATGACGTGCCCGCGCGGTCACGCCTGGTTTTACACGTGGCATAACAGGTTACCTCCTATCAGTCCTTAGAATTTGTAGGGAATCATCTTTTTGATGCGGGCCGCATCTCCATCTGCCAAGAGCAACTGCTGATCCAGACGCCGCTTTTGGCTGCCGGACTTGGCGGAGAATTTATGAGCATTGTGGGAGCTGTTGCGCTTGAGTTTGCCGCTTCCGGTAACCTTGAAACGCTTGGCAGCGCCCTTGTGGGTTTTCATCTTAGGCATGGTCAGTATCCTCCTTCGTTTCAACCTTTTCTGGTTTGGGAGCCATGATCATGATCATGTTCCGTCCCTCAATCTTGGCTTCGCGCTCAATCACGCCGTTGACAATGGCTTGAACGAATTGATCAAAGACCTTTTTGCCCAGGTCAGCATGAACGATCTGACGGCCGCGGAAACGCATGACAACCTTGATCTTGTTGCCCTCACTGAGCAGGCGATCGGCGTTCTTCACCTTGATCTCCAAGTCACGCTGTTCAATCGTCTGGCTGACTTGAATCTCCTTGATGGTGATCACCTTTTGCTTCTTGCGAGCTTCACGATCGTGTTTGCTTTGCTCATACTTGTAGCGGCCGTAATCCATGATCTTGCAGACCGCAGGCCTAGCCGTAGGAGCAATGCACACCAGGTCAAGGCCTCGCTCACGCGCCTTTTGCAAGGCGTCGCGCGAAGAAACTATGCCGAGCTGTTGGCTGTTCTCATCGATCAGGCGAACCTCACGCATGCGAATCTGTTCATTGACCAGCAGGTCCCTTTGATCCTTAGAAATAAGTAAACCCCCCCATTAGTCCAGAATTTCAACAAAAAGCGGGCGGCAACAGCCGCCCGCACGTAGCACAAGCAATACACCCTACTTGGTGATAGGGATAAAGCTAGATCCACGACCCTGGTAACTGCCCGCAAGCGTCTCAGGGTGAGAAGCGGTTGGCTTCTACTTCACTCACTGATTGTAGCACGGCAGAACAGCCCGGTCAACCTGCCTATTCCATCTTGCGTTCGGCGATAGCCTGCCGCCACTCAGCGATTAGATCTGGCAACTGCCTGGTACCCAGGTCTCCGCGCTCGCGATGCCGCACAGCCACGCCCCCTGCCTCGGCCTCGCGGTCGCCAATCACCAGCATATATGGCACTTTGGCCACTTGCGCTTCCCTGATCTTGAAACCAATCTTCTCATTACGATCGTCCAGTTCCACACGAATGCCTGCATCCCGCAGCTGCTGATAAGCGTTCACCGCTGCATCGCGGACACGATCGGTGATCGGCATCACGCGTGCCTGCACCGGAGCCATCCAGAACGGGAATGCCCCAGCATATTGCTCGATCAGGATAGCGATGAAGCGCTCCAGAGCGCCGAAAGCTACGCTGTGGATGACCACAGGCGTGTGCCGCTCCCCGTCCTCGCCGATATAGTAGAGTTCAAACTTGCCAGGCATCTGGAAATCCAGCTGGATAGTCGCACACTGCCAGGAGCGACCCAAACAATCCGTCAGGTGGAAGTCGATCTTGGGGCCATAGAAGGCACCGTCACCTGGGTTAACGCTGTACGGGACCTGTTTGGCGTCCAGCACGCGCTGCAGCGCGCCCTCTGCCAACTCCCAAACCTCATCGGAGCCCATCGAATTCTCAGGTCGGGTAGATAGCTCCACCCGATAATCGAAACCGAAGACCTTGTAGAACCGGTCGACCAGGTCGATGCGATCAGCCAGCTCTGATTCGATTTGGCTTGGCATCATGAAGATGTGCGAGTCGTCCTGGGTGAAGTTGCGCACCCGCATCAAGCCATGCAACACGCCGGACTTCTCATGGCGATGCACCAGCCCCAGCTCCGCATAACGCAAAGGCAGATCGCGATAGGAATGCAGCTTGTTGCGGTAAACCAGCATCGCCCCCGGACAGTTCATCGGCTTGATGGCGTAGTCGCCCTCGTCGATCTTGGTGAAGTACATGTTCTCGCGATAGTGGTCCCAGTGTCCGCTGCGCTCCCAAAGGCTGCGGTTCAAAATGATCGGAGTGCGCACCTCCTGGTAGCCAGCCTTGCGGTGCTCCTCCCGCCAGAACTGCTCCAGCTCGTTACGCACAGTCATGCCGTTTGGCAGATAGAACGGGAAGCCGGGGCCTTCCTCCTCAATGCTGAACAACTCCAGCTCTCTGCCCAGCTTACGGTGATCCCGCTTCTTTGCCTCCTCCAAGCGGCGCAGATACTCGTCCAGCTCAGCCTGTTTGGCAAAGGCCACGCCATAAATGCGCTGCAGCATCGGGCGACGCTCGTCGCCCCGCCAATAGGCGCCCGCCAGCGACTGCAACTGAAAAGCTTTGAGCCGGCCAGTATCCGGAACGTGTGGACCGGCACAAAGGTCGACGAAATCACCCTGCTGATAGAAGGAAATCTCGGCGTCCGCCGGCAGATCCTGAATCAGCTCCACCTTGAACGGCTCATCGCGATCTGCAAAGAACTGCAACGCGTCCTCACGGCTCTTGACAAACCTAGTCAGCGGAAGCTTCGCGGCGATGATGCGGCGCATTTCAGCCTCGATCTTCGGCAGGTCCTCGGGTGTGAGCGAAACCGGCAGCAGGAAGTCATAATAGAACCCATCCTTGATCGCCGGGCCGATTGCCAGTTTGCTGCCGGGATAGAGCTGCAGCACAGCCTGCGCCATCACGTGCGCTGCTGTGTGCCGCATTGCCTCGATGCCCTCAGCCGATTCAAGCATCAGCAACTCCACCTCGTCGCCCTCGCTGAGGGCTGTGTTCAGATCGTGCGCGATGCCATTGATTTTGGCCAACACCGCGTCCTTAGCCAGGCGGTTGCTGATGGACTGAGCCAGGTCCTTTGCCTGCTGCCCAGCCTCCAGTTGGCGAAGCGAACCGTCCTTAAGCTTGACCGAAATACTGCTCATGACAGATGACCTCCTTCAAGATAAAAAATCCTCGCTCCCAAGAGCTGACGCTCTCAGGGGCGAGGTTGTATCCCGCGGTTCCACCCTGCTTGGCGGCAATTGCCACCCGCTTGACGCGATTAACGCTCGCTGACGGCTGACCTTGGCGCCGACAGGCGTTTCGGCCGCAACTCAGAGGCGGTACCGTTCCACTCCCCGGGATTGCTTGCAGCCGTGGCAATCCTCTCTGTGCGGTTCATGCAGAACAGTCTCCTCTTCATCGCTTTGCATTAGTATAGGCATGGCAGTGAGATGCTGTCAAGATCACCAGGGACCTGTCAGCCAAGGATCTACTTGCTGCGGCGCCGAGAGCGTTCAGAAAGCCGCTTTCTTTCCCACCGTAGCTCTCGCTGCATGCGAGAGCGTTTAGAAAGTCCGATTCTCCCGGTATCGTAGCACCACAGCAGGCTGTGGTGCTGGGTTCGGCTCAACATGCCGAGCCTCTACAGAGAACATTTTGAACAGTCTCGCGTGCTCTGATTAATCGTGTTCAGGGCGGTGGCGAGCCAACAGGCGCACACACAAATCACACTCGGTGCAAGTCAGAAGTCTGCGTTGCCAAATGCGCTGAAGCGTAACCAACAGGTCCGGCGCCTGCGCAAACGTTCCGGCATGAACGACCAGTTGCCGGGGAGCAATAGACAGCAGGGCGCTGATCAGCACATCTTCGTATTCTTCAGGGGCCCCTTCCTCCCCAGAGATCCTTGTCTCCAAGACGTCGGAACGAAGCAGTTCTCCCTGTTCATCCAAGATTGCAAACTCTGCCTCATTGGTGAGCAAGAGATGTGCGATGTCGCACTTTGGCTCCAATATCTGCAGAAAGTTCTGCAGCAGATGCACAAACTCCTCATCCTCTTTGTCGCCCAGGTGCTCATCAACCACCTGCCTCAGCACTTGCTCCAGCTCGTTCTGATAGAAGCGCAGGCGAAAGTTGAGAAAGCCCTCCAAGTTGACGGAACTCTGCTCCTGCAGGTAACGGGAGAGCTCCTCCCGCACGCGACTCTTCTGAGAAGCCTGGTACAGCGGCGCGTCACTTCCGGCCTGGGCGATTCGCCCCAGCGCCTTCTGGACAATATCTGCCCGTTCATCATCTGACAAATAGCCATAGCGGCGTTGCAGCAGCCGCCCAAGGGTGACGGGCTGCCACTCATCGACCAGGATATCGGCTAGGACGTTGGCTATATATTGACGGCAGAGCAGTTTGCTCTCATCTTCTGATAGTGGGGGCTCTGCATAGAGAACCTGGCAACCGACGAACTGCAACGCCCTTGAACGACTGATCTCGGTAGTCAACTGAATGCCTGCGTCTTGCAGGAAAGCGGTCTCCTGCTGCAATCGGGCAGCAATCGGCTGTACGGGAGTCTCGGTGCTAATCCAGATCACCTCGGACATAGTCTCACCCTCCCTCTCGCCTAGTATATGAGTGGGCAAAAGGGTGTATACGGCAACGAATCGGTCGGCCGCAACAAGCAGGAAAAATCATCCGGTTGACGAACAATTTACAGATAAATGGTTGCCGGAGGTTGCAGCATGCGAAGCAAACGTCATCATGATATCGGCACTCAAACGATGAAGAACATCACCACCATGGTCATGCTGATTCTGATCCCACACTTGTTGATTTATTGCTACTCCGCCTATACGATCAGGTTAGATCAGCGTCTGGATGAACTCACGGACATCGCGGTGATGCTGGGCCAGAGCCTGGATAAGCAATCGCTGGCTTTGCTCGGTTCAGTGCGCACTTCAGGGCTAACCCAGGAACAGCAGGTGTTTGGCCTGAATCAGGCGCTTCAGCGCTTTGTGCAGGAATGTGCGACCAAGCACCCGGGAGTCGGCCTAGGCATCTACTCGAAGAACCTGAACTCCACTGTGGCAGTGGTTCCGTTCACCGCTGATTACCTTTGCCCGGTGGCAGCTGACTCCCCCTATCTCAGGTCCTACGACACCCTGAAGTTGGAACGCCTCGCCACCAGCACATCGATCAGTTGGAATGGTCTGGCCATCGCGGCAGCAACCTATCCCATCATCCAGGACGGAGAGGTCATCGGGCACACCTGGGCCAACCGCAAGCTAAGCGACATACTTGCCGACGTGGCATCGGCAGCGCTGGCGCTCACCTTGTGTTATGCGCTGGCAGGGCTACTGATTTACCTCGTGTTGCGGCGAAGTTTCGGGAAGTTGCGCGCCGGTGTTCACCAAATCGCTGCCGATGCGATTTCGGGCAAACAAACTGAATCACCGGTGATGCCTGAGTTGACCGATCTGCTGCAGGCGTTGCAGGAGACCAGAACCCTAGCAGAAAGACTGTTTCAGATGTCGGTTGACCCGATCGGTATATTCGACCGACACGGCATCCTGCAGTCTGCCAATCCATCTTTCGTGGAAATGCTGGGCTTCTCTTCTGAGGACCTAATCGGTAGGTCGATTCGCAGCCTGGTGGTCGCAGAGGATGAGGGAAAATACCAACATGGTGGAGAGATTCTGCACATGGATCAAGCGCTGTCCAGTTGGGACCTGCGCCTGCGGCGGAAGGATGGCCAGATCAGGTGGACTTCCTGGTCCTGTGTCTCCGACCAGAGCACTGGCGCAATCTATGCCACCGCCCGGGACTGCACTGAACTAAAGCAACTGGAAGAAAAGGTGCGACGGCTGGACAGGCTGGACCTCGCCGGCCAGATGGCAGCAGCAATCAGCCATGAAATCCGAAACCCGATGACTGCCGTCCGGGGGTACCTGCAGCTGATGAAGATCAGGTCCGAGTCCCCCGAGCAGAGCGACCGCCTGGATTTGATGATCGGTGAACTAGATCGAGCCAACAGCATCATCAGCGAGTTTCTCGCCCTGGCCAAGAACCAGGAGCCAGCAAGGGCAGAAACCGATCTAAACGCGGTGATCACTCGCCTTACCCCACTGCTGGAGGCTGACTGCCTGACGCGCAAATGCCTGCTGCGCATCGATTTGGCCGATGTTTCACCCCTGGTGCTGGATGAGAAGGAAATCAGACAACTGCTGTTCAATCTCGTCCGCAACTCTCTGGATGCGATGCCGAACGGCGGCGAGTTGCTCGTGCAGACCTGCATGCAACGAGGCAAGGTCTGCCTGGCGGTGGAGGATCAAGGCAGCGGCATTCCGGCGGCTGTGCTTGATCGCATCTGGGAACCTTTCTTCACCACCAAGGAGTCGGGAACCGGCCTGGGACTGGCTGTCTGCTACCGCATCGCGTTGGAAAACTGCGCCTCGATCGCGGTACCGAGAACGGGCCCAAGCGGCACGCGCATCGAAGTGACCTTCCCCGTCTGAAGCGTCCGAGAACTGCACAGGCAAAAAGACACCGCAAGCGCGAGAGGCCTTGCGGTGTCTTTGCCTGTTCAGTGCTGATACAGGGGCCATCATGTATTCTAGACTGCGACGCCATTCACAGTCACGCCAGAGTCAGTCCACGCTGGTGTAGATTTCTCCGTCCTCCGCGGTGAAGGTAACCGGCACGGAATAGACCACGTTGCCCTGGCTGTCCCGCATGACAAAGAGCATGATGTAGATGCCGTCGCCAAGCTCGGTTTCCGCGAAAGTCGTGCGGGGCGTAACGGTAAGCGTATCGATCGGGACGGCCGTCAGTTCGTCGCCGCCGCCGCTGATCGCAGTCGCATAGTGAATGGTTTGGATCTCATCTCCCGGCACCAAACGGCGCAGGTTCTTGTCTGCCGCGCCACTCTGGTCCAGCGGTTTTCTAGCGCCAGCGATGTGATACTCCTCTCGGCCGAAGTCATAGATGACCAGGAGGTTATACTCCTCACCGTTCAGCAGCACAGGCACCGAATACTGGTTATAGTCCTCCCCCTCCTGGGAGATCTCCATGTAGCACAATGCACCATCCAGACCCCCCCAAACACCGCGGAAGTTGTCTCGGAAGACACCATTGTCCCAGTCGGCAACGATGTCGTTGTCGCTTCCCAGACAAAGCATGATGTCCAACTCCGGGTCCGCATAGTAGAGCTCGAAGGACAGGGAGGAGAGAATGTCGGCCGCTTGGCTGCCGAGTCTCAGCGTGGCATTTCCTGCCTCGTCCACTGTCACCGGGGAGTCCTGCCAGTTCACACTCCGCAGGCTGATCAGTTCGGGCAGATGCTTGTAGCTCATCCGAGACAAGTAGCTCATGCCCTGCCGGGAAAGCTCACCGGTTAGGGCGTACTCGTAGAAGTACTTGAAGGAATCCACCGGACCGATCTCGGCATAAGCGCTGAGATCTCCCAAGTCCCCGTTATAGCTGTAGTAACAGGAAAGCCCCATCGCCTGCGGACGGTACTTGCCGTTGACCTTGTAGACCACACAGTCTTCCAGGGACGTCGTCACCGCTGCTGACGCTGCAGGCAGAAGCGGCGTCGACTTGGTCGCCAGATGCCCCAGGTCGACCATGTTGGTATAACCCTGCTCACGGGTATTGCCGCCGTAGTTTTCCACACTGTTAGCCGTCTGCGAGAAGTGGGCAAAGAATGCAGGGTCCTGAACCGCAGCGGCCAAAGCCTCCTGGCCAAACTGATCGTAGGCAGTAATCAATGATCCGACCTGGGAGAGGTCGGTCACCGAAAGCGTGACGTTGTCCTCCGTCCCGGCCTCCCTGCACCCTGCCAGGTAGGAGTCACAAATCACGGTGGCCAGCTCCAGCGCTTCAATGGTCGGGTTCCCGGCCAGTGCACCTATCCAGCCGGCATAATTCCAGCCGTTGCCGGGCTCAACCTCCTGCGAGGCCACCAGATACCGTGCAATGTCGGAAAAGGTATAGGCGACATCCACCGTCGCCATCAGACAGGTGTCAAATCCGACAATGTCCACCGGCTGATGCTGCTGATTCTGGCCGAACACTGCGGAAAAGGCGCGCTGCATCTCGGTGAGAGTCAGGGAATCCATGCCATGCAACTGATCAAAGGCCGCGCCCGCCACCGAGCCACCACCGTGGTTCCATAACGTCACCGCCGTATGCCTTGCCGGATAATTCCGCTTGGCGAAGGCCAGAAACTCCTGCAGCGTCCGCGCATCTCCCATGTTGGCAGATGGCTGCTCTTCAATCAGCTCCAGCCCATTGTGGTCACAAACGTAGCGCTGCAGCACGTCGGCACTGACCATGTCATTCTGCCAAACTGAGGCGCCGCCGGTTTGAATCACGACCCGCACACCTTCCGGCAGGGTCACATCCATCATCTCCAGCAGGTCGGCAGTGGCGGCACCGTAATTGCTTTCCAGATCGCTCCCGCAGAGATACCAGTAGACAGCCCATTCACTTTCACCAGCTGCTCCACCGGCTGGTCCGGTGGCTTGTTCACCACCGCAGGCCAGCAGAACAAAGATCAGGGACAACGCCAGCAGCGCCGGCAACCACCTTTTCGCTGCATGACCTCCTAATTCTGGAAATACCGCTGCGAGCACGTCCAGCGTCTTAACCCAGGGGTGGCACATCACCGCCGGGTACCTGCTCCTCCAGGTAGCCTCGCTGTTCAATGCCCAACATCCTGGCAACCAGGGAGACCGGGAACACACGAATCTCCCGGTTCAGCTTCGCCACACTGTCGTTGTAGATCAGACGGCTGGTGCGCATCATGGCCGCGAATGTCTCAATCGCGTCCTTCGTCTGACCGTACTTCTGGCTTACAGGCAGCTCTGGGTACTGCTCGGCTATCAGGGCGACTCTGCTCAGGGCTTCCGAGATTATCCCCTCCTGGCGGAGCACCTCTTCCGGCTTGGACTTAGCCGTGATCATCCCTCTCCAGAACCTGATTGCCTCAATCAACACGTCACTCTCCTGCCTGGCATAGCCCTTTGTCAGGTCCAGGAGTGCCGTCAGGGCATCGAAGCGGCTGGATAGCTGCACCCCGATTTGACTCATGGCATTGTTGACGTTCTCATCAAGCACCACCAGTTTGCGCTGTGTCGCGACTAACCAGACAGCAAATATGCAAAAGATCGCAGTGAATGCTATGAGGGTCGGCATGATGATGACACCTCCTCGCTGAGCACTTGGCAAAGCGGGCAGTCGGACAAAACCCTCGTCCAGCCGCCCGCTGCGCTATTCCTGCCGGTTCCTGTTAGGCACCCAGGGTGATGCTGTTGATGATCTGCTGTCCAACCTCAGGAGTGAAGAAGGCATCTTCTGCGGTGTGAACGAAGGTGATGATATACAGCTCAGTCAGTTCGGTATTGTAGAGCCTGACCACTTGCACGAAGCGATCCACGCCATCTGCATTCTTGCCGTAGAAGGCGGTATAGACAGCGGTGTTTCCATTCATGTCGACGTCACCCTCAAAGGCCGCCAACTCAATCTCGCTGTAGGTTGCACCGTAGAGAGGCTCCAGAATCCCCTCTGCCACGCTCTCATCCCACTCGGAAGGCAGCAAGTCTATTTCGGTCGCAGGAGTAACCGTGATTGCCGCATTGGGGGCCCCGGACACAAGCACGCCCTCCTTCTCTGAAACGGTGCCGAAGACATTAGGGACACTCATGCTGATGTTGCCGAAGGTCATTGACACAAATTCCACAGCCTTATCATCAGGCTGCGCCGCTTGCTCCCCGCCACAAGCCGCGAGGCTCAGCGAGATAGCCAAGACCATCAACATTGCCAGTAGTTTTTTCATCAGAACTCCTCCACCCTCTCTAGTCTTAGCCGGACTAGTCACCCGACCTGACCTGAGTCTAGCAGGAGTCCCGCACTGAAAACTGCCGCCTACATGAACCATTGTTTTTTCTGCACGAACCATGCTCCAATGATCGGTTATTATGCTACTGTAAGCTTGAGAGAAACGGGGGGATAGCTATGGTACAGATTGCGATCTGCGACGACAGCATAGATGAACTGTCTCATCTGGTACAACTGCTCAACCAGTACAGAACATCCAAACACCTGAACTGCGAATATGCGGCTTTTCAGAACGGGTTTGAGCTGATTTCAGCTCTGGAACGTGGCAGGCGATTTGACCTGTACTGCCTGGACATCATCATGCCTGCCTTCCTCGGCATTGATGTAGCCAGAGAGATACGAACATTTGACAAGAGTGCACCAATCGTATTCTTCACTTCCTCGGCCGATTTTGCCTTGGCCAGCTATTCCGTCAATGCGATCAACTATGTACTGAAGCCGGTGTCGAAGGAGAAGTTCTTCATCACCTTCGATCAGGTACTGGAGCGGATGAAGATAGAACAAGAGGACGCGATTGTGGTGAAGAGTGATGATGGGATACAGAGAATTTTGCTCAGCAACTTAGTGTTCGTTGAGGTGATGGGCAGAAGCGTATTCTATCATCTCGTTTCCGGCAAGGTGATTGCCAGCATCGAATCGTTTGCGTCAGTCTGCGACGTTCTGCTGAAGTTCAGGTACTTTGTCAAGACTCACCGCTCCTATGTTGTCAACCTGCGATATGTCGATACCATTGACGCCAAGCGGGTGACGCTGCAGACGTTATCCTCTGTGCCCATAGCCCAAGGGAAGTCGCGCGAGATCAAGGAAAAGTACCTTGCTTTCCAGATGGAGGAAGAATAGATGCATGGTTTGATCATCACAAACTACGGCTTTGTTCTGTTCTTCGGTATCGTCCTGACTCTTTCGTTTGCGGACATTGGCTTCAAGGGCAACAAGAAGCAATACGTCGCAGTATTCTGCGCCTTTGGCCTGGTGCAAATCTTGGCGTATTTCGCTCTCGGTGATCAAGGGCTGTTCAAATCTTATCCATTCCTGACGCACCTTCCGTTGTTCTTCCTGCTCAGGTACTATTACCGGCGGAATGCTTACATGGCTGGCATCTCCGTACTCTCGGCCTACCTATTCTGTACGCCCAGGAAGTGGATTGGAACGGTCTGCTCATACTTCTGGGGCTACGATTTGCAGGTCTCCTACCTGGTGCAGATTCTAGTAACCTTGCCTCTGCTGATAGTGATCATCAAGTACATCTCCCCCTACGTGTCACGGCTGAAGTTTGAGGGTGACAAGATCCTGCGGCTGCTGCTCGCGGTACCGCTCATCTACTATGTGCTCGAGTATGCCCTAACCGTATATACTGATTTGCTCTATCGGGGTGGAGCGGCAATAGTTGAATTCATGGACTCGGCCATCGTCATCGTGTACTACATCTTTTCCGTAATATACCTGAAGACGCTCTATGAGAAAAAGGAAGTCGAGGTTGAGCAACAGGTACTGAAGATCCTGGCCAGCCAATCCAGATCTGAGATAGAAGCACTGCGCAAGTCCGAAAAACAGGCGGCCATCTACCGCCACGACCTGCGACACCATCTCCATTACCTCAGAGCCTGCCTTTCCGGCAGCGACCTGACGAGTGCCCTCACATACATAACGGAAGCCTGCGAGGAAATGGACAACACCAGAGTTGTGCAGTACCTTGAAGAAGAGTCAATGAATCTTATTCTTTCCGCGTATGTCGCCAAGGCGGAGGAGTTGGGTATCAGTGTTGAGATAAGCATTGCCAGCACAGACTTCAGCAGATTTGCGGTGCCTGATTTGTGCAGTCTGCTGGCGAATGCTTTGGAGAACGCCATCCATGCCTGTGCGCAGATAGCTGACATCAGCAAGCGCTTCATCGCAGTGCGAATGTACTCCAGAAACAACAAACTATGCATCGATATTCGCAATAGCTATCATGCCGAGCCAGTGTTTGAGCAAGGACTGCCTGTGTCACGGGCAGAGAGTCATGGATTCGGCACGAAGAGCATGGCACATGTGATCGCAAGGTATCACGGCGTCTGCCGCTTCTCCGCCAAAGACGGTGTCTTCGTCTTCCAGGCGACAACGTGACCCATAGTAGCTCAGGGGGACGATCCAGCGCTCGGG
>JAEZJZ010000058.1 GCA_023436245.1 Bacillota bacterium | reverse complement strand
ATCTTTTTTGGTGGGGGGGGGGGGCGCGCGCCCCCCCCCCACGACGAGAAGACACCACTCGCCGGCCACTCGTAGGGGTCGCTAGAGGTGCAAGCCGATTCCCGCAAGGGGAATCGCTCTATGGAGCTCGCAACACGAAGTGTTGCTGGCATGCGACCCGCCGCACCGAACACGGCGCCCCTACCGGAAGTAGTGGTCGATGGCGAAGGCCACCCCATCCTCAGCGTTACTCTTGGTGACGAAGTCGGCCACGGCTAAGGCTGCCGGCTCGGCGTTCCCCATGGCCACCCCCACGCCAGCGTACTCGAGCATGTCCAGGTCGTTCTCACCGTCACCGATAGCCATCACTTGCTCACGTTTGATTCCCATCCGGTCCACCAGGTGGGCGATCGCTTTGGACTTGGTTGCCTCCGGATGGCCGAACTCCAGGAAATGCGGTCGCGAGCGGTTGATGGTCAACTGGCCAGCGAACAACTGGCGGGCAACCGGCTGCAACTGATCGCGCAGGTAGTCCGCATCTCCCACCGCAACCACCTTGGTGGCCGCCGTCAGCGGGAAGCGGCTGAGCTGACCGACAGCCTGCACAGATACCCGGGAGAAGGCGGCATAGTCCTGGGCAAACTTGTTCATCTCGGCTACGTAGAGGTCGTCTCCGACGTAAAGATTGATGTGCACCCCTGTTTGTTCCAGCCACTGCAGGAGCGGGGTCAGTACCTCCGGCAGCAAGGAGACGCTGCGCCAGACTTCTCCTGTACGGGAAGTCTTGATCAGGGCACCCTGATAAGTGATCAAGGGCACGTCCAGATCCAGTTCGTCGGCGTACGGCTTGGCGGAACGATACATGCGCCCGGTAGCCAAGGTGACCAGGCAGCCGGAATCTTGCACCCGACGCAGACTCTGTTTCACTCTGGCGCTGATCATGCGCTCCGGCGTGAGCAACGTATCATCCAGGTCGATGGCCAACAGCTTAATCTGGTCTTCTCCCATCTCTTTTCCTCCCCCGCTGCGGTGAATGCTCTTTCTATGGCCATTTTATCACGAAAGGGCTACAGCCGTGCGCTGTAGCCCCAAAGACATGTACATTACCCCTATGCCGACTCCTGATGTTTGAACTGCATCTCATAAAGCATCTGATAAAGCCCGCCCTGACGGGCCAACAGCTCGTCATGAGTGCCCTCCTCCACCACGCGCCCGTCATCGATGGCCACGATCTTGTCCGCATGGCGGATGGTGGACAGGCGATGGGCGATGACGAAGGCGGTGCGACCATGCAGCAGCCGCTCCAGTGCGCGTTGAATGATCACCTCGGTATAGGCATCCACACTGGAGGTGGCCTCATCCAGAATCAAGATGCGCGGATCACAGAGCAGCGTGCGGGCAAACGAGATCAACTGCCGCTGGCCAATGGACAGACGGGAGCCACGCTCATGCACTTCCGTGTCATAGCCGTCTGTGAGCTGCATGATGAACTCGTGAGCGCCGACCGCCTGGGTGGCAGCGATCACCTCTTCGTCGCTGGCATCTGGTCTGCCGTAGCAGATGTTCTCGCGGATGGTGCCGGAGAAGAGGAAGGTGTCCTGCAGCACGATACCGAGTTGGCGGTGCAACGATTGCAGGGTCACGTCGCGCAGCTCGTGCCCGTCAATGGTGATCTTGCCCTCGCCCGGATCATAGAAGCGAGAGAGAAGATTGATGATCGAGCTCTTGCCGGCTCCGGTGGGGCCAACCAGAGCGACAGTCTGGCCCGGCTCAGCCGCCAGGCAGATGTCGTGCAGCACCGGCTGATCGGGCAGATAACCGAAGGTGACGTTCTCAAAGGTGACTCGCCCCGTGATCGTCGGCAACTCGATCGCTCCGGGTCTGTCCTGCACATCCGGCTCAGTCTCCAGCAGTTCAAAAATGCGGTCGGTGGAGACGGTGGCGGATTGCCAGACGTTGTAGACCTGTGACAAGTCCCTGATCGGCATATAGAACTGGTTGACGTAATTGATGAACGCATAAGCCGTGCCGATGGTTAAGATGTCGGCGCGAATCAGGTTACCGCCATACCAGAGCACCAGGCAGATGCCAACTGCACCGACCAGGTCGACCAGCGGACCAAAGAGAGAATGCAGCTGGGCAGCCTGCATGTTGGCCTGCAGATTTTCCATGTTGGTGTTGTCGAACTGCTCCATGTTGCGATTTTCGCGCGTAAAGGACTGTGCCACACGAATGCCGGAGATGCTCTCCTGCAGATTCGCGTTCACGGTCGCAATCTTCCGTCGCACCTGGTGGTAGGCCATCTGCATACGAAAGCGGAATTTGGTCGAGATCAACCAGAGGAAGGGCAGCGTGGTGAAGGTCAGGAGCGCCAGTCGCCAGTTCATGAACAGCATGATCCCGACGATCCCAACCAACTTGAATGCATCGTTGATCACGTTCAGAATACCTGATGAAACCAGCTCATTCAGTGCACCAACGTCGTTGGTCACCCGTGACATCACCCGGCCAGCCTCGACTCGATCATAGAAACTGAACGACAGCCGCTGCAGATGCTCAAACAGCCTCTGCCGGATGCTGAAGATGATATTCTGCCCTGCCCAGGAGACGAAGTAGGTCTGCCAGTACGTACAGAGCCAGTTGATCACATAGACCAGCAGGTAGAGTAAAGCGACGCCGCTCAACCCGGCCACATTCTGCTCGGCCTTGATGTAGCGGTCGATGGCCGTGCGCAGTAGCAGCGGCGAGATCAGGCCGGTCACCGAAACGGCCAGCATGAACAGTAGCCCTAGCAATAGATGCAGGCGATAAGGCCAAATGTAAGGCCCGATGCGCTTCAAGACCTGGGTGTCCACCTTGACGTTGATCGCATCTGCGTCAAAACCGTGTCCGTGTCCGTGCATCAGCATCCACTCCCTTCGGCGCCCGCCAGGCCAACGCGCTTCTCCTCGGATTCCTCTTGCTGCTTGAACTGCAGATCGTAGATCTCCCGATAGATGCCGCCCTGCTCAAGCAGTGTCTGGTGCGTCCCCTGCTCGATGATGCTGCCGTTCTGTAGCACGATGATCTGATCGGCATTCTTCACCGTGGACAGACGCTGAGCAATTACGAAGGTGGTGCGATTCTGCATCAGTTCCTCCAGAGCCAGTTGAATCTGGTACTCGGTTTCAGTGTCGACACTGGACATGGAATCGTCCAAAATGAGAATGCGCGGATCCATCAGCAAGGCGCGGGCGATGGCCACGCGCTGCTTCTGACCGCCAGAGAGTCCCACTCCCCGCTCTCCGACCAACGTATCATAGCCGTTCGGCAGGCCGACGATGAAATCGTGAATGCGGGCTGCCTTGGCAGCGGCCACGATTTTCGCCGTGCTGGCGTCGCTCTTGCCATACGAAATATTGTCCTTGATGGACGCCGAGAAGAGGAATGTCTCCTGCAGCACGATTCCAGTCTGGCGTCGCAAAGACTCAAGCGTCACATCCCGCACGTCAATGCCGTCCACCGTCACCCGCCCGGAAGTGACATCGTAAAAACGAGGGATCAAGTTAGTCACGGTACTCTTGCCCGAGCCGGTGGCCCCGAGCAGCGCCACGCGCTGACCGGGCTTGGCTTCGATAGTCACATCGCTGAGCACCTGGCTGCGGCCATCATAGCTGAAGGAGACGTGCTCGAAGCGCACGTGGCCCTGAACGGGCGGCAGTGGTGCTGCTCCCGGGAAGTCGCGCACATCTGGCTGAGTGTCTAGAATCTCAAAAACCCGTTGAGCGGCAGCCGAGGCCTGGTTATACATGTTCACCAGCCAGCCGAGCATGCGCACCGGCTGCACCAGCCGCATCAACAGTGCGTTGAAGGCCAGCATCTCGCCGATGGTCATGGTACCGTTGATCACTGAGCGCCCGCCGTACCAGAGGATCAGGGTGGTTCCCAGGCCCGTGATGAAAGACATCAATGGAAAGTAGAACG
This sequence comes from Bacillota bacterium, assembly GCA_023436245.1. Classification (GTDB taxonomy): domain Bacteria; phylum Bacillota; class UBA994; order UBA5500; family UBA5500; genus JAEZJZ01. Next base: position 10,440 of record JAEZJZ010000058.1, on the reverse strand, counting down.
CCCACAGGCGCACCGTCTCAACATTCTGCTTCAGGTACTCCCAGTTCTCCTTGCGGAACTTTTCGATCTCGCGGTCCTCCTGGGCAAAAGCGCGGACGACGCGAGCTCCGGTCACGTTCTCCTGCAAGACCGTGGTCATCACAGCCATCTGTTGCTGAATCAAGCGGTAGCGCGGTCGCACTCGCTTGCTGAACATGGTCACCGACCAGGCCAAAAAGGGCATGGTGCAGAGTGAGAGCAGGGTCAACTGCCAGTTCATGGCCAAGAGCGTGAACAGCACAAAGACGAACGTGAACAGGCTACTCAGCAGGCGCATGCTGCCCATGCTGACGAAACGGCGCAGTTGCTCCACGTCCGCAGTAGCTCGAGACATCAATTGCCCGGTCTGAGCCTTGTCATAGAAGCTGAAGGAAAGGTTCTGCAGCTGCTTGTAGATCGCGTTACGCAGGTCATAGATGGTACGCTGGCCGACCCATTCCATGGTGATGCCACGGCCGTAATTGAATAGCCCCTCCAGCGCCTGCACAGCGACCACTGCCAGAGCCATCCAGATCAGCAGATCCCAGCGCCCAGCCTCGTAGACGTAGTCGTAGGTCCACTGGATGATCTTTGGCTGAATCATCAGCATGCCAGTGCCGAGCAGCATCAACACGGTCGCCAGCAGGACGCGCTGCCAGTAACGCAGCACGTAGCGAAATAGACGAATCACTATCTCCATCCGGTCACACCTTCTTCATCTCGATATCAGCGCTCGGGTACGTCCCGCGGATTCTCCTCCTGCACCACTTCCAGCAATCTCTCCAATTGGGTCGCTTCGGCCAGAGCGTCGCTGACGAGCTGATTGACCAACTCGGCCTTGACCAGCAGCAACCCGGCATGCCGGTGCCGACCGAAGACCAACAGTTTGTCGCCGATCTCGATACCATAAGCTTTGCGAGCCTCAGCCGGAATCACCACCTGGCCTCTCTCGCCCACGGTGGTTGCGCCCAAGAAGCTGTTATGCGAGAACTTGCCCATCGATCATGCCCCCATTCGATTTACTCCCGTGGAAATGTATGAAATGTCTGATAAGATTGTATCTACACGATTAGGCAGCGTCAAGCTTCTGCAAGCAGAAGATTTAGATGTAAAAGCAACCTAGAGACAGCCTCAAAATCCAAGCTGTCATCAGTACAATAGAGAGGGCGCACCTGTAAGGCCTCCCTACGAAGAACACACGCTGCTGCCGTAAGGGGTCGTATACATGCGACCCGGCCCCCTGTGCTTCACGCAATCATCGCCTCTATTGGGGATCGCAACACTGCTCTGCGGTGTTGCTGGACAAAATCGGGGTGAAAGGATACTTTGCTGCAGGAGATTGCGCGGCCGGAATGAACATAGTAGTACTGTCAACACTCGGACAGTAAATTGGAGGTAGCATGATGGCCGATCTACAGAATGGTTTCCGTTTGCAACCTGGAATGTCCGTCAATGCGCACGGGCACCTTTGTCTGGCTGGTCATGACCTGACGGAGTTGGCCAACCGTTATGGAACTCCCCTCTACGTTCTCAACGAGGACACAATCAGACAGAACTGCCGCCGCTATCTGCGGGCACTGTCCAGTTATCCCGATGCCAGAGCGGCCTATGCCAGCAAGGCGTTCCTTTGCCAGGCCATGTGCCGTCTACTGGCGGAGGAGGGCATGTGGCTGGACGTTGTCTCCGGAGGCGAATTGTACACTGCAAAGACAGCCGGCTTCCCCGCGGAAAGAATCATCTTTCATGGCGTCAACCGCTCCCTGGTGGAGCTGACCGAGGCGCTGGAGTATGGCGTAGGACGGATAGTGGTGGACAATCAGGCGGAGCTGCGGCGATTGGCGGAGGTCGCCAAGCTGACCGGCAGGACGGCCGCCATTCAGCTGCGCGTGGCCAGTGGGGTCGAGGCCCATACGCACGAGTATGTGCAGACCAGCCTGCTGGACTCGAAGTTCGGGTTCCAACTGACCGACTTGCCGGCAGTGCTGGATGACGTCAGACAGCTGCCGATGATCGATTTACGAGGGCTACACTGCCATATCGGGTCACAGATTCTGGCAACTGAACCGTTCATCGAAAACCTGCGCATCCTGCTGCAGACGGTGGCAGAGCTAGACGAAGATCACCAGATTCGCGAACTCAACCTGGGCGGTGGGCTCGGCACCTACTACACGGCAGACGATCAGCCGCTGGAGGTCGAACAACTGCTACCCGAGTTAGTCCGCACGGCGCGCGAGCTCTGCAGGCAACGCGACCTACCTCTCCCCAGCCTGACACTGGAACCGGGCAGGTCGATCATCAACGAGGCTGGCCTGACGCTGTACCGCATCGGCGGTAGCAAACTGATTCCCGGTGTGCGTCACTACTTGTTTGTCGACGGCAGCATGGCCGACAACATCCGCCCCGCGCTCTACGGGAGCAAGTATGAGGCAGTGCTGGCCAACCGCATGCAGGAACCTGGCTGCGAGCGCTACAGCATTGCCGGACGCTGCTGCGAGTCGGGCGACATGCTGGCCTGGGATCAGCTGTTGCCCAAGCATCAGGTGGGCGACCTCCTGGCCATCGCCCGCACGGGGGCCTACAACTACTCCATGGCCAGCAACTATAACCGGCTGCCGCGACCGGCAGTGCTGCTGGTGGGTGCAGCTGGCGCGGACCTGATTGTGGAGCGGGAGTGCTATGCAGATCTGGTGAAGTTGGACCGCATCCCTGAGCGCCTGCGAGTACAAAGCCCAAGCTGAATCGTCCAGAATGGAAATAGCCCTCGCCTCTTGTCAAGGTGAGGGCTATTTGACGCTTATCCTGCAACGACCACCAAGTGCGGAGTTCATTCGCGCATTTGAGCACATTCGAGAGGTATTTTCCACGCATCTGCAAAAAGGGCAGACACGATCAAGCGCTGGTCGTTCACAAATGGTATTATTTATGGCAACACATTGTGTTGCTGAGGTGGGATAGATGCATGCTTGGGAAGCTATACAAGAAACCCTGAATCACATAGAAGAACACATCGGCGCAGAGATTTCCATCGACGGGTTGGCCCAAATCGCCTCGCTCTCGCCGTTCTATTATCAGCGTTTATTCACGCGGCTGGTCAAGAAACCGGTGCGGGAATACATCAAGCTGCGCCAACTGGCCCAGGCCTGCAGCACGCTGCGTGATCGAGAAAACCGCATCCTGGACGTTGCTCTACGATACGGGTTTGCAAGCCACGAGACCTTCACCCGGGCGTTCAAGGACACCTATGGAATCACCCCGGCTCGGTACCGAGATAGGCCTGTCGCCCTGGACCATTTTGACAAGCCTGATCTGCTGCTCAACTATGTCATTGTCGATGAGGGCGTACCGTTGATCAGCGAGGGGCTGGTGCTGGAGATGAACCGGATGCTCCTTGAGCAACCGGTCTGCTTCGCAGGCAAGACAGGATTCTTTCCGTTTGTGCCTGGCAAGATGCTTGGGGAAAGACCGGGCGTTTCTCCCGCAGATGACATTTGGGACGAGTTCTACAGTGTTCAGCCAGACATTCCGCGTGTCCCCGGGGGGCGCCAGATCGGCGTCTGTTTCAAGGGCGATGCGCCGGAAGGCCATACCTCATATTTCGCCGGCGCGGAGGTAGCACAGATTGTGGAGAGCGCCGACTATGAAAGCTGGCAGCTACCCGCGAGGGAGTATGTTGTCTGCGGGTTTGAGGCGGAGAGCTTCGAACAGCTGGCTCCTTCTGCGCTGGGCAAGGCCATGAAGTTCACCCGGCTTTGGCTCAAGCAGCATGGTCTGATCGCGGACGGTTTCTTTCCAGAAATGTACTACCCCAATCGACTTGACACCCCCTATATGGAGTTGTGGATTCCGTTTAGACAACGTGAAACAATATAAATAGGAGGAATTATCATGAACAAGTATGAAGAAGCCATGAGACTGCTGGACGAGAAACTGGGCAACAAGGACGGTCTGATCTCTCTGTCCACCATCGCGCTGGAACCGGGGGCCGATGGCAGAAGCCGCCCCGCCGCCCGCATTGTGGATGCCTACTATGAGGACGGCGCGTTCTACACCGTCACCTCTGCCGCCTCGGGCAAGATGCGGCAGATCGCCCAAAATCCCGAAGTCGCCGTTTGCATCATCGTCGACAACTTCACGGCCGACGGAATCGGCGAAAACCTGGGCTGGGTGTGTGACGAGAAAAACGCGGAGATGATGACAAAGCTGCGCAAGATATTCGCCGAATGGTATGATGAGGCCAACGACGACGAAGACCCGAACACCTGTCTGCTGCGCGTCCGCCTCACAAAGGGCCTGTGGAATGAAGCTCACAAGGGGATCAAGAAGTGGATTGATTTTGTCAACAGGACGGCAGATTGAGTAGCCGATCCTGTTGGATGAGACGAAGGTCCAGGCCCTTCGTCTCATCGCCAGTGCTGACCCTGAGAATAGCCCCCGCCGCAAGGTGGGGGCTATTTGACGCCTACGTCTCTTCTGCAAATGCGGAATCTGTTGTGTTTCCTGGCGCAACAAGGTGCGGTCCGGCCGCTAGTAGCGGCGCTGCGCGTCTGGGAGCAAGCCGTTCACCAATGCACCAAACAGGCTGAGCAGGATCGCCGCCCAGACTGCTGTCCAGAAGCCGGAGACAAAGAATCCGGGGACCAGCCAGGAGGTGATCTTCAGCATGAAGCCGTTGACGATCAGCGTGAACAGACCGATGGTCAGCAGGTTGAGGGGCAGGGACAGAATCACAAACAACGGACGGATCATTGAGTTGACCACTCCCAGCACGAATCCCGCCAGGAGCACAGCGACCGGGCCGCCAGGGAACTGCAGACCGGGCACCAGGTACTGTGAGACCAGGTAGAGTGCAGCCGCATTGACTACCACTCGCCACCAAAACTTGTGTTTCAAGCTCATCTACCCCCCAAAAGTGCTGAGGATCTGCGCAGGCGCGCCTTACTCGACGACTACTTCCACCCGCACGCCTTCATCCTCGTCCTCTACTTCCACTAGCTTGCCCATCGCACCGCTGCGGATGGCGTCGACTATCTGCCTCAAATCTACACCCTTGGCCCCACCCAACACTTCTTCCGGCACAAACTTCATCCCGATGTTCATGCCCACGTCCAGCAGAGCGATCGGCAGGTTGACATTGACCTTGGTCTTGCCGGTGCGCAGATCCATCACCTTCACCCGGAACCACTTAGCGTCTCCGGCCACCGGTTGGCTGACCGGCTCATCCACAGCTGACAACAGCTTGCCGGCCTCATCCGCCGTGATCTTGCCCTCTTGGACCATCTTCAAAATCTGCAAGCGCTCGTTTTCCATTTCATTCAAACCCCCTCATGCAGCTCTCCCGGGACGGGAGGCCTTTCTGAACACATTATATAGCTCACCCTTAATGATGTCAATGAAGAGATTAAAAATATTAAACTGAAGTTTGAGGGTAATGGTTCCGGTAGACAAAAGGCGAGCGCCCGCTCGCCTAAATCAGCTTGATCGAAACCCTTACCCCATCAGCCGGGCTATCCACGTCCACCAGGGTAAACGGGCCGACGTCGCGCAGCGTGGCGAACAGGCGGCTGACGTCTGACAACGCAGCGTTAGCGCCAGGCAGATGTCTATCCATGCTGGCCGGCAGTTCAGGCCGGAACCTCGCCACCAACTTCCAGATGGAGAAGCAGGCTTGCAGCAAATCATCCAGAACCCAGAGCGGCAGCGGGACCACGATGCGCCGGCGTAGGTCGGGCACCTTGATGTTGCAGACCAGAAAGAAAGTCGGTCGCGCCATCTTCAACCACCCCTTCCGGCTAGTTTAGCGCCTTCAGCAGCTTCACCGCGTCTTCTGCGGAAATGTCTCCTCGGGATAGCTGATCGAGTACTTCCTTACGCCGGCCAGCAGCCTCGGCCCGCTCCATCTGCTGCTCCACCCGATAGCCAAGCGCCTCCAGCACATTATCCAGGCGGCTGCGTACGGTGGGGTAGGAAATGCCTAACTCACGTTCTACTTCCTTGATATTGCCGCGACTACGCAAAAAGACCTCAACAAAACTCTTCTGCTCCGCCGTCAGACCACAGAAGCGACAGCTCTCGAAGTCGCCCTCTATAGTAGTTTGGCAATGATGGCAGGTTAGCTTGCTCACTCCGAGCTTGTGCCCGCAAACTGGACAAAGGCCGGGAACAGGATGGCTCATCGTTGATCACTCCTTAAGAAAATCGACTGCTATCTCGTAAACGCAATCCTCTTGTCTCATATTGTACCCTTTGTTTAAGAAGATATCAACATAATCAAAGGTAAAATTAAAAATGTTGATTACAGACGATCCCTAGCCTAATCTCTGCAAGACCCTGATATCTGTTCCAAACAGTGGAACAAGCTGACAGATCTCGCCCAAACGAGACCGAATGCGCTCCCCATAGCGAGTAGCCGTCTCTGACAGTGTGAGGTTCGATGAAATCACCATTGGCAGCCGCTCATTGCGTCGATGATTGATGATGTCAAACAAGCAGCTCGTGGCAAAATCGGTGGCGTACTCCGCACCCAAATCATCCAGAATCAGCACGGGTACCCGACGAGCAGTCTCAATCAGTGACGTCTGTCCCGCAGCGTTGCTCGCATCGAACCCGGCCTTGATGTTGGCCAACAGATCGGCGTAAGTGGTATACAGCGAGACGATGCCATTCTCGGTGAGCGCATGGCAGATTGCACTACAGAGAAAGGTCTTGCCCAAGCCGCTACCGCCGGTGATCAACAGGCCACTGGCAGTGGTCGTGTCTTCCATCACTCGCGCCACGAACGTCTGACAGGCAAACAGCGCCTGCTCTGCAATCTCTCGCTCATTCAGCCCCAGGGGAGTCCGCCGGTCTGGCGAATACCAATCCAGACTGAAGGCAGTGAAAGTCTGATCGCGCAGACGAGACGGCAGATGGGCACCTTGGAAACGCCTTTCCAGCCAGCGCCGTTGCTCGCAGACGCACGGCCTGCCATCCACGACACCTGTGTCCTCGCAGAGGGGGCAATCCCATTCCGGCTCGGAGAAGTGCTCAGAAATTCCATGCTTAAGTAGATAGTCGGCCCGCTGCTGCATTAGCCGTTGCAGCTCTGCTGCGGCGGCCGACCCCTCGCCGCGCCTGAGCACCCTGTTCGTATGTAGCTCGATCAGCCGCTGCTCGATTTCAGAAAGCACCGGGTGTTTAGAGAGCACAGCTTGGTATTTTTCTCGGGCCGCCTCCAGCTTGGCCAAGCGATTGGACTCCAACACAGCTACTCCTCCTTAGGCAGGTGGGTTTTGTACAGGCGAATGTCATCCCAGGGGCTATTGGCAGAAGCAGCATTTGGCTTTTCATCTGCCTTCTTGCTGCCGCTGCGACGCTTAGCTCGCTGCAGCCGGTACTGTTCGTTATCCTGACGGGCGGCCTGCGCGGTGGTGATGCCTTTCAGCTTCCAATTGAGCAGAATCTGCTCAATGTAGGAAAGACTTCTGGCTTGGTTGATCACGGCCATCTCAGTCGCCAACTCCACCAACTCACGGGAATAAGCCTGTTCCAGCACCATCAGTTTCTCCATCTCAACCGTGCTCAGCGCTCGACCAAATTCCTGCTCGACAATCCCAAGCAACGTCTTTTGAGCCCGGCTGCGCCGCTGACCCTGCATGATCGCCTCGGTCTTGATTATGGCCTCACTACTCACCGGCGCCAGCTGCTGCTGCATTGGCGCCAGATCTTTGAAGGCTGCCTGAAAGTCCTCCTTGTTCTTTGGTTGAGCGAGAGCGTAACTGCCATCGGAATGCGCGACGATCAGTCCAAACTCCTGCAATCTGGCCCACGCTTGATGGCTGTCGGCCAAGGTCATGCCCAGGGCACCGCAGACTTCCGCCTGCCATCCGGCGCCGCTGGGGCCGGATAGACCGTGCCGCACCAGGCGGAGGAGATAACAGTAGAGCAGGGTAGCCGCCGGTCCCAATACGGGCAGATAGTAGTCCCACAACTCGTGATACACGATGCTGAAGTTCTGTCGTTCTTCAGTCAGATAGACCTGATTGTTCTTGCGCATGGAATCAACTCCTTCCGTGCATCCAACTCAGCGCCTGAACACGCGGGACGGTTCAAATTGCCTTCCGTAGAAGGCTCGGCATGCCGAGCCAACTGCAAAAGCTGTTGCAACATTACGGTATCAGCCGGGTCGCATGCATGCGACCCCTACGGGCATACGCACAGCGGGGGATGGCCGTTGGAGAGGCGTAGCCTGTTTCATGCGACCCCTCCCTGCGGGCATACGGACAGCTCCGTAGGGGCGCCATGCATGGCGCCCGCAAGCTGCCAATCTGGCGGCAGCATCACCCTAGGAGAAAGGAAACTCTTTGAGCTCTCGCATGCAGCGATTCAACAAACCCAGCCTCAGCTTGGGTCATTGCTCCGGAGGTAGTGATAAAGGCTGGCGGCGACCTGCTCGGTCATCCCGGGAACAGCGGCCAGCTCGTGCAGTTCCGCAGCCCGGATCTTCTGCAGCGAACCAAAGGTCTTGAGTAGGGCGGTGCGCCTGACGGCGCCAATCCCCGGACAGCCCTCCAACCAAGATGCGACCTGACGCTTGGCCCGCAACTGACGGTGGTAGGTGATGGCGAAGCGATGGGCTTCATCGCGTATGCGCTGTACCAGATAGAGGCTCTGCGACTGTCGAGGCAGGATGACCGGGTCAGACTCGCCCGGTTTAAATAGCCATTCATTCTCTTTGGCCAGGCCGACTGTGGGCAAATGACCAAAGCCCATGCTCTCCATCACCGCCCTGGCGGAGGAGAGTTGCCCCTTACCGCCATCGACGATGATCAAATCAGGCAAGTCGCTGAACTTCTCGTCATCCTGCTGGACACGCCGCAGACGGCGACCGATCACCTGCTGCATCATCGCGAAGTCATTCGGGCCCTCAATCCCCCTAATCTTGAAGCGGCGATACTCATCCCGAGCAGCCTTGCCGGCAATCATCACGACCATTGAACCGACCGCCTCGGTACCGGAGATGTTGGAGATATCATAACACTCGATGCGCCGAGGAGCAGCACTGAGCCCCACATAGTGGGCCAACTCCTGCAGTGCAGACTGCAGCAACTGCCCTTCGCTCAGCACTTTGGCAAAGCGCTCTTCCAGGGCAGCTACCGCATTCTTCTCGACCATCTCAATCAGTTGTTTCTTCGGTCCGCGCTTCGGCACGGTGATCTGCACCTTGTGCCCGCGACGATGGGACAACCACTCTCCCACCACGGCTGCTTCTTCCTCCGGCAACTCGCCCGGCAGCACTATTTCCGGCGGCAACTCGCCGAGATCCGCGTAATGCTGCTTCAGGAAGGCGGCCAGCACTTCGCCCCGGGACAGTTCTTCCGTCCCGCTCAGGAAGAAGTTGCGTCGTCCAATGGTGCGCCCGGAACGCATGAAGAAGACACTGATGCAGGTCTCCTCCACTCCGCGAGCCAGAGCCACCACGTCCCGGTCCTCCAGACCAGCCGAAATCATCTTCTGCTTGGCCATCACCTGCTGCACAGAATGCAGCTGATCGCGCAACTCCGCCGCCCGCTCAAAGAACAGGCCCTCTGCCGCCTGCTCCATCTGCTGCTCCAGGCGTTCCACCAAGGCCTCGTAGCGTCCTGAGAGAAAGAGATCCACAGCTTGCACAACCTCGCGATAGCGCTCGGACGTCACCTCGCCGGTGCAGAGACCGAGGCAGCGCCCGATATGCAGGTTCAAGCAGGGGCGACCGACAGGTTCGCCGGCGAGGGGTTGTTTACAGGTGCGCAGCGGGAACAGCCGCCGAATCACCTTCATCGTGTCCCGCATGGCGCTGGCGCTGGGATAGGGCCCGTAATACTTGGCCCCGTCCTTGGCGATGCGGCGGGCCACCTGCAGTCTTGGATAGGGTTCCTGCAGTGGCAGCTTCAGGTAGGGATAGTGCTTATCGTCCTTGATGCGGATGTTGTACCAGGGCTGATGCTGCTTGATCAGGTTGCTCTCCAAAATGAGAGCCTCCACCTCATTGTCGGTGATGATGAAGTCGAAGTCCCTGATCTTCTGCACCAGGGCGCGCACCTTGGCGCCATGCTGAGCCCCGGCCTGAAAATAGGAACGCACGCGATTGCGCAAGGATAAGGCCTTGCCGATGTAGATAATCTGACCGCTCTGGTCCTTGAACAGATAGACACCTGGCTTATCCGGCAACAGGGCCACCTTGTCGCTCACCGCCACTATCCCCACCCCCTTTCCTGCGATTAGTTCAATTATAACAGAATCCACACAGCAAAAAGGCTCCCACCAGAGGAGCCATGTCCGGGCAAAACTTCCTTGGGGTCGTAGCACCACAGCATGCTGTGATGCCGGGATCGGCTCGGCATGCCGAGCCTCTACGGAACACAGATTGAACAGTCTCGCATGCTGCGGGATAGGGTCGGCTCGGCA
>JAEZJZ010000069.1 GCA_023436245.1 Bacillota bacterium | reverse complement strand
AACTCACAGCCGGTGGCCCTGGACAACTGCTTCCCCTAACGAAGCTGTTCTTCAGGACAACCGTTCCGTCAACTCCAGGACAGTTCGTGCCGTCTGTTGCCGGACAAACGGTGATAGCAGTAACACCCTGCTATTTGAGGAGTGAATTGCGTGAAACGAACTCAGGCAGCAGCAACGGAAATAGGAAAAACTATAGGTGAAGGGGAGTTGGCTCAGGAAGACTGAACCAACTCCCCTCTCTTTCTTTCCAGTCAAGCTGACGCTGGCTGCTGCAGCAGTGAGCTGTTAGGCCCGCGGCTGCTTGGACCAGAGCTCACAAAGATTGAGCACCATCTCCGTCGCCTTCTGCATCCATTGCACGGAGGCCCACTCCAAACGGGAGTGCGCATTGGAGCCGCCGTCAAACAGGTTAGGGGTGGGCAGACCCATGTAGGTCAGCTGGGAGCCATCGGTGCCGCCACGCACTTGGCGCATCGCCGGCTCGATCCCGGTCAGGCGAATCGCTTCCTGAGCTAGGCGGACGATCTCCGGCTTGTCCTTAAGAATACCCTTCATGTTGCGGTAACCGCCCATCCGCTCGGCCGTGGCCACAGCGCCAGGATAGCGGCGCTCTAGGTCCAGACAGAGCTGCTGCAGGATTCCTTCCTTTTGGGCCAAACCTTCGTCTGTGAAATCGCGCACCAGCACCTTCATGGTCACCTGCTCCAGGTTGCCCTGAATCGAATCGGGATGGATGAACCCGAGGAAGCCATCAGTCGTTTCCGGCCGCATGTAGGCAGGAATGGCTCCAACCAGTTCGCCGGCGAGGTGCACGGCATTGATCATAGCATTGCGGGCCGAACCGGTATGAGAGCTCTTGCCGGTAATTTGCACGCGGTAGTTGGCCGCATTGAAGGTCTCATCCTGCATGTCGCCGTAAGGGCCTCCATCCAGAGTATAGGCCAGGTCGGCGCCAAAAGCCTGGACGTCGAACTTGCTGATGCCGCTGCCAATCTCCTCGTCCGGAGTGAAGGCGACCTTGATCGTGCCGTGAGTGAGATGCTGGTTTTTCAGCAGGAAGCAAACCGCTTCCATGATGCCGGCTATGCCGGCCTTGTTATCAGCGCCCAGCAGCGTGCTGCCGTCGGACGTGACCAGCGTGTGGCCGATCACTCGTTTTAGAGAGGGGCAATCGCTCGGACTGATCACTGCTCCGCTGGGCAGACTGATGTCGCCTCCCTGGTAGTTCTCATGCACCAGTGGCTTCACGCCGTGTGCTGGAACGCCCGAAATGGTGTCCATATGTGCCAGGAAGCCGATTACCGGGCAATCCTGTACCGTGCCGGTCACCGTAGCGGTGACAAAGCCGTACTGATCAACCTTGGCATCTGTGAGCCCCAGGGTAAGCAACTCCTCACAGAGCACACGCGCCAGCACCAGCTGTTCAGGGGTGCTGGGGGTCTGGCCGGTGCCATCTTTGGAAGGAGAATCGATCTGAACGTAACGGAGAAACTTGGCCAACAGGCCCTCATTCAACAGTTGGTCTCGGGTCATTTCTGTTATTACCTCCTCGGATTTGACAATCAACTAGATCATACATTCAACGGGCGATAACTATTCCCCTGCCGGGTGGCACAGGCAACCAAACGGACGCAAAAGGCGCCACCCCCGGTGACGCCTCTAGCCTACTAAACCCTGGCCATCTGCCATCGCTTCGACTTAAAGCGGAAATAGGTGACCAGCGAACGAGTGAACTGATCTATGGCCATCGCAAACCAAGCTCCGGCCAACCCCAAGTGCAGCACGTTGACAAAGAAAAGAGCGAAGATCACGCGCACGCCGGCCACACCGATGAAGGTGGAGATCAACGGCCAGCGCGTGTCTCCGGCGCCGCGCAATGCGCCCGCCAGAATGAACTGACTGGACTGAGCCAACTGGACCAGGGCAATGATCTTCAGCGAGGTAGCCGCCTGCCGGATTACCTCGGGATCTCTAGTGTACAACGACGCAATGTAGTTGCCGAATAAGAAGAAGATAATCGCCATCGTCCCGGCCACGAACTGGCCGACCTGCCTGGTCTGCCAACCATACATATCCGCGTGTTGGGGCTGTTTCTTTCCCAGGCTGCGGCCCACCAATGACGTGGCCGCCATGCTGAAACCCTGACCCGGGGTGAAGGAAAGGCTGACAATGTTCATGCCGATCTGATGCGCCGCATAAGTCGCCATCCCCAAGCCGGACACCACCTTGGTGAAGACGATGTTACCAAAGCGCATCACCAACTGCTCCAACATCGCGGGCAGGCCGACCTTGAAAACGCGCTTAATCAAATCCCAGCGGGGAGCAAACCGGTCGCGCAAGGAGACATGCAGCAGCGATTTTCCGCGGAAGATGACCCAGAGCGAGAGCACGCAGCCAACCAGGCGACTGAAGGATGTCGCGAAGCCAGCGCCATACACGCCCCAGGCGGGGAAGCCGAAGTGGCCGCCGATCAACAGATAGTTGCCAACCACGTTGAAGACGTTGGCGATGATGTTGAAGCGCATCGGAGTCTTAGTGTCGCCAGCACCGCGCAACACCGCTGTGACGCACATGCCGATCGTCTGCGGCAAGAGGCCCAAACAGATGATCCTGATGTAGGTAATTGCGTAGCCGAGAGCTTCCTCCTTCGCTCCCATGAACACGACTAACGGTTCAGCAAAGACGTAGACCAGAGCGGACATGACACCGCCCAAAAAGAGCACAATCAACAATGACTGTCTGATGGTGGCGTTTGCCTCAGAGATGTTCTTGGCGCCGACAAAGCGAGCCACCAGGGCAGTTGTGCCCACATTTAGCGCCTGAAAGGCCGCCAAAGCCAAGAACATTGGCTGGTTGGTCAGACCGATCGCCGCTATGGCCATGGGCCCGACACCACCAACCATCATCATGTCTACCATACCGAAGAGAGTAACCAGAAGTTGCTCTAGCACCGCCGGCCATGCCAATGCGATCACATGCCGCCTGGCTTCCTGCGGCGTTAACTGCGCAACTTCTGCTTGTCTTTCTGCCTGAACAACAGCCGCAGCCACATCCATCACCTTGCCTTCTTAATTTCGCCTAACTAATTTTTTTATAATATAAAATTAACTCCTGTAAACGAAATAGTCAATGGCAAGGCAAATCAGTGGCAGCAAAATAGCAGGCTTTTCGGCCTGCTATTTGACGACTACTCAAGCAATCTATGGCGCATCAAAACTGATGAAGTCCTAGGACAACAGCTGGTGCAATGAGTTCTGAAAGCGCTGATCGTCGCATTTGGTGCGGGCCGCAGGTCCTTTGGTGCGGCCGCCGCTACGGCGAAAGCGAGCCAGCTGATTGCGCTGCTCCAACATGAAGTCCATGCGTTCCACTCGGTAGATATCCCCCCCGGGCGAAAGCGCCCGCGCACCCTTGGCCAAAACCACTGCCGCCAACCCCCAGTCCTGGGTTACCACCAGATCACCAGTTTGCACCCGGTTGATGATCGCCATGTCGGTCGCCTGGGGCTCAGGATCGACAGTGATGTGCCCAGGCAGATCGAGACAATGGTTCTGCGAGGCGACAGTCCGCAGTTGATAGGAATATCTCGCTTCAGCCGTCCGCAGGTACTGCAAGACTGAGCGCGGACAGGCATCGGCATCCACCCAAACCACCATGTCAGACCCTCCACTTACGCCACGCTAACCTTTTGTGCCACGACAAGGCAGAGAAGTTTTCAAAATTGCGAGTAGGGGTCGCATGAATGCGACCCGTCGGCCCAAGTCTGTCCCCAATTATTCAACGTGAATATTCGAGAACCGTCCCCAAATATTCATTTGGCGGTGATGTAGCCTTCGGCGACGAGCAATTCGGCCATCAGCACGGCCCCACCGGCGGCGCCGCGCAGGGTGTTGTGGGAAAGACAGACAAATCTGTAGTCAAAGAGTTGGTCTGGCCGCAGACGCCCCACGGAAACGGCCATGCCACGCTCCAGGTCGCGGTCCAGCCTGGTCTGCGGCCGATCCGGCTGGCTGAAGTAGTGAATCAGCTGGCGCGGGGCGCTGGGCAACTGCAGTTGCTGTGGACGACCGGAAAAGCTGGACCAGGACTCCTGCATCTGTGACATGCTCGGCGTATGCTCAAAGTCAACGAAGACGGCAGCCATATGTCCGTCGGAAACAGGCACTCGCAAGCACTGAGTGGTGATCTCGGGGGTGTTGGCCAGCGCGATGCGGCCACCCTGCACCTGGCCCCAGAGCTTCAACGGCTCACGCTCGCTCTTCTCCTCTTCACCCTTAATCAGCGGGATCACATTGTCCAACATTTCCGGCCAAGTGGCGAAGGTCTTGCCGGCGCCAGAAATGGCCTGATAGGTGCAGACCACAACCCGGGATGGCTTAAACCGCCGCAAGGGGTGCAATGCGGGCACGTAGCTCTGAATCGAGCAGTTTGGTTTGACGGTGATGAACCCCCGCGTGGTGCCCAACCGACGGCGCTGGGCTGGAATGAGGGCCAGGTGTTCTGGGTTCAGTTCCGGAATAATCATCGGCACGTCCGCCGTGGAACGATGCGCAGAGTTGTTGGACACCACCGGCGTTTCCGTGCGGGCATACTGCTCCTCCAAGGCACGGATGGCATCCTTATCCATGTCAACAGCGCAGACGACGAAATCGACTGCCTCGGCGACCGCCCGAACCTGCCCAGCATCCTGCACAATCAAGCTGCGCACGGCTGACGGTATCGGAAAATCAAAGGCCCACCGCCCGTCCACTGCCTCGACGTAACTCTGCCCGGCCGAACGAGGACTGGCCGCCACCGTCGTGACCTCAAACCAAGGATGCTCGGCTAGCAGACTGACAAACCTCTGCCCGACCATGCCAGTTGCGCCCACAATACCCACTTTCAGTTTTCGCTGCACACAAGACCCCTCCAAGCATTCCCGAATGATTTCTCTACAGCCTATTATAGGAGAAGTGGATTTGTTCGTGCATCTTTCATGGCAGCAATGGTTGAAATAGTTGTTTGTCGACACGGGCCAGGAGCGGGGATATCTCGCCGCGGTAGAGCACATAAAGTTCGTGCATCGCTCGGGTGAGAGTGACATAGAGCAGTTTAGCATCGAGTTCATGATCGCCGTACTGCTGGCTGCCGGCATCATAGACGATGGTCACGTCAAATTCCAGCCCCTTGGTCAGATAGGCCGGCATGACCAGGATGCCACCCTCATACTCATCGCTGTCGCTCTGCATCAGCCAGGCCTTAAGGCCGCGGGAGAGCAATAGGGCATGGGCCTCCTTCGCCTGCACCGCAGTGCGGGTGACAACTGCCACCGTGCGCAGGCCACGTTCTTGGGCCCGACGGACGATGCGTGCAACCAGATCGGCCTGCACCAAGTTGTCGCTGACCAGCCCCAGATAAGGCAGCGCACCCGCACGCATCACCGGCTGAGCCAGCTGTCCACTGAAGTGGCGGCTCTGCAGCACCTGGTTGGCGAAGAGCACAATCTCGGCGGTGGTGCGGTAGCTAAGCGTCAACTCGTAACTCCGGCATTCGCTGCCAGCGAAGCTGCCGCCGGTGATCTGCCGCCAGTCATGCACGCCGCGCCCCGGCTGGATGCTCTGGCTGACGTCTCCCACGACGGTAAATGAGTTGTGGCCGGAGATGAGCTTCAGTACCAGCAGCTCTAGAGGGTTCAGATCCTGCCCTTCGTCGATCACCACGTGCTGAAAGCGCGCGTGTTTGCTTACTCCGTGCAACCTGAGCCGCAGATAGGCTAAGGGCGCCAAGTCCTCCGGCTCGATCAATCCACGCTGCATCAACTCAGCTGAAAGCATGGCCACAGCCTCCAAGGTTCGCCGCGGGAAAAGCTTGCCGGCGACCTGTCGCAGCACCCCGGCATCGGTGATCAGCGCCTGATAGATCGCCAAGGGATCCAACTGACCAAACAGCTGCAGATAGGCGCTGAGCCCGGCCTGCTGTTCAGACTTGAGCCGTTCCAGATCATCCTGTCTCTGTTGATAGAGCTGCAGCATTTCCTTTGAGCCGCGGGCCCGACCTTGGCGCAGTTCAGACATCCGCCGTTCGTAGTCTGCCTCGCACCGCTTCACAGCGAGGGCCAGCCTCTCGTCAGCCAAGCGTGTAACGTGCCTCTTCACGGCATCCAGTCGTTGCACCGGCGGGGCTACGTTTCCCTCATCCAGAAAACGCTGCCAAAGCTGAGTCGGTGAGGCCACTTCGTTTCCCCAGAGACGTAACGCCTCTTGCGGCAAGGCCGCGCGCACGGCTGCTTCCACCAGGTTGTCCAACACTTCCTGAAAGCGCAGGTCTCCCTTCAACGATGAGCACTGACTGGCCAACTCGCGGGTGGCTTCAAGGTAAGCGTTATCTGATTGGTCCAGGAAGAGCACAAACTTCTGACTGATGGGCAACACCTGCAGGTCGCGAGCGATTACGTTCTGCAGGTACTCCTGTAGGGTGGATTGGGTAACGTCATGCACGCCGAGAGAAGGCAACACTTCTGAGATGTAAGAGAGAAAGACCCGGTTGGGGGCGATGATCAGCACGTTTTCCGGAGCCAGAGAATCACGATACCGATAAAGCAGGTAGGCCAAGCGATGCAGCGCTACTGTAGTCTTGCCGCTTCCGGCCACGCCCTGCACCACCAGGGGCCGCTCCATGCCGGCTCGAATGATCGCGTTCTGTTCCTTCTGAATGGTGGACACGATGTCGCGCAGGCGCTTGTCGGCCTGTTGGCCGAGTCGGGAGAGCAATAGCTCGTCACGAGGGAGAGCATGATCGTCACCTTGAGCCATCTGCGCCAGCCTGGCGTCAAACAGGCGCTGCAGCACATCCCGCTCCACCTCCAGCTGCCGCTTCAGGGATACCTGGCACTCGATCACCCCGCCCGGCGCCTCATAACTCATCTCGCCCTCAGTTCCCCCGTAGTAGAGCGTAGCGATCGGCTCCCTCCAGTCGACTACCACCACATCCCCTGTCTCCCGGCTGACGAACCCGAGTCGACCAAGGTAGATGGTCTCTTCTTCCGCTCCTCGCTCGGAAAAATCAAGACGGGCAAAGTAGGCTTGCTCCTTCACCTGCTCCAGATTCTCCATCTGTTCACGGTTATAGGCGATGTTCATTCTCGCCGCGTTGAATGTGCTGTAGAGCACCGGGTCACCGGCAGTGCGAGCCAGTTCTTTGTCCAAGTCCTGATTGCGCAGCAGCAAAAAACGCTGCTCGTCATCGATGCGCTGCAGCGTTTCTCTCAGATGCCTGACCTCTTCCTGATAGGCCGGATGGCTATTCACTTCCACGTTCGTCCCTCCTCTTTACCAGAGCCGCGGGAAAAACATTATACCCCAACATCGGGACACGGGCAAGAGATTGTAAGCTGTCAATATGAAAACGGCCCGCGGTTGGCGAGCCGGACTGAGCCAGACTACGCCGAAGCAGTCCGCGCCCTAGCAAAAGAGCAGCGGCAGGACAGTGGTCACGGCGAGTAGCGCGCCTTGTTCCAGCAATCTATTGCGCGGCTGCCCGTTTTCGTCCTGCAGGATACGCTCGACGCGATGCAGCGACTGCTCACTGTCCAACGGAGAGCTGAAGCTAAACGCCGGCTGCAGCAGGCTGGCGTAGCCACTTGACCGGCTGACGATCTTGAGCAGGGCCGAAGCGAGATCGGCAGATTCCGCAATCATGCCAGCGGCTCGGTCGTCGGCGGCCTCTTCTCGGGCCGCTGCATATCTGGCAGCCGCCAGATGCGTGACGGGCGAGAAGAATGCCATGCCTCTCAGGAAGACCACGATTAGATTAAGCCAGTTGTCATTGCCACGCACATGAGCCAACTCGTGAGCCAGCACCGCCTGCAGCTCACTGTCGTCCATGATCTCAAGCAGCCCATGCGACAAACAGAGCACCGCCTTCCGGAGGCCAGCCACGCAAGCGATGGGATAGGATGTTCGGTAGATGCGCACGCTCAAATGCTCTGCTTTTAGTTCGCGGAGCAGACGAATCACCCGGTGATGTTGCCGGGCATCCGAAGAGACTGTCAGACTCCTGCCAGCTCTCGTCTGCCAGGCGCAGAGGTAGGCGATATATCCAGAAAGCAGGATAAGCGTCAACCATGAGCCGGTGCCCTGCCTGACAGTCAGCAGATTACGCAGGGCATCAGCCAAATGAGCGGCGTAGGAGGCGCAAACATCGGTCCAATGGGCCATGTCCATGAGGAAGGTTGTCAGCGGCAGCACCAGCACCGCCAGGTAAAGCAGTTGTCTGGTCCGAGCGGACAGGGGTAGACAAGCTTCCAGCATGCGCACCAACAGGTAACCGGCAGTACCGGCGAAGAGAGTGAAGACAGCAAACGACATCAGCGTACTCGCCATCATGGACATGCTATCGACCTCGCTTTCGCTGCACAGCTTCCTGCAGTTTGGCGAGGCGGTCTTCATCTACCTGTGCAATCTGGCGTGCGAAATGAGAGACGGTCTGATCGCCGAAGTTGCCCATCAGCGCGTCCAGTACTTCAGCCACCACCTGTTCCGCGAACGCCTCGCGACTAACGGCCGGCACATAGGCATACGCGTTTCCAACCTGTTCGCGCAGCAGTAGCTCCTTTTCGGCCAAGCGGGTCATCACGGTCATCACCGTGGTATAGGCCAACTCCCGCTCCTCATTCAGGTGCCCGTGAACCGCCCGTACGGTTGACGAACCGTGCGCCCAAATGTACTCCATGATGTCGGCCTCTAGATCGCCCAGCACCTGCCTGAAGCCTTCCTTGTGCGGCCGGAAATCTGGTATGGAAATCTTGCGCGCCATGGCGATTCACCTCCCTGTTGATTACTATGAAGTATAGTAGTTATGTCAATAATACTCCCTACCGAGCAGGTCTGTAAACCCACCGAGAGATGGAATAACCTGGCGAGGTTAGTCGCCAGGCGGAAACTGCTTTGTGGCTATAGTAGGGGGAGAGACCACTTGGCAGCCCATATCTGTTTTTGGCCGAGTCGCAGCTATTTGCCGTCCTTTGCGGCTTTAGCCGTTTGCTTTTGCTGTAAATCACAGCAATCGAGTCGCTGATTGCCATAATTCTCCTTGCTGGCCTTCGCCAGCTTTTCCAACCATCGTTGCAGGAAACCCATCGTTCCACCTCCCAATACTGTGCAGAATCAGACAGCAACAGCTATTGTGATGAAACAGCGCCAATCAAACAAGCGTGTTCTTCGTCGCCTAACCCATTCGTTCAGGACTCGGTCCAACCCCGTTCGGTCCGCTCTGCTGCCCCGACTCAGACCGCTGCAGCAGCGACTTACCCATGAACAGGAACATCGCCCCATGAATGATTGGGCAGAGCAGAACTGCCGCAAACGGCAACAGTCCAACCAAACCGCGGCGACCGAATCCCGCCCAGAGCGCAATCGCTAACACGGCAATCACCGCGACCATCAACCACAGATGCTTACGCCCACCACTCCGGTTTCCATGGCAGTTCACTTAAGACACCCTCCTCGCCCAGGCAACTGCTTGCCGTCTCTTGGTATCACGTTGCAACGCAATGATCGAGCTCAATCTCAGTATAGTACTACACGTAATAGTAGTCAACAACTAATTACTACGCATAGTAGTACGCACGGCGAGATTTGGTGTCTGGTATCAGGAACTGCCCTATATCTCGACTAGACGTGGTCTCCCTGTTTGTCGCTGTAGAAGATAGAGACGCGGGTAGCCTCTTCCACCCACCTGTCAGCCAGCTTGTTTTTCCGCGCTGCCTGCACGTGGGCCTGCTTGGCGAACGCCTGCACCCCAGAAGCCCCAACCTCAACCGGAACGCAGGTTCCCGGTCCTCCCACGCAGCCTCCCGGACAGGCCATCCCCTCCATGAAGTTGCCGTCCGCCTCACCCGCTTCCACCGCCTGCAGAATCTGGCTGCATTGCTTCAGTCCATTGCCCTTCAGTGGGCGAAACGGCACTTCAGGATTCTTCTCCCGAATGGCCCTTTGAACGGCGGCGGTTACTCCGCCGGTGTGCGCATAGATGCGGCCATCGTGCGACGCTTCGCAAAAAGCGGCCACATCGCCATCCGGCTGCTCCCCCAGACTCACCCCGGCAGCTTCAAACAAAGTGACTAGTTCCTTGAAGGTGAGCACACTGTCGATTGCGTTGGCCAGCTCCGGGCGCTTTGATTCGGCCCGTTTGGCCAAGCACGGACCGATGAAGACCACGTGGCAACCCGGTTCGCGCGACTTGAGCATCCGGCCAAGTGCCACCATGGGGGACACTGTCTCAGAGATCAAGTGAGACACCAAGGGGCGATGCTTTTCCACCAGCTTGATGAATGCGGGACAGCAACAAGAGGTGATCATGAAGGTCTCACCGGCCTCGTTACGCTGCAGGAACTCGTCCGCCTCCAGCACGGTGAGGACGTCTGCGGCCATGGCCACCTCGTAAACATCGGAGAAACCAAGCCGCAGAATCGCAGCCTTCACCTGCACCGGTGAGACATCCGGCCCAAACTGAGCCACAAATGCTGGCGCCACAATCGCATACAACTGTGGCTGCCTTCTTTGGCTCAGCATCTCCGCAATTTGCAGACACTGCGAACGCTCAACCAAGGCGCCGGAACCACAGGCATCCACGCAGAAACCGCAGTCGATACACCGGTCGCGGTCGATGAAAGCGGTGCCATCTGGCCCTTTTTGAATGGCATCAACAGCGCAGACCGTGATGCAATGATGCTCGCCGTCCGCGCAGTCGCAGATGCCTGGAACGACTACCACCAAGTCCTCACTGTCCACGCCCTGTAACGCAGCTGCAATGCGCTTGCCAATAACCACCTTGAGCTGCTCCGCCACTGGCGTGTCTGACCCGACTTCCTCGGCGATGATCGTTGCCACGTCATCTAGCTCGGCATTGCCTAGCTGCTTGATCATCCTGACCATCACCCGCGAGGTAATTTGTTCGACATCCGCCTTGCTGAACTCCGCCATGTCTAGCCCCTCCCATACTCAGCAATCGAAAACTCACCGCATGGCGGCAAGTCTCAGTCAACTGACGCCACCCTAGTCGCTCCTTGTCTACCTAAGCTTAGCATGACGGAAAAAGGGTGTATATATGATGGGAGGAGTCAGCTCCCTATGCTCGCGCTGAGATTCTTGGCTCAAGATAATTGACTATCTACTACTCGCTATAGTACTATCTAACATAGAGGATGACCTCGAGGCATTCCTCTGAAAAACTGAGGGAGGGTCGAGAATGAAGAAGAGCATACTGGTCTTGGTTGCTGTGGCGCTGCTATTTGGTGGTTGGGCGATGATCGCTCCGGCAGCCAGAGCTTTGCCTGCCCTTGGCGCCGCCAACTGGATGCAGCAGATGCAGACGCCCGCGATGTGGGAGGCCATGCAATCGGGCAACATGTGGGAATACATGAATCGCCCCGAGGTCAAGGATCAGATACAGAACACCCCGATGGGTCAGTACATGTATTCTTCTGATATGCAGAAGTTCATGACCTCAGATGCATTCCGGGAGTTCAGTCAATCGCCCACGGCCAAGCAGATGATCGAACGCGGTGGCGGTTCCTGCCATGGATCAGTGCAACCGGCAGATCCGGCAGCGACAAAATAGGCGAATCTTGCCCCAACAAGGCGATAGCCATAGCGAATACGTCAATGCCTAAACGAGCAGGCGGAGGAACATCAGGATGTCCCTCCGCCTGCTCTTCCTTATGCTTCCTTGCTTAGCAGGGCGCGGTTATGGTTTACTCACACCGCAGGGTGCAATCTTCAGAAATGGCTGACGGATTGTGCAGGAGTCGCCACACGCAAACGAGAACAGAAGGATTATTCCGGTACTGACCCAAAGGAGGGCTGATCGCGTGGATATATACGGCCTGACGCTGACAACCGACGCTGCTCGCGGATTTCTCGACTGGATGCGTCACCCGACAGAGGATGGGCTGTCCCGCTTGCGTCAGCATCCGGGATACCGGGCGGTTGCCAGGCATAGCCAGACACTGAGCTTTGCAGAGGTGCGGGCAGAGGATTTTTGGGCGGCACTGAACGAACAACCGAGCAACCTCTATGGCTTGCGCAGAGTGCGCGAACACGCCTGCGACATCGAGCGACTGGCCGCGTACGCGGAGAGGAACCGCACTCGGCTACTGCGCTTGGTGGCAGGCACCCTGCTGCAACTGCTCCCCATCACCAGTTGGCAGAACACTGGCCTCCATTGCATCGTCGGCTACGACACCGGCATCGGCCTGCAGGGGCAAGTGGCGATCAACCTGAACTCCCCGAAGTACCTGGACGACGCACAGGAGATTGACTTCTTCCTGATCCACGAGGCAGTCCACGTCGCCTACGAACGATTACATGGCCCGATGCATCTGGAGTGGTTCGCTCAGCCCGGAGGTCTGCGCAAACTGGTCCAAACCTTGATCCAGAATGAAGGGCTTGCTGTCTATGCGGCCTTGTCACCACGCCGCCAAGCCGGGCATCTGCAGGAGCGCGACTATTTGCCCCTCAACCAACCGGCTAAGCTGCGAGAGAAGGTGAAGTCCCTGCTGGAGTTGCTGCAGCTGTTGGAGACGGATCGGCCCACCGAAGCGCAAGTGGAGGAAGTCTTGGGTCGCCTTTCTGACGAACGACTCTCCTACGTGGTCGGCTGCTATCTCTTCCAGCAAATTGAGCAACGCAACGGCCTGGAGGCAGTGCGTGAAGCTTGCCTGCTACCGGCGGACGAGTTCATCGACCGACACCTGTCGTTGCTCAGGCCAGTGATTCTGAAAGTATGATGCAGAGAGGGCGGACGCCGTTTTCGGCGTCCGCCCTGCTTAACCTCCAGGCCGAGACCAATTGAACTTCCACACTCGGTATAGAGGTGAGCGTTTATGACGTCAGAGCAACCAAACCAAACCCACTGAGGATCAACGAGAAGACAGCTAACCAAGTGGCGCCTGATCGGTTGTTCACTCCCGAGTCGCGAACGGAGAGCCGCACGAGATGAATCATCGTAGCCAAACCATGCGCGAACAGCATGCTTCCGATTTCCAGGGACAACAGGTCATAGCGCCCTTGTCGCAGTGTGAGCAGGAACACGGCAAGCATCAGGCTACTAGCTACATTCAGAACCTTCGCGTTCGCCCAGGAAGCGGCTGCTCTCATTTCGTCTGTGTCGGCAAGAAGCATGGCTGTGGCCCCGATAAGAAAGAAGACCACGCCTCTCGGCCTTATCCCTAATCCGTAGTCCCACAAGTAGCAGCCCCCGGAAGCAAAACTGGCCAGGCCGGAAATCACCATCAGCGCTCTTGACCGAGTCACTCGCAAACAAGTCACCCCTCATCCCTCACTTCTGGGTTCGACCCTTGATACTCACGCCCAAATATCAAGTACTGACAGGAATGCAACCAGCAGCATCACCCAGCCACAACGTACTGCCTGCTTGCCATAATCCTCCGCTGACTTGCGCACGCTGGCCCCTATTGTGAACAGGCTAAGGCCCATACACGTTGCATAGATGGGCGTCACTGCCGGCGAGGTAATAAGCTTTGCCATTTTTCCGAGCAGGAGAATGAAGCGCAACGGCCAAGAAAGGCAATGCAGCAAATACTGGCTTCTTGCTCACGATGAACCTCCTCTTCCGCGATACAGGGACTACGCGCGTTTGACGAGGTCATTCTATCATCGCAGATTTTGCCTGTAAATAGTTTCCTTTGTCCAATGTTTCGACACTTCGCCCTCTTCAACTTGGGGAAGCAATCCCGCCATTGACCTCTCCTTGAATCTTCCTTCCCCAAACCAGGCGACCTAAAGAGGCCGACTTAGCATGCGCCAGCTAAATCGGCCATCTCCGACTATCTTGTGCGTCTCCAACAGCAGATTCCTTTCGTCTGGCCTCTAGGACGGGTTAGGGGCATACACCTTGCCGATCTCGTCCATAACCTCTGCCAGGTCGGTGAACTCGTCGGCTGCTTCCATCAGTTCCGGGGCAGTCGGACCCTTGCCCCTGCCCCAGTAAGCGAAGACATGGGTGCGCACACCCTTCATGCCGATGCGATCGATCACCTTGGTGAAGTCGCCATCACCTGAGAAGAGCACCGCGCGGTCGATCTTGTCGGCCAGGTCGAACATGTCGATGGCAATGT
This sequence comes from Bacillota bacterium, assembly GCA_023436245.1. GTDB lineage: Bacteria > Bacillota > UBA994 > UBA5500 > UBA5500 > JAEZJZ01. The sequence goes on along the minus strand of JAEZJZ010000069.1, from coordinate 49,608 downwards.
CGGCATCGAAGTCAGCCTTTTTCTCCTTCTCTCCCCGCTCGTTCAGGAAGACCTTGATCGGGCGCGTGATCACTTTGTAGCCGTTGCGCCTCATCCAGGTGAGAAAGCTATGTTGCTTGTTGTTCTCCTGTTCGTCTGTATCTTCTCCGATGTAATAGAAGGCGCGCAGGACACGAAAGTCTCGCGAGAAATAGGAGAGCAGGCGACGAAAGTCAATCTCGCGGTTGAGGTGGTCCCGACTGACACGAGCCAGATTCCAGCCATCGATGAAGATGGCGATTTTTTCATAGGGAATGTGGTCCGACATTTTTCCTGACATGCTTATCCTCCTCGGATTGAGAGATGGGAATTGCCCTTTTTTGCTCTCTCTTTCATTCGCCCTCCCCCGGTCTGTTCCCTGCAGGGGGTGCCGTTTGGTGGATTACGGAACGGCTAACGGGTATAATGGCATGAATGAAGACAACGGTTGATGAGGGATGGGGGAATCAGTTTGGCCAGAATCCGGTTAGTGGCGACGGCAGCATTTGCGCTGGAGTCGGTAGTCGCTCAGGAACTGCGGGACTTAGGCTACGATGAGCTGGAGATCGAGAATAATCAGGTGACCTTCTGGGCGGAGGAAGCAGCTATCGCCCGCTGCAACCTGTGGCTGCGAGTGGCGGATAGAGTGCGGTTGCTGCTCGGCAGGTTCACTGCCCAGACCTTTGACGAGTTGTTCGAGCGCACCAAGGCTCTGCCATGGGCCGATTGGTTGCCGCAGAATGCGCGCTTCCCGGTGCAGGGCAAGTCGGTTCGTTCGCAGCTATCCAGCGTACCCGATTGTCAGGCAGTGGTGAAGAAGGCGATTGTGGAATCATTGAAGCAGCGCTACCGACAGGACTGGTTCAACGAGGACGGGCCTGTCTACCCGATCGAGGTAGCAATCCTGAAGGACACCGTCTCCTTGACCATCGATACCAGTGGCACGGCCCTGCACAAGCGCGGCTACCGCACCCTGATCAGCGAGGCGCCACTGAAGGAGACCTTGGCTGCAGCCCTGATCAAGTTGAGCTACTGGGATGCCACTCGCACCTTCGTCGACCCCTTCTGCGGATCCGGAACGCTGCCGATCGAGGCAGCCATGATCGGCCAAAATCGGGCCCCGGGTCTGCAGCGGACCTTTGCTGCCGAGCAGTGGCCCGCCCTATCGGGTGAGTTGTGGCAGCGCGCAAGAGCGGAAGCCGCGTCACTGCAGCGCTTGGATCAGCCACTGGCGATCATCGGCACAGACATTGACGGGCAGGTTCTGAAGGCGGCCAGGCAGAACGCCACTGCCGCGGGCGTCGCCCGGCACATTCACTTTCAAGAGATGGAGATGTCCGAGCTGCAATCTAGCCGCAAGTATGGGGTGGTCATTTGCAATCCGCCCTATGGCGAACGCCTGGGAGACAGAGAGTCAGTGGAGCGGCTCTATCGGGAGATGGGCAATACGCTTGGTCAACTGGAAACCTGGTCTCACTACGTCCTCACCGCCTTCCCAGAATTCGAGCGCTTCTTTGGCCGCCGCGCCGATCGCAGGCGCAAGCTATATAACGGTGACATCATGTGCCAATACTATCAATACTATGGTCCTCGCCCGCCGCGCGAATAGACCAAGAAATTGGCTCGCTCCTTCCTGCACCTGAGTAATATTATGGCATTATTCGGGCATGCTAGTGGCAAAGGAAGGAGATGAACCCATGGATACCCTAGCCTTGGTTTTGGTAATCATTGGCGCTCTCAATTGGGGCCTAATCGGATTCTTCGGTTTTGACCTGGTCGCTACCCTGTTCGGCGGTTCGGCGACTACCTTGGCCCGGTTGACCTATTCATTGGTCGGTCTGGCCGGACTCTGGGCCCTCACTTTTCTCTTCCGCGGCAACACTGTCACCGGAAGATCGCCCAGAGCCCGCGAATAAATCCATTGTATGACAAAGAGCGACTGCCACCCTTTCGCGGGTGGCAGTCGCTTTGTTATGCAGCGACTCGCCGGAGTTGTTGGGGTTGCTGAGTTGCTTAGCCTTTGGCATTACCCTTGCGTTGCGGTAGCAGAAGCAACGCCCCTACCACCAACAAGGCAACGGATAGGACAAGGTGCCAATCGAGGTCCCACCATTCTTGGCTGAGAAAATAGAAGCCAACGCCACTGACAATGGTGCCAGGCACGATCATCGCCCGGTACGCTCCGCCTTGCAGACTTGCGCCCAGAAATGCTAGCCCGGGAGCGATGACCCACAGCGGCCAGAACTCCTGCCCGCTGAAATCAGCCAAAGTCAGATAGAGCGGCACGCTGAGGAAGATGAACAACAGCGCCGGAAACAAGCTATCCTTGTTGCCGGTGAATACGGAATACAGCAAGAAGCAGCCCAGGATGAACGGAATCGCTGCTACCATCTCTACAGTGAAGCTCAGGTATCCGAAATTGACCGCCAGCCCCAGGCCACCCCCTAGGATCAGGAACAAGCCAAGCACAGAATTGCCTCGGTTTCGCACGTGAGTCAGCCCCTCCCACTGAAAATGTCTCAAACAGATTAACTCACAAATCCCAGCAACGGTCAATCACCAGTTGCGCTATAAGCCGGCTGCGACACCCATGTCGACCGAAAAAACCATGCCTAGTTTGGCCAGGCCTCCCTGGAAGCGAACTGCCGTAAGCCGGCACAGGAACAGAACCTTAAGGGGATACGATGTTCATCGTGCTGCAGACTGCCACCCAACAACTGCCAGGAAGCGGCATAGCCCCTGTCCTGGCATGCAGTTCGGTTACGGTGGAACCATATAGCCGTGGAAGGGGTGTGGCGCATGAGCAAACGAAAGCAGTCGAGAAATGACCGACACGGGGCCGGAGGAGAGGACCTGGGGCTGCGCCAGGGCCTCGGCTTCTGGGCCGCTCTCAGTGTAGTGGTGGGCATGGTGATCGGGTCAGGTATCTTCTTCAAACCGGGGGTGGTGCTGCGGGACGCCGGCAGCGCCTGGATGGGTATCCTGGCTTGGGTTCTGGGAGGCGTGATTACGCTGGCGGCGGGACTGACCATGGCTGAACTGGCAGCAGCACTGCCCCGCACGGGCGGGCTCTATGCCTATCTGGAAGAAGTCTACGGTCCGGTCTGGGGCTTTCTGCTGGGCTGGGTACAGACATTGATCTACTCGCCAGGCAGCGTCGCCGCGCTGGCGATCATCTTTGCCACTCAATTAGGTCTGTTCGTGCCAATGGCGCCGCTGATGCAAACCGTGGTGGCCATTATGGCGATCTTTGCACTGATCTACCTGAACTCTCTCGGCTCAGAACAGGGCGGTATCGTCCAAGTCGTTTTCACCTTGGGCAAACTGGTGCCGATCGTGCTGATCACCTTGCTCGGCTTCTTGCGTGGTTCAGGAGGTCTGATTGCCGCTGCGCCTGCCGCCACAACGACTGGTTTGGGGCTGGGCGCTGCCATTCTGGCCACCCTTTGGGCCTATGACGGTTGGATCTCCGTGACCAATGTGGCAGGAGAGGTGCGAGAACCGAAGCGTAACCTGCCGCGGGCGATCATCGGCGGGCTGGGCTTGGTGCTGGTCGTCTATGTCAGCGTCAACCTGGCGATGCTGCGCGTGTTACCAGCTGAGCAACTGGCGGCTTCAGCCACCCCGGCCAGCGAGGTAGCGGGCAGGCTGTTTGGTTCCTTCGGATCAACCCTGATCGCCATTGGCATCGCCGTCTCCATCGTCGGAGCACTGAACGGCTACATTCTGACAGGTGCTCGCGTACCCTTTGCCATGGCCAAGCAAGGAAACCTGCCTTGGGCCAACTACTTCGCTGCGCTGCATCCGACCCATCGCACCCCGGTGCGCTCTCTGGTATTGATTGGGGTACTGGCCACGCTGTACACCTTTACTGGTTCATTCAACCTATTGACCGACTTGGCCGTGTTCACCCTCTGGATCTTCTTTGTGATGGGCCTGTTCGCTGTCCTGATCATGCGACGCCGACACCCCGAACTGCCTCGTCCCTACAAAGTACCGCTCTACCCCCTCGTCCCCTGGATCGGAATCGTCGGTGGCGGCTACATTCTGGTGAGCACCCTGCTGAACAACCCAATCTACGCACTGCTCAGCATCGGCATCACTCTGCTCGGTTTCCCGGTCTTCCGCCTGCTGCGGCGCGCCTGAGGCTGGGGAGTAGCAATCGGATTCAAGAAGCGGGGCTCATGCATGCGCCCCCTACCGCCTGCTTGGGGGTTGCTTCTTGCGCGCTCGCATTAAAGGGAGGAATCCGCCACGCCAATAGCCAAGTCTGCAGCAAGCGAAATGGCAAGGAGTGTGACCCGATGCTTGCAGGGTTCCCCAGAGTGAAACTGATCGATTTACCGACCGCATTGGAGCATTTACCTCGTTTATGTCAATTGGTCGACCATTCACAGCTCTATATCAAACGAGACGATCTGATGTCGCTCGGCTTGGGCGGCAACAAGCTGCGTCACCTGGAGTTCTGGTTGGGTGATGCTTTAGCCAATGGTTGTGATTTGCTGGTCGCCTGCGGCCTGCCGGAATCAAACCAATGCCGGCTGACGGCGGCCGCGGCCGCCAAGCTGGGGCTGGAATGCCAACTGCTGCACAACACCGAGCGGCCATCTGTGTGGCAGGGGAACATGCTGCTGGACGGCCTGTTTGGCGCTCATTCCATCTTCATCGGAGCGGTGAGTGAAGAGGAACGGGCGAGGCGAGCTCAGGCCCTGATCAAGGATCTGCGGGCTGCGGGGCGCAGGCCGTACCTGATCGGTCCGGTTGCCCTCGGCGCCCTGGGATATGTCAACGCCGCCCACGAATTACGTGAGCAGTCCCTGCGCACTGGCTACGAGATTAGGCACGTGGCTCTGGTAGGGGCAATGGGCGGCACAGCCTCCGGTTTTCTTTATGGAACGGCGCTGCTTGGCCATCCTTGGCATGTGCACGTGATCAGTGTCGAGTATGAAGCCGCCAGGCTGCACTCGCTACTTGCTGCCAATTTCCAGGCTATCGGCAGACTGCTGCCGCAGCCGGCATTGCCTCTGGAGGCTGTGATGACCATTCACGATCAATACCTCGGCCCCGGCTACGCCCAGCCCTGCCCAGAGTCACTGTTCTGGCTGCGACAGATGGCCAGCCGGGAAGGCATCCTGCTGGAGAACACCTACACGGCGAAGGTGCTCTGGGGCATGATGGACTTGATCGAACGAGGAGTGATCCCTCGAGATGAAGCCGTCTGTTTCTGGCATACCGGGGGCACACCGGCCCTATTCGGGCAGGCAGCGCTGCTGCAGCCCTGTGAATAACGAAACAAAGTAAGAGGACTGGCCGCCAAGCCAGTCCTCGCTTCTTCTGTGGCACCTCAGCGGGCCGCGACCCACTTGCGGTACTCCCAGAAAGACACCAAGGGCCAACCAAGCGAATCCGCTTGGTTGGCCCTTGGTCTTGACTCTGAGATTAGGCTTCCGACTGCCAAATCCCGTGCAGGTTGCAGTACTCCCTGGCGATGACCTGCTCGGCTTGGACGCAGAACTTGGCTTCAGGCGCCTGACCCGGCTGCAGCGCCTGACGATAGACCCGTCCGTCGGCGATCAGCTCGATCCACTGGATGGAGTGCTTCTCTTCCATTGGGTGGGCGACACTGCCTACCTTGACCAGGTAGCCATCCGCGACCCGCTCAATCACCGGAAGGTGCTTCTCGCGTCCGGTATCGACTGTCTTCGGCACCAGCAGCTCCATCGGCTGGCCACAACAGACCAACTCGCCCTTGCCGGTGTGTAGCACCTCCACCATGTTGCCACAGATGTTGCACTTGTAGACTTGATTCAACTCAGTCATTTGATTGTTACCTCCTCATACTTCATTTCCTCAGGCGTGTGCAAGCTGCACCGCACCTCATCTGATTACATTATAGTAATTATTCTTATTAGTGTCAAGTCCCTCTTGCCAGATTCTACACAGATGTGGCCAGCGCCTGATCTCTCTCCTGACCTATTCAGCGATCGCCACGCATTATGCCGACCGCCCGTAGGTCAAGCGAAATCGCAACGTACGTTTGAAGCATCCCTCAAGTCAAACTCTGTTCGTGATTCTCTCGCGCAACTGAGCGTTGATGGGAAGTAAAAGGCGCACCGCACGCTCGCGGCACGCCTAGATGGAACTATCTGTTCAGTTTGTTCGGTGCTGGGTAGTCAATACCAAAAGTATCGGCGGTAACGGTCTGCATGCGCTGTTCCTCGCGCGGGCGGTCAGCCCGATCACGGGCCACTGACACGATCTTGTCGCAGGCCTCCATGCCGGAGATGACTTTGCCGAAGGCCGCATATTGTCCATCCAGATGGGGCGCATCAGCCACCATCAGGAAGAACTGCGACCCGGCCGAGTTTGGCTGTTGCGCACGGGCCATGGAGATCACGCCCCGCGAGTGTTTCAGGCTGTTGGGGAAGCCGTTGCCCGAGAACTCGCCCATGATGGAGTAGCCGGGGCCACCCATGCCGGTGCCATCGGGATCGCCGCCCTGAATCATGAAACCAGGGATCACGCGGTGAAAGATGGTGCCGTTATAGAAACCTGCCTGCACTAGAGTGATGAAGTTGTTCACCGTGTTCGGGGCTGTCTTGGGATAGAGCTCGATCTTGATTTCGTCGCCATTCTCCATCTGAATGGTCACTACTGGATTCTGTTGTTCCATTCTTGGTCGCCTCCCTAGAATCTAGTATACCTATTTGCTGGCCATGACAAAAGGCGGTGGGTAGGTCGCGCCAAAGGTCTCCACCATCACTTCCTTCATGGCCGGCGGGTTATTCGGACGATCGGTCTCTTCATCTCGCGGCAAATTGACGATGCGATCCACTTCCTCCATACCGGACAGTACCTTGCCGAAGGCGGCGTACAGCCCATCCAGATGCGGTGCATCGGCCACCATAATGAAGAACTGGGACCCGCCTGTGTTCGGGCCAGCATCCGTGCGCGCCATGGAGACGACGCCACGCGTGTGCAGGAGCGGGTTGTTGAACCCGTTCTGGCTGAACTCGCCGGGAATGCTGTACCCCGGTCCCCCGCCGCCAGTTCCCAGCGGATCCCCGCCCTGAATCATGAAATCAGGGACAATGCGGTGAAAGCTGACGCCGTCGTAGAACTTCTGCTGAACCAGATAGACGAAGTTGTTCACCGTGTTCGTGGCGTTCTCCGGGTCAAGCTCGAGGATAATCTTGGCCCCGCTGTCCATGGTGATGGTCACCAGCGGCGGCTTATCCACCAGAAGCTCGGACTCAAACTCGGCCTGCAGCGCGGCGAGCTCAGTGTCGTTGGTAATCTGCGGTATGCTCGCCTTGAGCGTCTCCAACTCAACTGACAGCACATAATCGGGTTGACTGATCACCTGCTTCTTCTGCCCGGCCTCAATCAGCTGGTTCTTGACGTAGACCAACTGATCCTTGGTGATATTCTCCACCAAGGTCCATTCGCCCTTGCCGGCAGTGAACACCTCTTTGTTGCCGCGAGTGACCGCAGAGATGTCGCGCGTATTGCCGCGCAGCATCTGCACCTTGTCGTTGGCATCACGATAGAGCCAAATCATGTTCCCCCGATACTTGAACCGGGCAGTGAGCACCGGGATAGCGCTGTCCGGCTTCTGTTCAGCCTGACACCCAATCAACGAGAGCGCCAGTACAGAGATCAGCAGGCTCAGCCAAAATACTCGTTTCATCTAATCCCCCCCATTCTCTACCGGCTGCGGAAGCGTCCCGCTCACCGTGCATGCTCAGTTTGCGCCGCTATGCTGGCTGATACCGCGCGGCAATGGCTTCGCCCACGCGCAGGCCATCCACAGCCGCTGAGACAATGCCCCCGGCGTAACCGGCGCCTTCACCGCAGGGGTAGAGCCCGTGAACATTGCAGAGATAGTCTTCCCCTCTGAGGATGCGCACCGGGGACGAACTGCGCGTCTCCACGCCGGTCATGACAGCGTCCGCCCGATCAAAGCCTTTCAGACGACGAGCGAAATCCGGAAGCGCCTGGCGCATCGTCTGCACCACATAGTCGGGCAGACAGAGGCTCAGGTCGGATAACTGCACACTCCGCTGATAGCTCGGCTGCACATCACCTAGACCTGAGGACGGGCGGGCAGCCAGGAAGTCTCCCACCAACTGAGCCGGGGCTCGGTAGTCCCCACCTCCCAGCAGAAAGGCCTGCCGTTCCCATTGGCGCTGAAACTCCACCCCAGCCAGTGGGTGATCGGACCCATAGTCTCCCGGGCCAACGCCAACCAAGAGAGCAGAGTTGGCATTCTGGGCTGCCCGAGCGTACTTGCTCATGCCGTTGGTGCAAAGATGGCCGGGTTCCGAGGCAGCAGCGACCACCTCGCCACCGGGGCACATGCAGAAAGTGTAGGCGGAGCGACCGCTAGGCGAATGATAGACCAACTTGTAGTCGGCAGCCCCCAGGTTCGGATGGCCAGCAAACCGTTTGTACTGAGCTTGGTCGACCATCTCCTGTGGATGCTCGATGCGCACCCCGATGGAGAAAGGTTTCTGCTCCAGCTTGACACCTCGCGAGTGCAGCATGGCGAAGGTGTCACGCGCACTGTGCCCGATGGCCAGGACCACCGCCTCCGCGGCCAGTTCATCCTGACCGTTGATCACCAGCCCAGTAATGCGCTGCTCAGCGATGATCACGTCCGTCACCTGTGCGTGCCACCGTACCTCGCCACCCAAGGCAATGATGCGCTGACGCAGGTTGCGCACCACGGAGCGCAAGCGATCCGTGCCAACGTGTGGCTTCTGGCTGTAGATAATCTCGGGCGGCGCGCCGGCCTGAATCAACTCCTCCAGCACCTTCCTGCCACGCTTGTCCTTGATCAAGGTAGTCAGCTTGCCATCAGAGAAGGTGCCGGCCCCGCCCTCCCCGAACTGCACATTATTGTCGGGGTCAAGCTCTCCGCCCCGCCAGAAGCGCTCCACGGCAGCCGAACGCTCGTCCACGTCGCCGCCGCGCTCCAGCAGCAATGGCTGGTAACCCATCTCGGCCAAGAGGAGTCCGGCGAACAGCCCAGCCGGACCGGTCCCGATCACGATCGGCCGCGTGGACATTTGGCAACTGCCAGTCTGCACGAACTGATAGTTCAGGTCGGGGGCGGGGCCGATGTCCGGATCGTGCTGCAACTGCCGCAGCAGAGCGGACTCATTGACCAAATCCACGTCCACGGTATAGACAAAGTAAACCATCTCTGCCTTGCGAGCGTCAATGGACTCCTTGTAGATGCGGTAGCCCCGAATCTGATCCTCAGTCACCCGCAGCTTGCGCAACAGTGGCAACAACACCTGTTGACGATGCTCTATGTTCACCTTCAGGTTATTCACTCGAATCAACTGACTCAACCTCTCTCACGTGTGGCACTGGCTCGCCCCCGTGACAGTATGCGCAAAAAACGACAACCAGCGCCACCATGCGGCAGATTTCCCGGGAAATAAACGGGGTCGACGTCAGCAAACAGGCAGCCCGGAGGGCTGCCCGCAATGGCTTGACTATTTCTTGCCCAAAGTTGCCAGGTAAATCACAAACTGCTCGACGCCGTCCAATCCCAGCAAGGCGTTGATGGCCTCGTCCTCAAAGGCGGCGATGGCGCAGACGCCGCTGTCGACCGCCTCGGCTGCCAGATAGAGGTTCTGACAGACGTGTCCGGCATCCAGGTGCATGTAGCGATAGGATCGCTCCTGGTAACGCCAGATGGAGCGATAGGCGACAGCCACCCAGATGAAGGTGACGGCGCTGTTCTTGACCATCGGCTGCTTGTAGGCCATCTCAGTCAGCTTCTCCGCCAGTCCTGGCGTCAAGTCCACTGCGACCAACTGGTGCTCCACCGAGACGAAGCGGTAGATGCCCGGCAGAAGCCCATCCACCCGATTGACTAGCAGGTAGGTCTCGAAGGGGTGGCGGGAACCGGCGGAAGGCACCGTGCGCAGTGTCGCCGGCCGACTGGTTACCTGCTTCACGCCCTGAGTACACCAAAGCAGATAGGATAGCTCCTCCATCGTCAACGAGGAGGCGGAGTACTTGCGCACGCTCTTGCGTTGGTTGATCGCTTGCGTCAAGTCGATGGACCCGACCTGAATTGCTTCCGGTCGCGGCAACTCGATCACTGGCTTGCCTTCTGCCCCCTGTGTCAACGGTGGCTGCGGCAGTTCCTTCTGCTGGTCCGACTCACCCAGATATTTGTACTTCGTTTTTTCCATGAATTCCTGACCACTATTTGGACGCATGTCTTAACCCCCTTTTCTACTCACTCAGTCTATTTTGCCATAAGCATACGATTCCCCTTTCGAGCCGGCGATATTGCTTAACAAAATGGACTGCGGGGGATCGGTCAGTCCGCTGCGATGCGCCCCAAAGCAAGGTCCAGGTTGTCCGCCAGGTGATCCTGCACAAACTCCGCGCCCGAGAGGTCGCGCAGGAGTTGCTGCGCCTCTGCCGCCGTTCCGTACAGGACCAGATGCTTGCCCTCTGCCCGGAACCGCTCAGCCAGGCGTTGCAGCGCCAGCGTTCCCGAAACGTCGATGGAATGCAGCTGCTGCAGGTCAAGCAGCACGGACTGGGCAGGCAACTCGCCCAAGGCCTCAATCTGTTGGATGTTACCGAAGAAGATCGGCCCTTCCACCCGCAAGAGACTGACATTGTCCGGCAGGCGTTTGTCTGCCAATTCGCGCAGCGACAGCCGCCCCCGGGCGAAGGTATGCAAGAGCACTGAGAGTAGCACGCCAATCACTACGGCGATGGTCAGATCCAGGGCGACAGTGGCGGCTGTCGTCACCAGGAGCACCAGTGTATAGCTGCGGGGAGCACGGCGCATCAGAGCCAAGCTTTCGCGGTCGAGCATGTTGTAGCAGGTGACGGCTAGAATGCCGGACAGGGCAGCCAGCGGAACGTAAGTGGCCAGCGACCCCAGAAAGAGCACGACTGACAGCAACACCAGGCTGTGAACTACGCTGACTAGCTTGCTCTGGCCGCCGCTCTTGATGTTCACGGCTGTACGCGCGATGGCGCCTGTGCCGGGCACCCCACCGACCAGCGAGACAGCGATGTTGCCTAGACCCTGCCCGATCAACTCCCGGTCGGGGTCGTGAGTGGTGCGGGTCATGTTGTCCGCCACCGCAGCCGAGAGCAGAGTCTCAATGCTTCCGAGCAGAGCGATCTCAATGGCGGGTTTGAGCAGTTGCTGCAGTAGCTGCAGATTAAAAGCGGGCAGGGCGAACGTCGGTAATGCGCTGGGAATAGCGGCCACAGTAGGGCCAACCGCCCTAGTCAGCCAGAATACCCCCGTACCCGTCAGCAACCCGACCAGCGATGCTGGAAACTTAGGCAGAAATCTGGTCGTGAGAACGATGGCTGCGATCGTGGCCACCGCCACCAACGGTGCACTGCGCAGGTTCGCTATTTGCCCCAGGAAGATGACGATAGCGATGCCGTTGGTGAAGCCGGCCACCACATCATGTGGGATCAGTTTGGCGTAGCGACCGAGTCGAAGCAGGCCCAGACCCAGTTGAATCGATCCGGCCAACAGACCGGCAATCAGCATGCCCGGCACCCCGTGTTCCGCCACCACGCCAACCAGCACCACGGTCATGGCTCCGGTGGGTCCAGTGATCTGAAAACGGTTGCTGCCCGAGACGCCGGCAATCAGGCCGCCGACGATCGCCGTGGTCAATCCGGCTGCCGCCCCTGCTCCACTGGCGATGCCGAAGGCAAGCGCCAACGGCAGCGCGACGATGCCAACTGTGATGCCGCTGAACAAGTCACCGATCAAAGTCTTCCGCACAATCAGTCCTCCCTTGTTGTCACTCTCCCCCAGGAAGGTTTCAGTTGCAAACAAAAAAGCGACTAGGGCCGTGGCCCTAAATCGCTTTCTGCTTGCTGACGAGGTTAACTGACGGGTTCGGGTTGGAAAGCCACCCTACCTTGCGGATTCACCCCAATTCATTGGTTCCCCCGCTCTTCCCAGTGAAGATTAAGCACTTAATCTCTTGAGTTCATGGTACCCCTGCTGCTGGCACATGGTCAAGCTTTTCCTCTAGCCAGGCCGCAGCCGGACGGATGGGCACCTTGGCGGAGCAGCAACCGCACCCAACTAGAAGGCGGTGATGCACTCCGGCTTCTGACTCACCCAGAACAAACTATCCACCGCAGATACGTGCTCCGCCGCCAGCTGCACTCGCCCCAGGCGATAGAGGCTCTGCAGGCTGACGCTGCCGAGCAGCAGGGCTGAGAGGTCGCTGACCTCGATCGCCAAATCGATCGCCTGTTCCAACTCCGGCACCAACTGCAGCTGTCCGTCGCTGATGCGGAGATGGTAAGTGCCGGCGTTCTCCGGTCGGAAGCTGTCGCTGACAGTCAGGCGCAGGTTCATGGTCTGGCCATTGTAATCACGGTAGTCAGTCGCCTGTAAGAAGTCGGCCAACCCGGTGATGCGGTACATCAAGCCTACGCCGGCAGTGTTGCTCTCGTGGTAGACGGAGGGAATGATGTGATCACTGCCGTTCCGCACATCGCCGAGCGCATAGTGGAAGTGATCATCCAAGCTGTTGTAGACAATCTGACAGATTTGGTCGGCCTGGCTATGCAGGAAGGAACAGCAGGTCAGAAAGGCCGCCTGCCCCTGCCAGAGCCACTCGCGGATGAGCAGGCTGTTCTTGATAAAGTTGCTCTCACGACGGAAGTTGAAGGCTAGGTAGGCCAACAGACGGCCGTTCTCCTTCCAGCCAACCAGAGTGCGGTTCGCGCCATGGTGTTTGAGCAAGGACCGTAGCTCGAAGTCGCTACGACGGCAGAAGCCGTGGTGCGATGCCGCGTACTCATCCGAGAAGCGACGCAGCTCCGGCAAGTCCGCCTCGGTCAGATGGACAAGGCCGTGGCTTCGGCTAGGGCAGGGCAGGCTGGCCGGCGCGAAGCAGTACTGCTGCATCTTCGGGGCGAAACCGTAGCCCATCTGCTGATAGAAATCCGGGCGGAAGGGATAGAGCAGGGTGAGGTGCGCACCTTGTTGCCGGTAATGCTCGATGAAGTACGTGATGATCGCCTTGGCCATGCCCTGTTTCTTCTCGGTGAAGTCGACTGCCACTGAGCCGACGCCCCCCGCTGGGATGAAGCGCCCAAAGTAGTTCATCTGGAAGTCGAGCAGGCGCATCCCGCCGACAAGGCGCTGTCCGGAGAAGACGCCATAGAGGCGACTGGTCGTGTCCTCAGTCAGCAGCGGTCGCATTCTCTCCACGGCTGCCTCGGCAGGACCATTCATGGCCGGATAGGCCGATAATTGCACTTGTGCATAGGCAAGTAGCTCCTGCTCGTCGATCGGTCTGATCTCCCATTTCATCCTGTCATTCATTCCCTTCTAATCTTGCTTCAGTCTTCAATCCTGGCAACGGCTCGCGTCGGCGAGCCATCTGCCCGGAGTTTCAGTGGCAAGGCGATCAGCTCAAAGCTGGCCACGCCGAGCAACTGTCCGAGGTTAGTCAGGTTCTCCAGCACGTAGGCCCCTGCCGCCAGCAACCGCTTGTGCACCGGAAAAGGCGGCTGATCCGGCGACGGTAGGTCCATGCCCAGCAGCTTGATCTGACGCTGCAACAGTCCATCGCTAAACGTCGGCTCGACTATCGGGTGGTCTGCATAGTATGCGTCTCGGCCATAATGCCGGTCGTGGCCGGTGTAGAGCAGCACGGCGGCACCGAGCGGAATCAGTTGCTCATACTCGGGGCGCCACTGAATCACCGGCTGATCGCGCACGTCCAACAGGCAGCCGCGGCCGATAAACGGCTCCAGCGGACGTTCCGACAAGTAGACAGTACTCGGCAGCAGATGCATGGGCGAGTCGAGGTGGGTGCCGGTGTGCATGCTGATTACCAGACGATGATTGTTATGGTGATGCTGCTCCAGCCACTTAGTCTGCACCAACTCAGTTGGTTCATCGCCGGGGTAGACCGGCATCTGAGAGCTAATCTCGTGGGAGAGATCAATCAGCCGAGACATGGCGATCAATCCCTCCTCACGGCGATCGTCCGTTCAAAGTCGAAGGGCTGGTCCACCCAGGCCGGACGATGCACACTAAACCGTTGATAGTCGCGAAAGAGCATCTCTGCCCGCCGGATCATGCCATCCACCTCGGCTTGCCCAAAGTCCAGCGCCCAGACAACGGAGAAAAGGGCAATATAGGCGGCATAGAGGGCTAGTAGGCGGAGGAACAGGTCAGGCGGGTCAGCCTGAAAATAGCCGTCCAGTTGACCCTGAGCGAAGGGTATACTCAAGTCACGGCTGAAGAAGAGCATTTTGTAGAAGTCCTCGTACGGATCTCCAAAGTCCCAACGATTGAAGTCGATAATCCCTAACTGGCCATCGGCCCCGAGGATCATGTTGCCCAGGTGATAGTCACCGTGCTGCAGCGCCTGTGGCCGGTTATTAAGAAGGCTCAGGTTTTCCGTCACGAAGCGCATGGCCACCTGATCGTCTTCCACCTGCACCCCGCAGTTGCGATAACGCTCGAGGCGTACCTGGAACTTGCGCAGCATCCGCTGTTCCCAGGGCGCTTGATCCGGAGGAGCCGGCTGGGAGTGAATCCGACGCAGAATCCGCCCGGCCTGGAGACCCAGCTGATACTGTTCCTGCTCGGTGTGCCTCTGGATGACGTCATCGGCAGCATCGCCCTCCAGCCAGGAGAGCAGTGAGTAGACATACTGTCCCGCACCGCAGTGGCCGAATTCCAACGGTTCAGACATGCGTATCCCGGATTGCCGGAATAGCTGCAGAGCTTCAAATTCTCTCTGTTTAGCGTCCCGCTCTGCTTGATCTGTCAGGCGGAGCAACAGGCGCTGGCCATCGCTCCGCTCGACATAGAATTTCTGGTCGCTGGACCAGCCTTTGTACAGCGGCTTGACGACCCGCCACTCGGTAAACTGCGGAATGTCCCGCAAAAAGTCCATTTGCGTCACCTCCCAATCTTCATCTAGACCTAGCGATTGCCCACCGGTCTGCCAAATGTGAGATTGCCACTTGTGTGCATGCAGTTGAACGGAATGGGGCACCTCTTGTCCCTGCCTACTCATGTTTGACATTTGCGGCGTCCTTCCTGCCTCGCGGACAGCAGAACAGCGAAAACGTAGCTGTCGGCGCAGGCTAAGGGGACGGATCAACGACTCGCCGCGGCGAACCGTCAAATCCGTCCCCTGTTTCGGCCGTCAGGCGAGCAGCACTTCCCTGCCCCGCCACTTGACAACCTCCGCCATATCTCCTTTTCTACAGTTCCCCCGCCTAGCGTCTGATGGTCACCGTCTTGCTCGACCCGTCGTATGTGACAGTCGCGCCGAGCGTCTCACCGATCAGGCGAAGTGGGACAAACGTGCGCCCGTTGATCATCGCGGCTGCGGCATCGATGGTCACTGTCTTGCCGTTGACCTCCATCGTTCGGCTACCGACAGTGAGCAGAATGACCCGACTGCCGTCAGTGATGCGCACCTGCTTACTTTGCGCCAGCCAGTCCACCTTGGCACCGAGCCCCTCGCTGATCAGACGAACCGGCACCATGGTGCGATTGGCGCTCGGCTGCACGTAGGGAGCGGCCTCCAAAGGATGGTCCTGACCGGCGATGCGAGCGACCTTGCGACCGATGGTGAGGCTAATCTGCTGAGTTCCCGATCTATAGATGACGAAAGTACTGAAGCGGTCTACATTGATCTCAAGGTACTTGCGGCCATCGGCACCAGTGACGACCCCTGGCACGAGGTCTTCTGCGCTTCCGTCGCTGTGCCTGACGTGTACCCTCAGCTCAGTCGCCGGCACGCCCTCCGGAAGGGGGAAGCGCAGGCCGGTCCGGCCTCGGAAATTGGTTGCGATCTCCTGTCCGGCCAGGGCCTGACCGGCTGCGGCCACCTCTCTTTGCGCTTGCGCCAGAGACACCTGATTGATCGTCAGCTCAAGGCCGGTATTCTCTTTGCTGAGACCATCCAACAGCGCCAGCGGCAACTGGATTTCGGTGCCATCGGATCCGCAGATGATCAGGTTGGTCTTGGCTAGAGCGTCCACCTGCCCGTCAGCCAGTATGAGCTTTGTCTCGCGCACGATGGGGCGGCCATCGCTGGTGGCAGTGGGATCAGTCGCCTTGCCGACAGCGGGCAGCTTAACCACCACGGGCTGCTGCTTGCTCAATGCGCGCTTAACCGTAGCCTGCCACAGAACATCGCTAATCGTGACCGTATCGGTCACTAGTTGTACATCACTGCTGTCACTCGTCCGCCGGCTAACCGTCAGCCGTTCGGTTGGAATCACCCCGTCCAGAGCAATATCCTCGGCAGGTTCCTCATCTTCTGAGCTTGGTCTGTACACGCTGACCTGAACCTGTGCCACTAGGTTCCCCGGGTTGACCACGCCAGCGGCTACCGCAACTTCTCCCCGCAAGATGTAGACCCTGGGGACGGTACTGTTGTAAGCGCCCTTGCTCCAGGTGACAGGGTAGCTATGCCGGGAACCGTCAGCCAGTGTTACCTCTACTTTATCTGGCAACGCCAGTCGGTGGAAATCTACTCCCGTCTCAACCTGGAGGGAGGGCAGAGCGGATATCGATGCGACTCGCTGCGTCACCCGGAAAGTGATGTGCTTGACTATCTGGTCTCCCACATCCACATACTGCCCGGCCCGGAACGCGTGTCCCTGCGCCGTCAGTGTCACGTCGAATTCGGTGACGCCTACCGGGGAGGCCTTGAGCAACAGCTGGTTATCCCGCACTTGCAGATAATCGTTATCCGAGACGGTGTAGCTATATAGCCGATCGGCAGGCGCGTTCGGCACTGAGAGTTCAGTCACGACTTCACCCACCGATAACTCTGCAGCTAGCTCCGTGGAAAAGACCCGAATCGTATCCGGCTCCACCGTCGGGCTGGCCACCTGCAGAGCAACAGCTTGCTCTAGCCAATAGTCTGTGGTGACAGCATACTCACACATCACCACTGCTTCACCGTAGGACTCAGCAGTCAGTCGACCGGTTTGGTCGACGCTCACCTTGCCTTCTCCAAAGACGACAGAGAAGGAGACTTTGCTGCTGTCCAGCAAATACTCGCTGCCATCCTCCGCCTGACCATAGACAATAAGCTGCAGACCATCATCCCGTTCCAGCTGCAACACTTCTTCTGCTCCAATCGTTGTTCCGTTGGCATGTACGGAGAGAGACACTAGGCGGGACATCTCGCTCGGCACAACGTCGCAGTACATGCGCGTCTGGTTGCCGGCCCAGTCCAGAGCCTGCACACTGAGCGACTGCCTTGAGGCATTGCCGCTGCCGACATAGCTGAACTTGCCGTTCTGCACGGCGGCATGCTGGCCATTGACATAGACTGCCGCGCCCGTCTCTGCCGTCCCAGTGATGCTGTAGGCTCCGTGTTGGCTCTCCACCACTGTCTGATCCAGCATCAGTGTGGGGGCCACCGTGTCAACGGAGATGCAGAGCTTCTCTGTAGTATAGTCACCCTGTTCATTCACGAAGTAGCAGTTCAGGGTTGTACCACCCTCCTCCAGGGCGAGGGAGATGTCCACAGGCACGCCTGCAGTCACCGACAACGTCTGATCTGAAAACACGCCATCCAGACCGTAGATCAGCTTGCCGTTCTGGTCAGAGGTGACTGCCACGTTGGCTGTGCTGGAGTTAACGGTCACCTCACTGGCGCCATCGGCGGCGGTGGGAATGAGGTTGTTCACCCGCAGCGACAGCTGGGCCGGGTTCGGCACCGGCAGATAGACCGCTTCTGTGGTGACAGGCGAGCTCTGATACTGCACCAGGTTCCTCTCCGCATAGGCTGTCACCCGCGCCCGATAACGATTGCCAGGGAAAGTGCCGACCTCCCGGAAACCAGTCGGATTGCCCTGCGCATCATAGCCGGTAGCTGCCTGATAGGTGTTACCGATGTAGAGCGAAGTATCCGTGGTGGTCTGCGCCAGACCGTCGATCGGTTGCCCCTGCTCATCCAGCAGCTCCACCAAATAGCCATCGGCACGATCGGCAGCGGCGAAAGTGAGCTTAAACTGACCATCGCCAGCCGCTTGCAGCGAGAGATCGCGCACGGTGGTCGGAGTGTTGGGATTAGTGTAGCTGAAGCTTTGTTCCGACAGAGCCGAGGAAACATTTGCGCCACTCGCATCCTTCAAAACGATGCGCACCTGGTATTCACCGTCGAGGACGCGCTCGGGAATGCTCATGGTAGCGGCCCCGCTGGCGGCATCCAGTCCATCGGCGATGCAGATGCCGACATCATAGTTGTCAGACTGGGCGCGATAGTAATCTGCCAACTCCGCTTCGCTCATCGCGGACAACTGCTCTGCTGAGCAGGCAGCCATCATTGGCTGTGCCTGCGAGAGATGTACGTCGACCGTGTAGCCATCCGCAATGCTCTTGGCCTCCCAGTTGGCCGTCAGGGACCCGCCGCTGTGAGTGAAGTCCTTGACCTGCACTTCCGGCAACTCCAGCACGTCCATCCCGGTGACGGTGGTCGGCACGTCTGTCTCGATCGTCCAAATGCCGTCCATTGGGTCGACCACAGAGATGTAAGC
Organism: Bacillota bacterium; assembly: GCA_023436245.1. Classification (GTDB taxonomy): domain Bacteria; phylum Bacillota; class UBA994; order UBA5500; family UBA5500; genus JAEZJZ01. Next base: position 31,032 of record JAEZJZ010000069.1, on the reverse strand, counting down.
ATAATGTTCCTCCACGCCGCTCTGGGACTCTGCGGCGGGGATGGTCTGTAAGCGGTAGTTCTCGTTCTCGACCAGGGAGTAACTGTTGCCGACCGGATCAGTCACGGTAATCTGCGGGAGGGCCCCGTCGTACTGCAGCTCGAACAAGCTGTAGTCCTGATCCTGTACGGCGATCTGATGCAACTTCGTGTCCACTCCGAATGGCGCAGGCACCTCGCTGGAACGATAGGTTACCCGCAAGTTGGAGCCAAACAACATCACCCCGTTGGCGTTGCTTCCGCCCACAGCGTACTGAATGGCCAGGGCGTTCTCCAACTCATCACGCGGAATGTTGAATGCTTCTTGATAGTCGTCAACTCCCCAGGCGTCATTGAACTTGACCTTCTTGTCAGCCCAATAGTAGCCGATGGAAAGCGGAATGCCGATCACGCGAATGCCAGCATAGACGCGGTAGGTGGAAAGCTCCGCCATGATCGCAGCCAACTCCAGCCCACCCACCACGGGAATGAAGCTGGGAATGAAGATGCCCGCATAGACTTTGCCGCCTACGGACAGATTTCCGAAGATGCTCTCAATCCGCGGATCCGCCACCAGCCAAATGGATCCTGACCCCTTGACGATATCCAACAGATTCAGGTCGATGCCGGCACTGATGTCCACGCACGGATAGACCACGCCGTCTACCTCTGTGCCGTAGATCATGAACCCAGCGTACATCTTCTCCACCAGAGGCAGCTTGACAATTTTGCCCTCCTCTGCCTCGAACCTGATCTTGCCAATGCCCACCTCCATGGAGATGGTCTCCAGTTCCAGCGCCACCGTGGTGGGATCGGCATAACCGGTAATTAGCTTCAGGGAGAACGGCGGAATGAGATTGTAGTTGCCGCGAATGGTGTCGTAGAGATTGTAGACACCGCCCCCCAACTTGGTCAGCCAGCCAACCGAGAAGGCTCCCGCGCCGAGCGGAATTTTCATCACCTCGCCGCCGAGCACCAGTTCAATGGCATCCGGAATGCAGGAGCCGCCAGTCTCGAAGACTAAGGCAACTTTGGCGCTGCATTCGAAGACTTCGCTCACCTTGACCCCGGCCTCCATCATGGTATAGTAGCCGTCGTAGTTGATGGAATCGATGGCAAAGGCTGCCTTAGCCCCGCCCGCCTTCAGCAGCGGCAATGCGTCGTCGGTGAGATTGATGCCGCCGGCTGCCTTGATGCCGACCAGGTCGGCAGAGTTGTCGTTGGCGTTCACCCCGTAGCGCAGTTCCTCCAGGTTCAGCTCAACCAAGCTGTCTGCGCCGATCACGTCATTGGCCTTATCCACCTTTTCAAACCCGGGGTGTTTCGACTCAGGCTTGGTCGCACCACCGCCGTCATCATCGTCATCGCCCAGCTGCATCCACGGCAGGGACAGGCTGACGCTACCGCCGAGGGAGACCGTTTCCTTGCCGATGACGGCGTCGCTGATGTTGACCTTCATGCCGGTCAAGGCGCCGGTCAGCTTGAAGGCTTCATTGGCGATCACATTGGCCGGAGTGACTATGGTCACCGGGCTGCTCTCATCAGCCGGCACCTCGCCCACGTCAGGGTTGAGATCGATGTTATTGCCATCCTTGACCTCCGCCAGCACGTACTCATTGCCGTCAACCAAGGTGACATAGAAGCGGCCATAGTGGAAGTAGTAGTCGCCGACGGACAGGTGCCCGTCCCCGGAAACCACCAGCGAATGGTTATTGTCGCCGAACCAACTGAAGTCGGCGAACTTGGACCAACCTTCCTCCTGACCGTCATAGCGACAGATGGTCATGGCGCTTTGCGGCTTACCCAGTGGAGCCGTGTACATCACGGCATTGTTGATGATCGAACCGCTGGCACAGTCGTAATAGGTGACCCCATCCAGTTCATAGGTCGAAACCTGACCACGGATGGTCAACAGAATCGCAGCGCGCTCTGCTGCGGAGAGATTGGCAATCAGCTCCTCGCTCTCCAGCAGCTTCACATCATAGACGTTGTCGCTGCTGAAGTCACCGATCAGCAGAACGCCATACTCCACCCGGTCAAACTCCGGATCATCTGTGAAGTCGAATTTGCGCGAGAGGTTGCCGTAGTTCTGCGAACGGATGCCGACCTCATGTTCTCCGGCCTCAAACTGCAGGCTGTCGTTGATCTGCACGCTGAGCGAGGAATCGGTGATGTAGATATCCTTCCGGAATACCTCCTCGGCCTTGCCAGTGCGCACATTGGTGATGTACATCGTCCATTCATTGTCTGCCTTCAGACTGTCAAAGGCGCTGCCCTTGATCACCAGGCTCTTCTTGGCAGCCCTGGTGTAGAGCGTGCCCGGAGCCACCTCAGTCATCTGCATCTGCGGAACCTCGCCCTTGATGGAAGGCAGGATGACATATTTGCTGGCCTCAACATACTGATTGGCGTTACCACCGTACTTGATGGTCACGCCGTACTCGGCCACAGCCAGTTGCTGCACGACACGGGGGACAACCTGGAAGCTGACCGAGCCGCTGTCTCCCTTCTTCAGGAGGCTGATGGTCTTGACCTCGGCTTCGCCCTGAGCGATCTCCAATTCGTCGCTGAGTCCGAGTGTCACCGCTAGGTTGCTCTGGTCAACACATGCCTCACCGCTATTGTCGATGCTGACGGTAATCTGGAAGCTACTCTCTTGATAGCCGGTGCCACTGCTATTCACCGTCAGCTTCTGGGGAGAGTTGAGCTGAATGGTGAAGTCTGCCTGGTTGGCGCTGTCATAGAGGCTACCAATACCATAGAAGGTTTCGTACGTTCTGGTTGCGCCTGTGTCCAGGCGACTGGGCTGATAGTACATGGCCACCGCTGAGTCAGCCGAGCGGTAGGAGTTCTTGTTGGTCGTGAAGTTGCGCAACGGGTCAATCTGATAATCCCACTTGGTGGCCGAAATGGCCTCCCAATGAGCGACCACAAAGCGCTCTGGCGCCGAGTTGCCCCATCCCGAAAGCTGTCCGTAGGCGATCACGTTCGACGCGAACTGTTGATCCACTGATTTCCAGGTGACCGGCAGATGCTCACCGGAATACTCGGTCTCATTGGTGATGTAGCTGGTACCGATGAGCATCGGAGCCGCGTCGTTTTGCCCGAGTTGCGTGTCCAACAGAATACGGGCGCCCAAGTTCACCGGGGACGCGTTGCCGTTGGCTACCAGATAGCTAACCCGGACATAACCAACGTCAGGGTTGGAAAGGTCGGTGATCAGTTGCAGCGTCTGGGTCACTTCCACATCCTTGACCCGCCAGACGGTCTTTGCGGTCAGGCCATTGACCAGAGTCTCGGAGACGATGCCGCCGTCTTGGCCGTAGTCGTTGCCGAAAATGTAATCCTGACCGTCGATGCGCAAGGTGGTGAAGGACGTGTCCGGCAACTCATCACGCATGAACAACAAGTCAAGGTCGTTATCGCTCTGCTTGCCGGGCTGGCCATCAGCCGTCTGAATGGTGAATCGCCCGTTGCGGCGGTTGACCTTATACTCCAGCACGCCATTCTGGACGGAACATGGCTTGAGCACCTCGTTCACGGCCAGCGCTGTCGGCGCAACCGCGCCGAACAGCATGCAAAACAGGATCGCTGTCGCTATGATTCTCTTGTTCATTCTTCTATTGCCCCCTCTACAGCTTCACGAACAGGTAGACAAGCTGGGTGTGACGTTCTTCATCCTGAACGTAAAGAGTGTAGTACCCGCCTGCGGTGAAGGTATGCTCATTGGTGATCGGGCTGCCCTTCAGCTTGAAGTCCCCGCTGCCCTTCTTCCCAGGCAGACAGAGCAGCTTCAGCTTGCCTTCCTGGTTGATGGTAGTCAGCCGCATTTCGCCGCCCGAGATCTCCACCTCTGAGTTCACCGGCATCCGGCCATTGATGATTACGTTGAACTGGCGAGGGTCGTACACGGTGACCTGCTTGTTTCGCGTAGCGGTGTTCCCAGCTGCGTCCGTGGCGGTATAGACGATGGTATAATCGCCGGCTGCGCTGGTGTTCACCTCACCCTGATACGTCAGGCCGTTAAGTAAGGCATGCTCATCCTGCACAGTTACTCCGGACATGGCATCGAAGCGGGTGCCCAGCGGAATTGCCTGATACTCTTCCGTCAGCGAGATTGTCGGGGGCGTGACATCGATCCAGGTGACCTCCAGCAATGTCTGGGTCACGTTGCCGACCTTATCTGCCACCGGAATCAGCAAACGATTGCTCTCACGGAAGACTAAGGCGCCGTCCTTGACGCCGAACGGCCAGACCACCGGCTCACTGGCGATCATGGTGGCAATGACGCTGCCATTAGTCAGCTCGGTAGTGGAGTAGGACACTTCCACCTCCGGCGCCAGCTTGTCGATGGTGCTGACGCTGGCCGTAATCGCCCCAGAGACTCCAGCGGGATTGCGGTAGTTGTAGACAAACTCCCCATTCTCGGTGAAGACATGGGTGGCCGAGCCGCCGTTGTTCAACACGAAGATCGTGTCGTTCTGCGCATCCTGCGGAGCTATGGTCACATAGACATTGCCGTTGGTAGGCTCCGTGCCGGAGTAGGTGAGCACCACCGGGGTCGATTCCTTGCTGATGTTCTCCACCACCACCGTCTGCTCCGCGATGTTGCCGGCCCGGTCCTGAGCCCGGAAGGTGAAGCTGCCATTGGAAGTGAACTGCAGAGAGGGTCGACCACCGTTGTTCAACCAAGTGACACTCTCATCGGCTGCTACCGTGGCGAACACGGAATAGGGCGTACGGTTAGCCGGCGAGAGGGTATAGCTGAGCGTTGGCGGCGTCTTGTCGATACGCGTCACTGACGCGATTACTGTCTTGGCATTGCCCGCCTGGTCATAGGCGATGAATGCGTGCGTTCCATTCTCTTGGAAATTATAGGTCTCCTGGTGATTTTCGGCCCCGCTCTGACTGTCGCTGACCTGCAAGGTAGCCAGCACATCCTGATTGGTCCACCGCTCGGTGCTATAGGTGACGTACGCAGTCGGCGCCGTCTTGTCGATGCAGCTCACCTCAGCGGTACAGCTGCCACTGTTCCCAGCCGCGTCGACATACTGAAAGGTGAAGCTCCCGTTGCTGGCAAAGGTATACGATCTGCCACCGCCGTTATTGGTCACGGTCACCGGAGAGATGCTGTCGAAGGTAACCTGCGCAGTCACATCCTGATTGGTGAACCTACCGTCGTGGACCGTGCCCCCTACGGTGTAGGTGATGCTCGGCACTGGGGCCGCTTTGTCGATGTTTGTGACTGCGACGGTGTGCTCGCCCTGATTGCCAACATCGTCCACGAAGCAGAAGGTAAAACTGCCGTTCTCTGTGAACAGATGCGAACTGCCGTTCAAATAGGTGACGGTCGTCAGAGCGTCCTCCGCTTGGATGGTCACGGTCACATTGCCGTTGGTCCAACCTTCAGGGGTGCGCCGTTCGCTCTTCACTACCGGCGCCGCCTTGTCGATGCGCACGGGGAGAGTGCCCCTGCCCTCCACACCGGTATCGCTGTCACGCACGGTGTAGCCGAACACACCATAGCCGCTGACCAGATAGGTATTGCTAGCCGCATCGTGCAGGGAGACGCCGTCGGCGCTGGCCACCGGCAAACCGTTCCAGGTCAAATCGGCGAGCACGGCGTTGGCCCGAGGGGTGAAGGTCACCCAGAGGTCATGGTTCACCCAAGCTTCCGCGGCAATCGGTCGGCTTTGCCCATCCCGGAGTGAGACCACCGCGCTGGGGATGCTGCGGTCGATCCAACTGACCTCGGCCAGCTTGTTCCCCCTATTCCCGGCTTCATCCACGAACTCGAAGGTGAAGCTGCCATTTTCCGTGAAGACGTAAGCACTGCTGCCGCCGTTGTTGGTGACAGTCGCTGACTCATTCAAGTGGAGTGACGCTTGCACGTTCTGGGCGGTTCTGGTGCCTGGCTGGTAGTCGACGCTGCCGAGCGGCGCGGTGTTATCCAGATAGAGATACTCGCTCTGGCTGACCGCCTGATTGCCAGCGTCATCCGTGGCTCTGACCTGCAGACGGTATCTGCCGTCGACTCCATCCAGGCTCACTGTCTGATCGTTGCTCATGGCTAGCCAATCGCCCTCCAGGCCATCAAACAGGGCGAAGCGATACTGCAGGGAGGCCACTCCATTCTCCTGGTCGAGCGCAGTGACTGTCACAGAGACAGCCTGATGACTCTTGCCGTCAAGCTGCAGGGAGGAGAAGTCCACGGTCGGCGGAGTCTTGTCAATTTCGGTCACGCGGGCTGTGCAACTGCCGCTGCCCGCCGCACTGGCGAACTGAAAGGTGAACTCGCCGTTCGCGGTAAAGGGATGACTCCGGCTGCCGCCGTTGTTCAGAACAGTGACCGGAGAGAGGCTGTCAAAAGAGATGGTCGCCACCACATTCTGATTGGTCGGCCCACCGGCATAGGGAGTACCGCCTACGGTGTAAACGACGCTGGCCACCGGAAGCTCTCGGTCGATGCTGGTCACGGTGGCAGTATACTCCCCTTGGTTACCGGCGGCGTCCGTGAAGCTGAAGGTGTGGCTGCCGTTCTGGCTGAAGATATGCGAGTCGCCGTTCAAGTAGGTGACCGGGGACAGCGCATCCTCCGCGACGATGGTCACGATCACGTCGCCATTCGTCCAGCCGTCCGGGTTACGGCGTTCGCTGCGCAGCAGCGGGGCCGTCTTGTCGATGCGCAGAGTGAATGAGCCGTCGCTCTCCACCCCCGTGACAGTGTCGCGGACGGTGAAGGTGAACAGGCCGTACTCAGTGACCAGATAGGTGCCGGTTGCCTCATCGATCAGCGAAATGCCTGCCGCCTGGTCAACGGGGCTGCCATTCCAGGACAAGTTGCTCAGCTCGCAGCCTGCAGGCGGCGCAATCCTGGCCAATAAGTCAAAGTTCACCCAACTATTCTGAGAGACACTCTGCCCCAGGGTGTCAGTGAGGCCGAGCGTGGCTTCGGGTACGTCGCGGTCAATCCAGGTCACCGTCGCCAACTGCGTTCCTCGGTTTCCCGCCTCATCGACGTACTCGAAGGTGAAACTGCCGTTATCCGTGAACACGTGGGCGGTGCTGCCGCCGTTGTTTTGCACGGTGGCTGGCTCGTTGAAGCTAACCGTGGCCGTCACGTTGCGCGCGGTGCGGGTGCTCGGATCGTATTGGACGCTGGCTATGGGAGCGATGTTATCTAGATAGACTAGCTCGCTCTGGCTGGTACCCTGGTTGCCGAGGCCATCCCTAGCTCTGACCTCCAGCCGGTAACTGCCGTCCACCCCCAGCAGGCCTACTTGGGCTCCGTTGGCGCAATCCGACCAGTCGCCGCCAGAGCTGCCACTCCGCACGAAGCGATACTCGAGCGCGGCCACTCCATTGGCGTGATCAACTGCATTGACCGTGATGCTGATTGACTGATGCTTCTTGCCGTCAAACGCATCTGATTGGAACGTTACGGTCGGCGGGGCCTTGTCTATTCGCTCCGCTTTGGCAGTGCACGACCCCCGGTTCCCAGCTTCATCTGCGAATTCAAACACGAACTCGCCGTTGTCCGTGAAGACATGAGTGAAACTGCCGCCGTTATTGGTCACAGTGGCTGGAGAGACACTCTCCAGCGAAATGGTCGCCACCACGTCCTGATTAGTGCCCGTACCGTCATAGACCTCCCCGTTGACCGTGTAGGAGATGCTGGCCGCCGGAACGATCTTGTCGATGGTGGTTACGGTGACGGTGTGTTCAGCTGTATTGCCAAGCGCATCAGTGAAGTAGAAGGTGTGGCTGCCGTTTAGGCTGAAGGTGTGCGTGTTTCCGTTCAAATAGGTGACCGTCGAAAAGGCGTCTTCCGCCGTGATCGTGACGGTCACGTCCTTGTTCGTCCAGCCCTCAGGTATGCGCCGTTCGGTCTGCAAGACTGGAGCTGTCTTGTCGATCTTGGCAGTGAGCTCCACTCGCCGCTCCAGGGCTGTGTCAACGTCACGCACGGTGAAGCCGAACACTCCATAAGCGGTAATCAAGTATGTATCAGTGGCTTCGTCGTAGAGCACGACCTCTGCTGATTCTGCAAGCAGCCGACCGTTCCAGCTGGCGTTGACCACCGTTGCGTGCGCCGAGGGCAGAATTGTCACCAACAGGTCGTGATTGACCCAACTATCCGGGTCCACACTCTCTCCGCTGGCGCTCCGCAGGCTGACATCGGCTGCGGGGATGGCGCAGTCAATCCAATCAACACTAGCCGTCTGGCTGCCGACATTTCCAGCCTCGTCCACGAACTGGAAGCAGAAGGTGCCATTCTCGCGGAATACGTAGGTGGAGGCGCCATCGTTATTGGTGATGGTAGCAGCCTCATTCAGACTGAGCACAGCTGACACGTCCAGGGCCGTGCGGGTGGCTGGCTGATACTGAATGCTGCCAACCGGGGCGGTGTTGTCGAGATAGAGACCGTCACTCTGCTGCGTGCCTTGGTTGCCAACACCATCGACTGCCCTGGCCTGCAAATAGTACTTGCCGTCAACGCCGGACAGACTCACTGTCGCACCGCTGTTGCAGGCCATCCACTCTCCCTCATCCTCACCTTCGACTAGAAAGCGGTACTCCAGGGAGGCAATGCCGTTGGCGTTATCCTGAGCGGTGATGGTCACCTCGACGGTTTGATGGCTCTTATTATCAAAATCCGCAGATGAGAAACTTGCCGTCGGTGCTGTCGTGTCTATCCAAGTGACCTGGGCCACCCGTTCAGCAGTGTTGCCGGCCGAGTCACGGGCAGTGAATGTGTAGCTGCCGTTCTCCGTGAAGACATGGCTGCTCGGGCTAGTCAACTCGTCCGGCAGCGTGGTGCTGGCTGTGGCCGTAACCGCTCCATTGGTGGCGGATGCTGGCGAATAGCTGATGTCAATGGTCGGTGGAGTCAAGTCAACGGTGAAGTTGACGCTGTAGGGCGGGGAGGTGTTACCGCTGGCATCACGATACTGCACCGAGATGGTGTGTGCTCCTTCCGTCGGCTGAAAGCTGACGGACTTCTCGGTGGCAAAATCCACCCATTCACCCTGAACACCGTCGACAGAGATCTGCATTTTCAGATCAGCTGCGATTGTGTAGTCATCGCTGGCCGAGAACTCCAACAGGACAGGCGCGGCCCGCAGATAGTCGCCGCTGCAGTTGGCCAAACCCCCGGTGGGAGCGGTGGTGTCTGCCACGAAGGGGGCAGACTTGAACAGGGCCGTGTTGCCGAGCTCATCCGTCGCCCGCAGATAGAGATAAGTGGTCGCGCTGAAGTCAGAGAGGGTCACAGTGCTGCTGGTTAGCGATTGCCACTCCAGGCTATCTGCCGATTCAGCCGTACTGAATGCGTACTCCACAGTCAGGTCGGCGGTGAGCGTAACCGCGTCCTGAACGGTGACACCGATCTCGTATTCGTGGCTCCCGATGGCGCCGGCGTTGCCGTTGGGCAAGACAGTGATCGTCGGTGCTGTGTTGTCCAAATTGAAGGCACCGCTGACTGCATAGCCGGTGTTTCCCGCCCCGTCGTAGCATCTGAGGTGCAGATAGTAAGCCCCGGACGCTTGTGGGGTAGTGAACGCCGCGAGAGCGGTGGGATTCCAGCCCGCCGCTGGCCTCTCCGGCGATGTCGTCCACTGATAGGCGTAGCCGGTTACTCCTGAGTCGGCATCCGTCAGCTCAACGCCGACGGAGTGCGCCCGCTTGAACTGATCGCCGCCAGCAGGCGTAAAGGCAACCGTCGGCGGTGTTCGGTCGATGCGCAGCCCTGGCGCTTGCTTGGTCACCTGATTGCCCAGGCTGTCAGTTGCCGTCACCACCAAGGTGTATTCGCCACTGACGCTGGGATAGTTGATCTCGTCGCCCAAATCGCCACTGCTGACCGTCACTGTCTCGGCATCAAGCCAACTGTAGGTTTGGCTGGCTACGCCGGAGTGAGCATCATCCACCGTAACCGAGACGCTGGCCAGTCCCGGATAGCCTGCGATCAGTTGCGGCGCGATCGCCACGGTAGGCGCGGTCAGGTCGAACTTGTAGGCGTAGGGCGCTTTAATCGCGCGCGCGTTTCCGGCCAGATCGACTGCCTTCACCCAGAGATAGTGCGTGCCACTCCCGGCCGGCGCGGAGACTGTGTGCGCGCTGCCGACGTTGGGGTTGCTCGGAAACGTGGGGGTGGTGCTGCCGGAATCAGCCGTCCAGATGGCGTAGAGCTCGTCCACACCACTGCCGACGAGCGAACCGGAGGCATCGGTGGGCGTGAGCAGCACAGCATGATCCTGGCCCAACCAGCCGCTTCCCGGATCGCTCAAGCTCACCGTAGGCGCCAAGGTGTCGATCTTCAGTCGGTAGTTGGTTAGAAAGTTGTTGTAGTCACTGGCAGCATAACTGGCAGCTTGGTTGACCTTGTCCACGATACCGGAGAAGTCCACGCCACTGATGGCCAGCGCGTCAGTGTTGTTATCCGCACTGCCAACCGTATAGACGAAGGTTGCCAAGTCAGTCTGGCTGCCACTGCCAGGGGTATAGACGGCCACCTTGCCGTTTTGGAGGGAAATGGATGGACTGCCACTGACGGTAATCGCCTCGTGGAAGTAAACGTTGAAAGTAATCCGGTCGCCGGCGGTGTAGCAGGAGTTGGCGCTGGCGGTAGTAGTGAAGCTGCTGACCGCTGGCCGCTTGTTGTCCATGTAGATGCCGTAGGCGTCGCTCAGGGTTCGGTCAGTGGTGAGGGAGTTGCCGGCATCGTCACGCACTACCAGGCCCTGGATGGAGCTCATTCTGACATAAGCATAGTCGCTGACTGCGCCAGAGGTAGGGATGGTGTAGTCGTAAGAGAGCGTCATCCGATCGGCGCTCTGCTCCGCGTAGCTGGCGGCGGAAAGTGTGCCGCCCAGGGACACGTTGAAGGTACCGCTGTTCGTGACTACTACCGGCTCATTAAACTTGACGGCATAGCGAAGCTTTGTGCCGGCAGGGTAAGTTCCGGCAACCGAGCCGGACGGGGGGATGGCATGGCCATTGATCGCAGCCAGCGAAGCTGTGCTATAAGCCGGCTTCTCATTATCGAAGAGCTGCAAGGACATTGACTCCAGCTCCAACGTTCCGGAAGTACCGATGCTGACGGAGGCGGAGTAGCGGATCTCTGTCGTCCCGGCCGGCAGGGTGCGGCTCCCACTGTTGTAGTCATAGTTCGCGTGCGCTACCCAATAGCGCTTGTCACCGGCTGAGTACTCTTGCAGCACAGTTCCGGCTGAACTCCGGCATTGTACAACCAAACTGGTGGTCACCGTCCGGCTGCCGTTCGCCCCCAAATGGGCGTTGGCAACATAGGACAGATCCCCTTTGTTTGTCCGGATGACGTCGGCGGCACTGAGGTAGATCGTCTGTTGATAGCTGAGGTTCTTGCCCCAGTCATTCAGTGTGGTCGTAGTCAACAGGTTGGTTGCGTAGCTGTACGCCAACGTGGTGCGCGCACCACCGAGGACTAGCGCCACGGCCATGACCAGCACCAGCGCCATCTGTGCCAGCTTAATCACTCTTCTTCGCATGCTGCTTCCCCCTTGATCTCAATCAGGCCAAACCCATATTCAAGGTCGTATCCAACCGCACCCCGATCTGCAACCACACTGTGTAGATAGGAGAGGCACAGTTCCCTGTCCTCCAGTTGCAGTCGCGCCGCTAGCCCCGCCACCGCCGCCGCGGCGAATGAAGTTCCGGTCACCTCCTGCAAATCTCCGTCTACAGTCAGGGCCGGCAATCGTTCACCACAACTGACGAACGACACCCCCGCGCGCTGCGAGAACGGTGCCACCTCGCCACTCACATCTGTGGCGCCGATGCCGATCACTTGCCCGTAGCCAGCCGGATAGTAGACCCTGCTCCTCCGATATGTCTGTCCCTCGTTGCCGACGGCGGCGATCAAAATGACCCCTTTACCGGCCGCATAATCCACGGCCTGCCGCAGCACGCCGCTGTCGGACTGTCCGAAGGCCATGAGCAGGATGTCGCAGGCAAACTCGTCCACCGCGCCCCGAATCGCTGTCGCCGCCACCTCTGGCGTGGTGAGCGCCCCTTTCGCCGCAATCTTCAGCGAGACCAACTCTGCCTGCGGTGCGGCTGCGGCCACGATTGACGCGACTGCCGTTCCGTGACCGGTGTGGTCGACCAGATGACTCTCGTCCGTCAGATAGTTACGGCCGGCTGTGACCGGAAGCCCGGCAGCGGCGGAGATGCCCGAGTCGATCACACCCACCCGGATCACCCCGTCGCCCGCTGCAGTCGCCGCCGTGGCCGGCAGAGCGTTGGTCGGCTCAGTCCACTGTGCTCGGTCGATCATCGTCTCCCCGTCACTGCTGGTTCCTTGCTTAACGACGGTCACAATCTTGAAGCCTCGCCAGATTCCTTCGTTTGCTCCCAGCACGCCAGGAGAGGGCGTGGTCAGCAGCACGGGCAACAGGCAAGCGCCCAGCACCAACTTACGCATCATCCCTCGTTTCATGGTCATCACCCCTCTCTCCATCCTTGGCAGAGTCTTGGCAGGCCCTGAACAGCGGTCCAGGGATAATCCCCTTGACCACTGCCACATACAGGCCATGGCCGAGAGGCGCATACCCGACAATCCACTCCAGCGGTCGTCGACAAGTGCCGAGCGGGAAGATCGGAATGCTCCGCTCTGTCGTGGTTTCGATCACATCCTGTTTGGCATAGCATCTGGCAAAGTTGCCTATCTCACCGATGATGGTAAAGTCGCCAGCGGGGTGAAGTGCCTGCAACTTACGTTTTGTGCAGTAGTTCACCTCGTTGCCGCTATGTCGGTCGATCATGCGTAACGCATGATCGCTACCCGTGCTAAGGTGGTAGTGCATGTTCCCAACTCGCTTCTCATGCTTTCCTACATTTTAATCAAGGCCAACCCTGCTACAGCAAGGATGGCGAAATCGGATGCTTTTTTGTCGAAATTGGTCAAAAAAACTCCCCCGATTTCGAGGGAGTTTGCTATCCTAGTTAATCTCTGTCATTACTCAGGGACAGCCACCATCAACGTGAAAACTTGGCCATCATGCTCAATCTTGACAAAGCCACCATAGGATTCAACCACCTTGCGCAAGTTGCGCAGGCCAAAGCCATGATGAAGGCCGTCATCTGGAGACACAGGCATACCCTGACCATCTAGCATCAGCCGACTACCGTCGTGCGAGTTCTCCACTCTCAACAGCCATTGCTTCTTCATCCTCTGCGCATCAATTGAGACAAACCGCCGGTCGCTGTCTGTCACCAGGCAGCAAGCGTTGATGGCGTTCTCCAGAGCATTGCCAAAGATGATGCAAAGATCGCTGTCGCTGAGCCTGATCTGATCACCGATCTGACAGTGACTATTGAAGACTATGCCGTGCGCTCTAGCCAACAAATAGTAATAGCCGATGATCGAATTGACGATGGTGTGCTGGCAGAAGACCGGCAGCTGTTCAAGCTCCACCCGCTGCCCGTACTCGTGCAGAAACCGGCGCATCTCCGGCAACTTGCCCTCGTCGGCCAGCCTGGTCATGGCGCCGACAAAGTGTCTGACGTCGTGCTTGATCTCCCGGATTTCGTCCATCTGCTCACTGAGCGCAGCGTAATACTCCTGCTGCCTGATCACCTGGCGAGTAGTCACCTCCAGTCGGGAAGAGGACTCGATGAAGTCATCGTAGAGGTCACCAATGCGCATGGCGTACACCCAACTGATCACCAAGAGGAAGCATGTGAGCAGCAACGGCAGCGCCAGAGAGGTATCCAGCAAGCTCTTGCCGTTGAGATAGTAGCTGTCCACTGTCAGGCCAACGATGACCATCAGGGCGCTCCAAAAGACGACCAATCCAAACTTCCTGACCTGTTGCTGATCTCGGTGAACTCGAAAGAAGAGGTAGAGATCCAGCGCATAGGTGAGCATTGGGACCACCACCGACAGATACTGGTTGTAAATGGCGGGAGGCGTCAACAAGTAGAGCAAATAGAGCAGAATGTAATAGACCAGGAAACCCAACCTGGCTCGCAGACTGATCTTGATGCCGCACTGCTCCTGGATCAGAAGGATCATCAGATACTTCAGAGCGAAGGTCACGAGATACATCAGTTCATTGGTCGCTTCATAGGAGAGGTTGAAGAAGCAGATGGGCTGCCAGAAACTGTAGAACTCGGCCGTGAGCATGATGCGCACGAGCACCAGCAAAGTCATGGCAGGCAGCCAGAAGGAGCGCAGTTTGCGACGCACAAACACAAGGTAAATCAGTAGCAGGCTGCAGAAGGACGAGAACGCGATGCCAAACAGGACCAGCCGCGCGGAGTTTTTGACCTCGTTTCTCTGCAGAGCCCGCTGATAATCGTCCAATACCGGGGTCATATATAGGCCCGAAAAGCGGGTCGTAGCTACCTCGATCACAACCTGATGCGTTGCACCCGGAGAGAGCTCGACAGGGTACAACTGTGCGCGCGGAGAGGTGAAGACTTGACTCAGCTGCGTGGATAGCCTGCCGCTCTCGGCGGCGAGCTGTCCATCGACATATGCCCGGTATGCTCCACCGAAGTCAGGCACCGAGAGCGAAAGCGGAGCAGCATACTGCAAGCCGGTGATGGTCAGTTGGTAGCTGCCGTAGCCACCGGCTGGCAAGTTGGCACCCGCCAGCTCGTAGCTCGACCATTCCTCTGGAACCAAGAGCTCCAGATCTGGTTCGACCGAGGAAGCAGGTTGGCTGGCGATCAAGCGCTGCCAGTAGAACGCCCACTGCCCTTCCAGATAGACTCGTTCCCGGTTCAACCGGTTACTCGCAAGGTCGATCACGCCATGCTCCGCCCTGGGAGCTCCCGTGAGTTGGTGGTAGTAATGGGCGTGAAGTACTGGTAAGTTCATGCAGAAGATCACCAGGATCAGAGTGCCAACGCTGAACAACCCCCGTCGCTGTCTCGTCGTACTCATCCTAACGCTCACCCAGATGCGCGAACAGGTAGGCGAAGTACTTCTCCCGCGCGGGGCGAAGGTAGCGCTTGGAAATGCTGATCGCCGCCTGACCGACACGAAAATGATTTTCGGCCATTTCGGTCACGTGAATAGCGTTCACGGCATAGCTCTGATGGCAGCGAATGAAGGTCTCAGCAGGTAGTTGAGCCAAGATGTCGTCCAACTTGGCGTAACATTGCAGCCTGTTTCTGTCCGCAAAGTAGAGGAAGATGATCTTGTCACTGCTTTCAAGGTAGAGAATATCTCGAGAGCGCAAGCGATAGGTTGTCCCTTTGTAGCTGATGCTGATCTGCTGCTCGCGCTGTTTGTCAATCTCGGCCAATGCCTGATCCAGCACGCGCTGCAGTTTATCCCGGTTGAGCGGCTTGACCAGATAGTTGAAAGCAAACAAATCGTATGCTTCCGGATAATGCTCATTGCTGGAGGAAAATAGAATAATCTTGGTATCCGGTGCGCAGAGGCGCAGCTTGCCAGCGACCGCAAGCCCGCCCAAACCGGGCATGTAAATGTCCAGAAAGAGCAGATCAAACTGCGAGCCATCGTCGCAACAGTCCATGAGCAGGGACTCTCCGCTGGCATAAGTAGCAATCTGAAATGATGGCTCGTAGGCGAGCAGGGCTGCCGCCAATGTCCGCGTGTCCTCTACCTGGTCGTCGCAGATACCGATCTTGATGGGCATCAAAAACACCCTCTCTCTGGACAACTCCCCCAACTCATTCAGTATAGCACAGAGATCTGCGCAGCTGATCCACGCCGCGTCGACTGCGAGCCGTCCTTTAGCTGAGGCGCACCTGCGAGCAGGCGGGGCAGCTAGCACACTCAGAACACTGCCTGCTAGTTGGTAATTTGATCCTGATCAGGTTTAGGACGGTGGCACCCAGCGTAGAATAGAAAGAGCAACAAGTGCCGAACAACCCGGATTCTGCGAGGGTTGTATTGAACCGAACCCCAGCATGTGCTATAAATAGTCCAAGCAAGCTTATGTTAAGGAAGTGATTGATCTTGGCCAGCAATGAGACGGAGAGCAGCAATTTCATTCGCCACATCATCGATGAGGATATTGCCCAAGGCTGGAATGACGGTCGCGTGCACACCAGGTTCCCGCCGGAGCCGAATGGCTACTTGCACATCGGGCACGCCTTGGCCATCCTGCTGAACTATGGCATCGCGTCGTCTTACGGCGGCCAATTCAACCTGCGCTTCGACGACACCAACCCGGTAAAAGAAGAGACCGAGTTCGTGGAAGGGATCATTGAGAACATCAAGTGGCTGGGCGTGGACTGGGAGGACCGCCTGTTCTTCTGCTCGGACTACTTTGATGACCTCTACGAGTTTGCCAAGCAGTTGATCAACAAGGGCCTGGCCTACGTGGATGACCTGTCCGGCGACGAAATCCGTGAATACCGCGGCACCCTGACCGAGCCGGGAAAGAACAGCCCCTATCGCGATCGGGCAGTGGAAGAAAATCTGGATCTGTTTGAGCGAATGAAGGACGGGGAATTTGCTGACGGCAGCAAGGTGCTGCGCGCCAAGATCGACATGGCCTCCGGCAACATCAATATGCGTGACCCCGTTCTTTATCGCATCCGGCACGCCCACCACCATCGCACGGGCGACAAGTGGTGCATCTACCCGATGTATGACTACTCGCACCCACTGTCGGATGCATTGGAGAGTATCACCCACTCTCTCTGTTCCATTGAGTACGCTGATCACAACGAACTATATCGCTGGTTCCTGGAGAACGTGGACTACAGCCGACCGGGAGTACAAGGCCGCCCGAAACAGATCGAGTTCGGTCGTTGGTCGGTCACCGGCAACGTGATGAGCAAGCGCAAACTGCGGCGCCTGGTGGAAGAAGGCCACGTTTCCGGTTGGGATGATCCGCGCATGCCGACCATCGTTGGGTTGCGTCGCCGCGGATACACGGCTGCCGCTCTGCGCGCCTTCTCGGAGCGGATCGGCGTCTCGCGCAGCAACACCATGCTGGAAGCTGGCTTCCTGGAGCATTGCCTGCGGGAAGACCTGAACGCACACTCCCCCCGGATGATGGCGGTCTTACAGCCGCTCAAGGTGGTGCTGGAGAATTACCCCGAGGGACAGGTTGAGTGGTTGGAAGTCGAGAACAACCCCGAGGATCCGGCCGCCGGCAACCGCCAGGTTCCCTTCTCCCGCGAGCTCTACATCGAGCAGGAAGACTTCATGGAGGAGCCAGCCAAGAAGTTTTTCCGCCTGGCTCCCGGCCGAGAAATGCGGCTGAAAGGCGCCTACATCATCAAGTGCGAAAGCGTAGAGAAGGATGAAGCGGGCAAGATCACGCTGCTCCGCTGCAGCTACGACCCAGATTCCAAGAGCGGCGAAGCAGGAGCTAACCGCAAGGTGAAGGCGACGGCCCATTGGGTCAGCGCTTCGCACGCAGTGCCGGCCGTGGTACGTCTCTACGACCAGTTGTTCACAGTACCTAATCCGGATGACGTACCGGAGGGCCAGGATTTCACGGACAGGCTCAATCCGAACTCGCTGCAGATCCTGGAGGGTTGCTTAGTGGAACCAAGTTTGGCGGCCGCCAAGCCGGGCGACAAGTTCCAGTTCCTGCGGCAGGGTTACTTCCACGCTGACCCGGTGGACAGCCGCGAAGGGCACCCTGTCTTCAACAAGATCGTTGGCTTGCGCGATACCTGGGCCAAGGCCCAACAGCAGCAGTAAGCTGAACAAGGAATAGGATAAAACAGGCCTCTCGCCCATGCGAGAGGCCTGTTTGCCTGCAACAGTCTTTGGTTGTGACCCAGATATGGCGGAGATGCTACTCCTCGCCCGGAACGGCACGCAGCTCGTAGCGCAGGATCTGGTCAAAGCCCATCTCCTTCAGCCTGCGGCCGAACTCCGCCGGCGTCTTGTGCTTGAGCGGCAGTTCCTCCAGAGTGGCCAGACGGAGCAAAAGGCGAGCCAGAATGATGGCGTCGCTCTGAATGCCCTTCGGGTTCAACTTATCCAGCGTATCCCAATAGGTATGCCCATAGCCGCGCGGCGCTCCTCCAGTCACTGGATCTGAGGAGGAGTAGGTAGAGGATGGAATGCCGCGGCAGGCGAAGTTATACATGTCGGAATAGAGGCTGACACTGTCGCCGACGCTCACCTGCGACTCGAACATCTGTCCGAGCATCTGCTTGAAGAACGAGGTGGCTTCGGACCAGTTCTGCAGGCTGAAGTTAGCCCTGGTGCCCCGTCCGGCGCCATCGGTGTTGATCATGAACACGTGGTGTTCATGCAGATGCTGCTTGACATAGCTCTCGGAACCGATCAAGCCCATCTCCTCCTGGGCGAAGGCGATGAAACGAATGGTGCGACCGATCTGCTCCTTGTGAACTGCCAAGGCGCGGGCGGCTTCCACCACCACGGCAGTGCCGGCACCGTTATCGTTGGCAGACTGGTTGATGTCATGACCGTCGTAATGCCCGCCGATCACGATGATCTCTTCTGGTTTCTCCCGTCCGGTGATTTCGCCAATCACGTTGTAGGACGTCACTGGATGCACTTCATTGGTCGACTCGATGCGCACCATCAGCTCTCCCTGCCGCCCGATGCGCAACATCTCGTGGCCAGTCTCGAAGGAGACTGAGATGGCCGGGACCTCACAGGCCTGATTGAACCGAGCGGAGCCGGTCTCAGGCAGCCCACCTGGCTCGCCGCGCATCCAGATGAAGCCGATGGCCCCGGCCTCCAGGGCGCGACCAAGCTTCTCGCCGCGATGCATGCCGCGATGGTAGTAGCGCGGAGTGGCCGTGGTGACCATGGCGATTGCTCCCTTCAACCGATCGCGATTGTCGGCATAGGTCTGCGGATCGCCATCACCCAGAAACACAAGCGGAGCCTCGACCGTTCCCGGTGGGCAGAAAGGCAGGGCAATGCAATCCATCTCCTGCTCCACCGGCCCGACTACCGTCAACTTGGTCTCCCGTCTGGTCCAGCCCATGCATTCAAATGGTTCAGTCCAGGCTTTGTCCACGCCGAAACTCTCCAGCTTGGCGCGGATGAACTCGGCAGCTGCCCGCTCTTCGTCCGACCCGCCAAAGCGGGCGCCGTACCCGTTGACCAAGTCCTCGACGAACTTGGCGCCTTCCCGGGACAGATAGAGATCGCCAATAATCTGTCGGTCAATACAGTTCTGAGATTTGCTTTCCACCAGATTCCCTCCTCGTACAAGTAATCTTCAGAATACTTATTCGAGGCCGAGTCTCGCTATCCTCTGTAATTCTTCCTGCTATCGAACTGTTTCTTGCTGCTCTCGCCTGTAATTGATTGGCAACCGATGGGCCGCACCAGACGTATTAATGGTAAGGGGGAATGGAAATGGCACTTCAGGAGGAAAAGCGTCAATCACAACGTCAGGAAGCCAGAGGCGCTGTCCGTAAATTCATGATCTGCCTGCTCATCGCCTGTCTGGCTGGCGGCTATCTGGTGATTGGGCAGGCGGTCCGCATCTACCATTGGTGGGGCGGGGTCATCTCGTTGTTGGTGCTAGTGCTGGCAGTGTCAGAGGCAATCCCCATCGCCGCCCGTTGGCATAAGCTACGACTGGCGCCAAAATGTCCAGTTTGTGGCGGGCTGTTCTCGATGCAGGAAGAAACTCTGCGCCCTGCCTCGGCGGAAGGGGTGGATACGCTATCTGCCATCGTGGATAGAGTGTCCACCTGCGAGTCATGCGGAAGGCAGCATCACCACGTCTTTGCGGCCACTGGTGAGCCGGGACCCATCGTGCCGCCAGCGCTGCCTGATGCGGCTGGCGTGCTGCTCTATGACGGCAGAATCAGGCATCTGCGCCTGCACGCCAATAAGACGGATGCAGAGATCGAGCAACTGGTGTCCGAGCTGGACTCTAGACCACACAAGCCGAGCATGACTCGACCGGAATGGGAGCAACTGCTCAGGCGCTCGCAGCAAGAGGCAAGCAAAAAGAACCGGGAGCACGGCATGGAACTGCCCCGGGAGCGAGACTGACTTAGAACGAGGGGACTGTCCCCCCGTTCCAGGAAAGGGTGTGTGACGATGTCAACAGGTCCGCAAATGGGGCTGCAGCTGGTCGCCTGGGTTACGCTAGCCCTGACCGGAATAGCCTATCTGTTCAGGCTGTTTCCCAGCTATGACTGGCGTCTGGGATTGTTGTCCGCAGTTGCCTTTGCACTGGGCGGGGCCAACATTGTGAGCACAGTCCGACGCTGGCGCACTGTACTACACGCGCCGCACTGCCCGGTCTGCGGCGGCTTGCTCATCGGTACGGACAGAGTGCTGATGGAATCGATCTGGCTACCGGACGGGTCAACCCCACCGATCATCGACCGCATCGACAAGTGCGAGGCTTGTGAGCGCGAGCATCACCAGGTGTTCGCGGACAAAGCGCAGCTGGGCGCCTTCTCCTCAAATCGCGGACTGACTCAGGTTCGCCTGTATGTGGAATCGGACCGCGGTCTCTGGCCTGAGTATGAGAAGCAGTGGGCAGCCCAAAAGCCGACTCGGGCAGCCTGGGAGGCAATGCTCAGAGAAATGCAGCAGGATGCCGAGCGCAAGAACCGCACTCAGGGCATGACCTGGCACAACCAGTGGCGAAACGGAGGCAGGCAAAGGTGACATTGTTCCCCTGGCTAGACCGTCAACTGCGTCCAGCCGGATTGCAGCATCTGGATAAGCGGTACAGGCCGATTCTTGACAAGCAAGAATCGCTTTATTGAGATCGCAACTCTGGCGAGTTGCTGCGGCAGCCCCATGAACTTGACCACCGCACCGAGAGCAGCCAGTTGCTCCGAAACCCCGTACGCGTCACTGCAGGCTTTGCAGGCCACCACCTCTACCTGATCCCACCAACCGTTCAGCTTGGAGTTCAAGGTGTACATAAAGACCATCTTCAGAGCCACCTCTCTATCCGGACTAGTCCAGAGCACCGCCAAACGGTTTCGTTCTTCCACGCCATTCACTCCTCAAAATGAGATATCATCATCAATATAGACCAAATGCTATAATATTGCACGAAAGAGGGCGATCTGGTTGATGGATAACGATTGGCTGGCGATAAACGTGCACCCTTCCTGGTCCAGCTTCCTGGATGCCGATCGTTTGGCCCAGCTGGCCTCAATCAGGCACCAGTTGGGCGATGGCTACGATCCTGCGCCTGATCGGGTACTGCGCTTCTTGCGGCTGGACCTGCAACGCTTGCGGGTCGTCATCCTAGGGCAGGATCCGTATCCGGAGCCGGGCGTGGCCACCGGGCGAGCCTTTGAGGTGGGTGGGTTACACTCCTGGCTCACTCCCTTTGCCCAAACGTCATTGCGCAACATCCTGCGGCTGCTGTACCGGACTGACCGGCAGATCGAGCACTATGATCAGATACCCTCCTTTGTCGCCATCAGGGAGCAGATAGCCCGAGGGGAGTGGAAGCTGCTGCCACCGGACAGGCTTTTCGCCGATTGGGAGGAGCAAGGCGTGTTGTTGCTGAATACCTGTCTGACAGTCAAGGGCGAGCCACTGCTGCACCGAGCGATCTGGTTGAATTTCATGCAGGATTTGTTGCAGTACATTTCCACAGCGGAAGGCGATTTGGCTTGGTTTCTCTGGGGCAAGCCGGCTCAGGCGATGATGCCTTGGATTGAGCTCGGCACCATCTACCCGAGCCGCCACCCGATGATGTGCAGCGCCAAATACGCGGATGACTTCCTCAAATCCGATTGTTTCCGGGAAACGGCTGATCGAGTCAACTGGCTTGGTCTGAAGTAGTACTTGGTAGCAATCCAGCTTAAGACTAAACGCCTCGTGAGATGAGGGAGGGCTAGATATGCCTCTGGAAAAAGCAACGCCAACCGCATGCCCTTGTCGCAGAACCCGCTGTGAGCGGCACGGCAACTGCGCGGCCTGCATGGCCCATCATGCCAACGCCAGGCATCCCGCCTACTGCCAGCGGCCCACGCGCAGCCGCAGGCAGCGAGGGCGATCCGGCGATGATCAGAATGTGCCGGAGGATGGTGAGTAGATGAAACGCTGGCAGTTCCGTTCTTTGCTGTTGCTCGCGGCTGCAATCGGCCTGAACTATGCCGGTTCGCTGGCCCCAACCTGGGTGGAACGACTCTACTCACGGGGAATCTATCCGTTACTGGGGCAGGCCCTGAGCAGAGCTACCCGAGTGGTACCCTTCTCATTGGCTGAGGCGACCGTGGTGGCTCTCTTAATCGGCCTGCCTCTCCTTTTTCTGCGCTGGCTGATCACCTCCTGGCGAAACCCGAGCAATTGGCTGCGGGGCGTCGGGCAGGCTCTCTCGTCCGTTGCCCTGATCTACTCACTGTTCTTGTTAGTTTGGGGCCTCAACTATCATCGGTTGCCGCTAGCCGATGTCGCCAAGCTGCCTGTGCAGCCGTCATCCGTAGCCGAGCTGACCACGCTCAGCCGGCACCTGCTGGACAGAGCCAACGATTTACGGCAGAAGCTACCGGAAGATGCTGCCGGGGTGATGCGCCTGAGCGGGGGGAAATGGCGCGCGCTCTCGCGCGCTGCCCTGGGCTATGAGCAGGCGGCCAAGTCGCTGTCAGCGATCGGGGGCAGCTATGGCTCGCCCAAAGGCGTGTACTTGTCCGAACCTTGGTCCTACACCGGTATCTCAGGTATGTACTTTCCGTTCACGGGGGAGGCAAATGTGAACATCGCAGAGCCAGATCCGTTCGTTCCGGCCACGGCCTGCCATGAGATGGCCCACCAACGCGGCTTTGCCCGCGAAGACGAGGCAAACTACCTGGCCTATCTCACCTGCATCAGTCACCCCGACCCCGAGTTCCAATACTCTGGTCTACTGTTGGCGCTGACCAACTGTACCCGGGCGCTACGAGCCCGGGACGAAACGGCTTACGCAACCCTGCAGGCGGACTTCGGACCCGGTCTGCTGCGCGACCTGACAGCCAATCAGCAGTTCTGGCAGCGCCATGCCGGTCCCATCGAACGCTTGTCGGAGCGCATCAATGACAACTACCTGAAGACTCAAGGTCAAGCAGACGGGGTGCAGAGCTACGGACGCATGGTCGATCTGCTCTTGGCCGAGCAACGCCTGAGGCAAAGATAGAGCAAAGAAAGCGCGGAGGGACTGCCCAAACAGTGGGCGGTCCCTCCGCTATCATGTGGGAGCTAATCTGCGTTACGGCAGCCTCCCTGACAGTTACCTCCGTGCAGAAAGGTCCGCCCCTTCTGCATCCTGCTCCAACTGGAGAGCCTACGCGGCGTGTCATTTGTGGTTTGAGACCTGACTTCCGACTAATACATCTTCTCGACGATGGTTTCCACCATGCGAGAGGGCAGCACTCGCTTTAACACAGCCACAGCCTGATACTGTGCACCCACCACGCGGCGGATGGGCGGGTTGCTGTCCTGCAGGATGCGGGCAAACTCCTTGACCACCACTTCCGGGCCGGGACCGGAGGTCTCGGAGCGAATCATCTCCTCGACCGCCTTCTGGTGCCTCTCCCGGTAGACGGGGTTGGTTGCCGCTGCCTGAGCAGTGCGCCTGGCAGCGGTAAAGCCGGTGCGGACATCACCCGGGTCGATCATCGCCACCTTGATGCCAAAGGGCTTGACTTCCATGCGCAACGCCTCGCTCATCGCCTCGACCGCGTACTTGCTGGCGCTGTACATCGACTGGAACGGCAAAGCGATGAACCCGGCCACCGAGCTGATGTTGACGATCAGGCCGCCCTTTTGGGCTCTCATCGCCGGCAACACCTTCTGGCAGCAACTCATCAGACCGAAAAAGTTGGTCTCGAAAATCTCGTGGGCCTCAACTCGGGAAATATCCTCTACCGCGCCACCCAAGGCAAAACCGGCGCAGTTCAACAGAATATTGATCTGTCCTTCCTTGGCTAGCACGAAATCGACCGCCCGCTGAATGCTCTCGTCCTCAGTCACGTCCAGCGGAATCATCTCCAGAAAGCCCCTTTCCAAGCGGTACGTGTCGTCGTTCGGGAATGCTGCTTTCCTGGAAGTGCCATAGACGTAATAGCCATGGGCATGCAGGTATTCGGCGCAGGCCTTGCCCATGCCGGATGATGCGCCGACCACCAGGGCCACGCGGCCATACTTGGCTGCCATAATCAATCCCCCTATCGCTTTCCCTCCGCCTGCTATTTTACCACAAACTTGCATCGGCGGTGCGACAATGCTCAGCTTGTCCGACGCTCCACCGCTCGGATCAGGGTCACCAAATAGCGAGACTTCATCTGGTCACTAGCCAACAGGCGCTCTAGAGGCGGTAGCTTCAAAATGGCGCCCAGCACTGCGGCCATGGCTCGATGGCTGAAATGCGCCTGATTGTCGAAGATCAGATTGTGCAGCTGGCCGCGTTCGATGGCCATGACCAGAATGCGATGCAGTGAATTGACCGGAGTGATCACTCTCTGCTCCCGGCTCTCCACACGGAGAGCCCCACGCTGACAAGCGCGCACACAGACGCCACAGCCAAGGCAAATGTCAGCATCAACCACAGCCTGTAGACGACGAACCTCTCCGTCCGGGCTGTCAACAATCTGAATGGCCGCGACCGGGCAGGCAGCAGCGCAGAGGCCGCACCCGGTGCACCGCTCCTGATCAACTGCAGGCAGGTAGTTGGTCGTATTGATCGTCTGCAGGGTGCCAAAGCGCTTCACCGCCAGGAGAGCCTCACAGCAACAGCCGCAGCAGTTGCAGATGAAAGGCAACTGCTCCTGCTCGTTCTCGCCGATCTGAACCAGGTTGTGCTCGTAGGCCAGCTCCAGAATGCCCATCGCTTCCGACTCGCTGATCGATCGCGCATAGCCGTGGCGGATCAGTGAGTCAGCCGTGTTGCCGAGAGTGAGACAGGTCTCCTGTGGGGCGGCACAGGCCTGCCCCAAGTGCTCCAGCTTGTGCCGACAGTAGCAGAGCCCCACCCCGCGGTGCTTGGCCTGCCGAATCACGTGACTGGCCCGTTCATAGTCGAGAACATGCAGGTCATCACGGCCTGTAAGCGCGGGTTCACTGACAAAGACGCGGCCCAAGTTGGTGGAGCCAGTCACAAACAACTCCCGCACGAAGTCCTCCTCTACGTTCAGGTGCTGGAAGAACAGCTCAGAGAGCAGCTTCTGGTCGATGTCATTGCGGGTGCGCATCAGCGAGAACTCAAAGAAACCGGCCATGGGCGGCGGCAATGTGTAAACTTTGCTCCCATCGGGCCGCTCCAGGTCGAGCAGCAGTGCCCGTTCAGCCAGATCATCCAGCACGCGGGCGGTCTCCGCTTCTGGCAGCCTGAGGGCCCGTGCGGCTGTCGGCAACGTGAATGGCTTGATCGGCAAGAGCGACATCAACTGCGCCTCGCGCTCGCTCATCAAAACACTGAAGATGCGCTCCAGGTATTCTGACGGAGGTACTCCTTGCGGAAAGCGATTCAGCCTCACCTGCAACTGCTGGTACCCGTTCTTGAGAGTACGATGAGCCACGCACGTCACCTCTTTGCTGAAGACTTGTTTCGTTCTTGAACCTGCCCAATCACGACCCACCCCAGACTATGCCATGCAAGAGACCGGACAATCATCCGATCATCCGGTCTTGGCCACTGAGCGACCAGGCTAACCAACCTGGCCGACGGCCACCTGCCCATTGTTGGTGAACTGGCTGTTATAGAGTTCGGCATAGAAGCCGCGCTGTACGAGCAACTGCTGATGGGTACCCTGCTCCACAATCCGCCCCTCGTTCATCACCAGAATCAGGTCTGCGTCCCGAATGGTGGAGAGACGATGGGCGATCACGAAGCTGGTACGCCCTTGCATCAGAGCCGCCATGGCGTGTTGAATCTGAATCTCTGTGCGTGTGTCCACGCTGCTGGTGGCCTCATCCAGGATCAGGATGGCCGGGTCTGCCAAGACTGCACGGGCAATGGTCAGCAACTGGCGCTGACCTTGCGAGATGTTCGAGGCCTCTTCGTTCAGCACCGTCTCATAGCCCTGCGGCAGGGTGCGAATGAAATGGTCAGCGTGGGCCGCTCTGGCGGCCGCCACCACCTCCGCCTCAGTTGCGCCTTGGCGACCATAGGCGATGTTCTCGCGGATGGTGCCGTTGAACAACCAGGTATCCTGCAAGACCATGCCAAAGATGCTGCGCAGATCTCGGCGCGCCAGCTCGCGAATGTCCAAACCATCCACAGTGATTGCGCCCTCGTCCACGTCATAGAAGCGCATCAGCAGATTGACCAGTGTCGTCTTGCCGGCGCCGGTCGGTCCGACGATGGCCACGGTCTGGCCGGGTTGCACATCGATGTTCATGTCCGCGATCAGTGGCTTGTCAACCTGATAGCGGAAGGCTACTTGGGCAAACCGCACAGATCCGGCCACTGCCTCCGTCTGTTCGATCAGAGGTTTCGCCCCGCTGTCGGCCACCTCTTCGTTTTCATCCAGCAGTTCAAACACGCGCTCGGCTGCAGCCACGGCAGCCTGCAGAATGTTGGCGATGTTTGCGGTCTGGACGATGGGCTGGGTGAACTGGCGGGAGTAGTTGATGAACGCCTGCACGTCGCCGATGGAGATGACCTGCCTGGTGACGAAGACTCCGCCGAAGACGCAGATCAGGACATAGCCGATGTTGTTCAGAAAGTTCATGACTGGCATGATCACGCCTGAGATGAACTGTGCACGCCAGCCGGCCTGGTAGAGCCGCTGGTTGATGGCATCGAAGTCGGCAATCGACCAGCTCTCGCGACCGAATGCCTTCACCACCCTGTGCCCAGTGTACATTTCCTCTACATGTCCATTCAGTTCACCCAGCGCCTTGGCCTGGGCAACAAAGAACTTCTGCGAACGCGAGGCGATCGCCTTGGTGACCAGCACATAGAGCGGTAACGTGGCGACCAGAATCAGAGTCATGGTCACGCTGATGGTCAGCATCATAATGATCACGCCGATCAGGGTAACCACTGAGGTGACTAGCTGGGTGATGCTCTGCTGCAGCGTGCTGGAAACCGTGTCCACGTCGTTGGTCACTCGGCTGAGAATCTCCCCGTGCGTGCGCGAATCAAAGAACTTTAGTGGCAGCCGGGACAGTTTGGCTTCCACGTCGCGACGCATCTGATAGACGGTGCGCTGCGCGACACCGGCCATGACCAACTGCTGCAGGTAGCTGAAAGCGGCGCTCGTCAGGTAAAGGCCGCAGAGGATGAGCAGGATGCGCCCGATGTAGGTGAAGTCAACCGCTGCTCCGGGCACTCCCTTTAGCTTCATGATCACGAACTCGAACAACTTGGTAGTAGCTCTGCCCATCACCTTGGGGCTGAGAATGTTGAATACGGTGCTGCAGGCAGCGGCCAGCAAGACTATACACAGTGGCAGCAACTGCGGACGCAGGTAGCCGAGCAAGCGACGCAGCGTGCCCTTGAAGTCCTTGGCCTTTTCGCCCAGAACCATCATGCCGTGCATCGGCCCGCCGCCCATACCCCCGCGGCGCGGGCCTCCCAGCATTCCACTCGGCCTTGGCATCGGTACTTGCCGGTCAGTGGGGCGACCCTGACTCTGGCCTTGCGCTCCTGTGCTCATGCCAACTCCTCCTCAGACAGCTGCGACATCACGATCTCCCGATAGACGGGGGAGCTCTGCAGCAGTTCACGATGAGTGCCAATACCCACAATCTGTCCGTCGTCCAGAACGATGATCTGATCCGCATCCATCACCGTGCTCACCCGCTGGGCAACAATCAGCACGGTGGCGTCCTCCGTGTACTCGCTGAGCGCGGCACGCAGACGGGCGTCGGTCTTGAAGTCAAGGGCAGAGAAACTGTCGTCAAAGAGGTAGATCTCAGGGCGGCGCACCAATGCCCTGGCGATGGAGAGGCGCTGCTTCTGTCCGCCGGACAGATTCGTGCCGCCTTGGGCTAGTATGGAGTCAAAGCCGCCGGACATGCCGCTGACAAACTCACTGGCCTGCGCCACCGCTGTGGCTAGCTGCACCTGCCCTTCATCCGCCTCAGCCCGGCCGTAGCGAATGTTTTCGTTGACGCTGCCGGAAAAGAGCACTGCAGTCTGCGGCACCAGGCCCATCTTCTGCCGCAGATCTGACTGGGTCAACTGGCGCACATCCACTCCATCGACCAAAATGCTGCCTTGGCTGATGTCATAGAAACGCGGGATGAGACTGATTAGGGTGGACTTCCCCGCCCCGGTGCCGCCAACAACGGCAGTGGTCTGACTTGGTCGCGCGGTGAAGCTGATATGCTGCAAGGCCGGGCGTTCTGCGCCTGGATAGCTGAAGGAGACGTCGCGAAACTCCACCAGACCACGCTGACCGGTCGGAACCGCCGGAATCGCCGGATCGCTGATGTCCGACACCATCTCCAACACCTGGTTGACGCGCACCGCGGAAGCAGATGCGCGCGGGATCATCACGAACATCATCGAGACCATCAGCAGTGAGGACATGATCTGCATGGCATACTGGATGAAGGCCATCATGTCGCCCACCTCCATGGCACCACTATTTATGCGGATGCCGCCGAACCAGATGATGGCGATGGCCGTAAAATTCATGATCAGCATCATCAGCGGCATCATCAAGGCCATGATCCGGTTCACGCGAATGGCCGTGTCCGTCAGGTCGCGGTTAGCCGCATCGAAGCGCTGGCTTTCGTGGTCAACGCGGTTGAAGGCGCGAATCACCCGAATGCCGGTCAGACCCTCGCGAAGCACCAGATTCAGGCGGTCAAGCTTGCTCTGCATTGCCCGAAACAGCGGCATGCCCTTGCTGGCCACCAGCGATACCAGGATCACCAGCAGCGGAAGCACGCCGACCAAGGTCTTGGACAACTCCCTGTCTTTCGAATAAGCCATGATGCTGCCACCGATCAGCATCATCGGTGCGGTTACCAGCATCCGCTGACTCATCATCACCACGTTCTGTACCTGAGTAATGTCGTTGGTGGTGCGAGTGATCAGGGAAGCAGTGCCAATCTGGTCAAACTCGTGCAGAGAGAAGCTTTCCACCCGGGCAAACACGGCACTGCGCAGGTCACGACCGAATCCCATTGAGTTGCGGGATGAGAGGTAGTTAGCAAACACCGTACAGACGGCGCCTCCCAGAGCGACCAGCAGCATCATCCCGCCGGTACGCCAGATGTAGGCCGTGTCACCGCGGGCAATGCCTTGGTCAACGATGTCCGACATCAGATTGGGCAGATATAGCTGCGACAACGACTGCAGGAGCATCAGTGCGCAGACAATAGCGATGGGCAAAGCATACGGCTTCAGCCGTTTGGACAGTTTGAGCACGGCGAGTATCTCCCCCTTCGGCAGCAGACTGGTTCTCTCCCCTTATCCTACAATGGCCAGCAACAAAGGTTTCTTTGTGGAAGCAACTGATGCTTAATTTGAACATCCAATTGTTTTGTAACCTAATTATAACGATGTGGACACGCCGATGTCAATGCAAAACAACGGAGGTCATTCAGCAATCTGAATGACCTCCCAGCAGGTTGCACCTATCTGAGCGAACTCTGTAGGGCATTATCTATCGCTTTCAGAATTACCTTGCTGCTGGCGGTGGCCCCGGTGATTACGTCCACCTGCAAGCTCTGTGCTGTGACCACCTGTTCGGCGAGCACCTCGGCCGCCGAGCCCTGTCCGTTTTGATGCTTCACCAGTTCAATGTCGGTGATCTTGTGGTCCAGAACAGTGACCTTAACCTGGACCGACACCGGAAATACCGAGTGGCTGCCAGCGTATGTACCATCCGGCACCTGCGCGAGGTCGACACCCAAGATCTCGATTTGAGCCAGCCCCTGTTCATGGGCGCGGCCCAACCAGCTGATGCCGGCCCATGCCGCCAGCACAATCATCAACGGGACAATCAACACTATCCTCAAACGTCTGTTCATCTTCACCCTCCCTGCAAGAATCGCGCTGGCTTCCTAGAACAGGCTGGCTAGCTTGGAGATGCCGTCTCTAATCTGCTGCTCTCGCCGAGAGTTTGACCAATTGACGATCATCTCCCCCTTAATCGCGGCGCCTTGCTGCCGACAGGCCTGTTGGAACTGGCCGATTGCCTGCTTGCCGCCCATCCATGGGTAAGGGAAGTGTTGCGTCATCAGCAACGCCACCGG
The DNA here is from genome assembly GCA_023436245.1 of Bacillota bacterium. Lineage (GTDB taxonomy): Bacteria > Bacillota > UBA994 > UBA5500 > UBA5500 > JAEZJZ01. The sequence continues at coordinate 927 of JAEZJZ010000069.1, read as the reverse complement.
CAGACCAGACGACAACTGCACCTGTGCCAAATAGATCTTCATCGCCGGAGCCAGGCTGAAGCCTTGAACCGGAGAACAGAGCACCAGCGCCTGGTAGCCGTTCAGATCGGGCAATTCAGCAATACGCACGTCCCGGGCCTGCTTGCTTGAACCGGCAACTACCTGCAGGCGCTGCAAACTGGCATCGTGCCCTTGCGCACTGAGCTGCTGTTGCAGCCGCTCAGCCACTGCCAAGGTGTTTCCGGTCTGCGAATAGACGATCATTCCTATTTTCACGCGAGATATCCCTCCATGCTGCAAACTACTTCTTCACCATTATCCTCCTGCGAGCTGATATTTGCTATATTTTTCTGATAACCATCCAGCGAGTACTCAGATAGCCCGGCCTTGCTGCACTCACCATTTCGATTCCAATGCGGCTAATGGAAGCATGAACAATTGACTTCCCCCGACAAACAGGTATGATCTAAATTGGCGCAATTTATATCTATAGATATCGCAATAGGAGGATACAGAAATGATGCACCTGCTGGAAACAGCGCTCACCACAACTGTGCCAGTGATCATTCATCTGATGGAAGCCATGGGTGTCTTCATCATCATCTTCTCGGCAGTGAAGGCCTTCGCACAATACGCGTTAAGGCTCTTCAACTTCTCGGATGACTCAATCAAAGTGGAGATGGCCAGAGCTCTGGCGTTGGCGCTCGAGTTCAAGCTGGGAGCGGAGATTCTCAAAACCCTCATGATCAGGACCATTGATGAGATGATCATTTTGGCTTCAATCGTGATCCTGAGGGTGATCCTGACCTTCGTCATCCACTGGGAAATCAGCTCCGAAACCAAGCACCACCGCCCACATGTTCCGGGTTCAGACGGGCAAAAGTAATCTATCTGACCTGCGACCAAAGTCGTAGCAAGAGGCTGGTT